>JAGNWJ010000092.1:4977-8709 GCA_017986065.1 Rhizobacter sp. | reverse complement strand
ACCATCGACTGGCGCGTCACGGCGCGGCGCGGCCGCCCCCATACGAAGCTCTTCCGCGAAGAGCGCGAGCGCCAGGTGTGGCTGCTGGCCGACCTGCATCCGGGTCTCTACTTCGGCAGCCGCCGGCAGCTCAAGTCGGCCCAACTGCTGAGAGCCGCAGCCTGGCTCGCCTGGGTCGCGGTGGACGCTGGCGACCGGCTTGGCGGCATCATCACGCACGGCTCGTCCGCGCCCGAGGCGCTGCCACCGCGATCACGCGACATCGGTGCGCTTGCGCTGTTGCAGGCGCTGGTGCAGAACCAGCCGCGCGCTCCAGGGCCGATGGCATCAGGCGCCCTGGGCAAGGCACTGACCACGTTGCGTCCGCTGCTGCGCCCCGGCAGTTCCGTGGTCGTGCTGAGTGACTTCAGCGACTTCGACGATGCAGGCGAAGCGGCACTGGTGGCTCTTTCGATGCGCGCCGAGTGCCGTGTGGTCTGGCTTACCGATCCACTGGAGCGACAGGGCCTTCCGGCAGGTGCCTACCGCGTCGGGGTGCCGGGGCGACTGTGGTCGCTCGACGGTGCCGCGAGTCGAGGCGACTGGTCGGCCGCCTGGGCAGAACGCGAGCGGCGCGTGGATTCTCTCTGCCTGAGTCGTCGCCTGCCGCTGCTTCGGCTCGACACCTGCGACGATCTGGCGCAGCGGATGCCCGCGTTCATCAGCGAGTCGAGATGACCCCGTCCTGGCTGTCCCAATTGGCCCCGGACCGAGCGCCACCACCGCTCGCCTGGTGGCATCTGGCGCCCGGCTGGTGGGGCCTGGCAGCCCTGCTTGCTAGCGCACTGGTGCTTGCCCTCTGGTGGCGTCGGCGGCCGCGCCGGCCTTCCTTTCGACACTGGCAGCGCGCCGCCTTGCACGAGCTTGCGCAGCTGCAGGCAACATCCAGCCAGGAGGTCGATTCCGACGCCACGATCGCGCGCGGCTTGCAGCAGCTGCTGCGCCGATACGCGGTGGTGCGCCACGGGCGGGAACGCGTGGCGGCGTTGAACGGCGACGCCTGGATCGCCTTCGTGGTCGACCATGGCGGCACCGCCTGGGCGGGCGAGACGGGCCGAAGGCTGCTGCGCTGTGCCTATGGCGGCGATGTGGCGTCCCGCGCTGGAACGGCAGAGGTCCGCACCGACGATCGCGAGCGGTGGTTCGCCGGCGCTCGCGCCTTCGTCAAGGCCCGCGGATGATCCACTTCGAGTGGCCCTGGATGTTGCTGGCCGCGCCGCTGCCGTGGGTGATCGCCCGCTGGTTGCCGCCCGCCCGCCCGCATGACGCAGCCCTGTTCCTGCCCTTTGCGGCACAGGTTGCCGCACGCGCTGCGCCGGTCGCGCCGCGGGCAGCACGCTGGCGGGTGTGGCTGTTTGCGCTGGTCTGGCTGCTGCTGATCGCCGCATCCGTGCGCCCGCAATGGCTCGGCGAGCCGCAACCGGTGGCCACCACCGGGCGTCGCCTGCTGCTGGCGATCGACGTGTCGGGCTCGATGGCCGCGCGAGACATGGCGGGTCGCGCCAGCCGCCTTCAAGTGGTCAAGGATCTGGCCGGAGAGTTCATTCAGCGGCGGCATGGAGACCAGGTGGGCCTGATCCTCTTCGGCACCCGCCCCTACCTGCAGGCGCCATGGAGTACCGACCTGGACACGGTCAACCAGTTCCTGCAGGAAGCGACGATCGGCATGGCCGGACCCGCCACCGCGCTGGGCGACGCCATTGGACTGGCACTCAAGCTGCTGCGTAACGATCGTGAGGCCGACGCAGCCCGGCAACAGGTCGGCGCCAGTGGCGACACGGTGCTGGTGCTGCTCACCGACGGCAGCAGCAACGCAGGCGAAATGCCACCCGTGCCAGCGGCCAGGCTGGCGGCTGCGTCGCGGCTGCGCGTCTACACGATCGGCGTCGGCGGCGGTGGCGACGAAGACAGCGATCTCGACGAAGCCACGCTGAAGACCATCGCGGCAGAAACCGGCGGCGCGTACTTCCAGGCCACCGATGCCGCAGCTCTGCAGGAAGCCTATGCGCGCATGGACAGGCTGGAGCCGGCTGCCGCCAACGATCGGTGGGTGCAGCCGAGCGATGAATGGTTCGTCTGGCCACTTGCGCTGGCCCTGCTGCTGAGCGTGCCGGCCGCGGCCCTGCGGGAGCCGCGATGGAAATGATCACCGACCTGCAGGCCGCCCTCGGCCGCTTCCATTTCCTGCGCCCGGCGTGGTTGCTGGCGGTGCCGCTGCTGCTGTTCCTCGCAGGGTGGCTGGCACGGCGCAGCGCGTCCGCAGGAGCGTGGTCGTCGCTGATCGATGCACCGCTGCTGACCGCGCTGCGCCTGGCCGAGCCGTCCAGGCGCAGAACGACACCCTGGCCGTGGCTGGCGCTGGCCTGGACTCTGGCCGCGATGGCACTGGCCGGTCCGACCTGGCAGCGCG
Organism: Rhizobacter sp.; assembly: GCA_017986065.1. Taxonomy (GTDB): domain Bacteria; phylum Pseudomonadota; class Gammaproteobacteria; order Burkholderiales; family Burkholderiaceae_C; genus PBB1. Next base: position 6,260 of record JAGNWJ010000092.1, on the reverse strand, counting down.
AGCCGGCCACGGCGTATTCGGCGCCCGACGGATGGGTGGTGGTGCTCGACCTGTCTGCGTCGATGGCGGCCCAGGACGTGGCGCCGGACCGCGCGACGCGCGCACGTTATGCGATCAACGATCTGTTGCGCGCGGCCCAGGGCGCGCGCATTGGTCTGGTGGTGTTCGGGGCCGAGCCCTTCCTGGTGACCCCGCTCACGGACGACGTGGCCACCGTGCGCGGCCTGAGCAACACGCTCGCGCCCGATCTGCTTCCCGGCGCCGGCGACAGGCTGGCCCCGGCGCTCGTGATGGCGCAGCAACTGCTGGAGCGCACTGCAACGACCGGCGGTCACGTGGTCGTTCTCAGCGACGGCTTCGAGGATCCGGTGCCCGCTGTCGCCGCAGCCGAGATGCTGCGGGCGCGCAAGACGACGCTCGATGTGGTCGGCATCGGCACCGCAGGTGGTGCGCTGGTGCCCTTGCCGAAAGGCGGGTTCCTGCAGGACGCGCAGGGCCGCATCGAGATGGCACGGCTCGACAGCGACCTGCTGCAGAAGCTGGCCCTGGCGGGAGGCGGGCGCGCATCCGGGCTTGATCAGGTCCCCGCGCTGATCTCCGGGCTGCAGTCGTATGCAACCGGCGGCGGCCGTGCCACCGAGGTGGACGATTTGAAGGCCGCGCGCTGGCGAGACACCGGCGGGTGGCTGCTGCCAGCGGTTCTGCTGCTGGTGGCGGGACTGGCTCGACGAGGCTGGTGGTGAACGTCGCCTCGAGACACCTCTGGCTGACCCCGCTGCTGCTGGCCTGCTGCGCGACGGCACACGCCGAGGGCGGCTGGTCGTCGCTGTGGCGCACGCCGGATCAGCGCGGCGAGGCCCAGTTGCGAGACGGAGACGCTGCCGCGGCAGCGCGGTCATATGCCGACCCGCGGCGCAGGGCCTACGCACAGATGAAGTCGGGCGACTTCCGCGCAGCCGCCGAAACCTACGCGACGCTGGACGACGCCGATGCGCACTACAACCGCGGCAACGCGCTCGCGCGCACCGGCGAACTGCAGCAGGCCCTGGGAGCCTACGACGCCGCACTGGCGAAGAACCCGGCAGACCGCGACGCGCGACGAAATCGCGATCTGGTGGCGCAGGCCCTTCAGCAACCGTCCGCCCGATCCGGGCAGGGTCCGAAGCCCTCTGCGCTGGGCGGCGGACCCGGGGCACAGCCGCCCGCGCAAGCGGCTTCCGGCCCGCCTGGTGAAGCGCAGACCGCGCGCGGATCGGCGGCCACCCAGAGCCCCGGGTCTTCGG
>JAGNWJ010000092.1:0-4877 GCA_017986065.1 Rhizobacter sp. | reverse complement strand
CCCGATCTCAAGGCGCTGGAAAAGGACTTCGAGATCCTGCGCCGCGCAAACAGCAACAGCCTGCAGATCGTCAACGGATCGGCGTCGTCGCAGCGGCAGGTGAGGCTGACCCTGTCGCCGCGCCGCAAAGGCCGCATCGAGGTGCCGAGGCTCGAATGGGAAGGCGAGCAATCGGCCGTCATCGAGTTGGTCGTCGCGGCGGGCAACGGCTCCGCCGGCCAGGGAGCACAAGCCGGCTCGGTCGCGGATGTGTTCTTCACGACGACGCTCGACTCGCTGCAGCCGCACGTTCAGTCGGCGGTGAGCCTGCAGCTTCGCCTGTACAGCGACAAGAAGCTGTACCAGGCCAGCGTCGACTTTCCCGGCAACACCGACCTGCTGGTGCGGCGCATCGGGCAGGACGAATCAAGCCAGGAAACCCGCAACGGCCGCACCTATCAGGTGATCACGCGCAGCTTCGTGCTGGTGCCGCAGCGCAGCGGCGAGATCCAGCTCGAAGGGCCGGTACTCAACGCGCAGGTGGCCGACGGCACACGATCGCTCGACCCGTTCATGGAGCGCGTGTTCGGCCAGTTGCAGATCGAGGGCGGTGCGAGCGGCACGCGGGCCCTGCGGCTGCGAGGCGACCCGGTCCGCCTGACCGCGAAGCCTCGGCCACCGGGCATGGGCAGCGGCGACTGGCTGCCTGCACAACAGCTGACGATCGACGAAGCCTGGCAGCCGGCGGGCGGCACGATCGCCGTGGGTGTGCCGGTGACGCGCCGTCTGCGCGTGTCCGCTGTCGGGCTCAGTGCAAGCCAGCTGCCCGATCTGGGCGCCCTGATGGCCCTGCCGGCGGGTCTCACATCGCACCCCGGCGTACCCAAGCTCACCGAGGAGGTGACGGATGGCCACATCGTCGGACACCGTGAGCAGGAGATCGTCGTGCTGGCAGACCGCGCAGGACATTTCGAGCTGCCCGCCATGCAGGTGGCCTGGTGGGATGTGGCGGCGGCGCAGCGGCGCGAGACGGTGTTGCCCGCGCTCGCGCTGGACGTGACGCCCGGCCCTATCGCCACGCCAGCAGCACCCGCCCCCACCGCAGGCACGACCGCTGCGACCGGCGAAGCCCAGAACGACCCCCCGGCCGCAGCACCCTCTGCGTCCCGCGCCGACGTGCCGGCAAGCAGCGGACCGCCTGCCACCACATGGGTAGGGGTCAGCGTCACCCTGGCTCTGCTGTGGCTCGCAACCCTTGGAGCCTGGGCCTGGACCCATCGGCAGCGGCGGCTTTCGCACGCCCTCGGCGCACCCTCAACCGGTAAGCAGGCAGCAGCCCAAGTGAGCGCGGCCGCAGCGATGAAGGAGTTGCGGCACGCCTGCCATAGCCAGTCTGCGCGATCGGCACGCGACGCACTGCTGTCTTGGGCACGAGCCACCTGGCCCCAATCCGCACCGCCCGGCCTCAACGCGCTGGCCCGCCGGCTCGACCGGGCCGACGTCACCTCGCTGCTGCGCGAGCTGGACCGCGCCTGCGTGGAGGGCAGCGCCTGGAACGGCGAAGCGCTGGCCCGAAGTCTGGACGCGCTGGAGCTACAGAACGGCTCGAAGCAAGGCAGGCCGGTGCTGCCCGGCCTGTATGACGAGCAGGAAAACCGACGCGTCTGAGCGTGCAGAGGCTGCTTCGATCCGAGCGCTGCAGCTTCCGGTGAGCGGCCCAAACGCCTGCCTGCCGCTGCAGAGGCTGCGCCCCCGGGGCCTCGGATGGCTCAGGCCCAGCTCGGCGCTATCACCGGGTTCAGCGCAGTCTGATAGTTCGCAGGCAATGTCGTCTGCCCAGCCGCCGGCGGTGCGAACGCCGCCATGGCGTCGACGAGTTGCTGAACCTGAGAGGCCAGCAAGGCCTGTCCATCAGACAACCGGAAACTCTCGACGCGGTTGGCCGAGTTGGCATACCAACCGTTCATCGTCAGGCGGTCGGTCGTGCCGATGACGGAAAGCTCCAGGTTGCTGCCGACCTGACGCAGCCAGATCTGGCCCTCGGTCACCCCTGCAAGCAGATCCAGGCGATCCGTGCCGCCGGAGTCTGTCAGAACGTCGGCCCCCTCTCCACGCCCCCAGACATAGACATCGCTGGAAGTGGTCGACGTGTCGACGAGACTGTCCGCCCCCAAACCTCCGACATAGCGATCGTTGCCATCGCCGCCCGCCAATGCATCGGCTCCTGCAGCGCCCTCGAGACTGTCGTTGCCGGCGTTGCCGGTGAGCGTGTTCGCACCCGCGTTTCCAACCAGCAGATTGGCCAGCGCGTTGCCCGTCCCGTTGATGGCAGCCGTACCGATCAACGTCAGGTTCTCGGTGTTGACGCCCAGCGTCCTCGAGACGGTCGACTGAATCGTGTCCATGCCCTGACCGGCGTTGTCGGTAACGACATCGAGCGTGCTGTCGACCCGGTAGGTGTCATTGCCTGCACCGCCGCTCAGGGTGTCGTTTCCGGCGCCTCCGTCAAGGAGGTTGGCTCCGCTGTTGCCGACCAGGGTGTTGGCCAGGCTGTTGCCGGTGCCGTTGATGCCGCCGGTCCCGGTCAGGGTCAGCTTCTCGATCGCGGTGGCAAGCGTCCAGCTGGTCGACGACTCGACAGCATCGGTGCCACCCGCAGAAACCTCGATGGTGGTGTCGCCTGCGTTATCGACCACGTAGGTGTCGTTGCCGGCACCTCCGGTCATGGCATCAGCACCCGCTGCGCCGTCGAGCCGGTTGGCGCCTGCGTTGCCGATCAGGGTGTTGGCGTTTGCATTGCCCGTCGCATTGTTGGCAGCCGAGCCTGTGAGCATGAGCTTCTCGACTTCCGTCGCCAGGGTCCAGCTGATAGACGATTCGACCGCATCAGTTCCTCCGCCGATGACCTCGACCGTGATGTCGCCCACGTTATCGACGACATAGGTGTCATTGCCAGCGCCGCCCGTCATGCTGTCGGCACCCACGGCCCCATCGAGTCGATTGCTGCCTGTGTTGCCTGCGAGTGCGTTTGCCAGGGCGTTGCCGGTACCGTTGATGTCCGCCGTTCCGGCAAGCACGAGATCTTCCAGATTCGCCCCCAACGTCCACGCGAGCGTGGCCCGCGCGATGTCACGTCCTTCGCTGGCCAGTTCAGTGACGACATCGGCGATGTTGTCCACGGCGTAGACATCGTCGCCCGTGCCGCCCAGCAAGGTATCGGCGCCAGATCCGCCATCAAGCGTGTCATTGCCGGCCAGGCCGTTGATCACCTCGTCACTCGCGGTACCGGTCATTGAATCGGCGCCTGGCGTGCCGTTGAGAACGGGGGCACTGACCGCGCTCGTGCTGACCTGATCAGCCGTCCAGACGGTCCCATCGCCGAATATCAGCTCTTCGATCTGATAGGCGACAGGATCGCTCGAGAACCAGCCGTTGACCGTGATGACATCGAGTCCGTTGGCATGCCGCAGCCTCAGATCCTGCCCTGCATGAATGGCCGTGATATCCGAAGCTGCAATGGTCGGGCCGAAGCGCAGCTGATCACGATCGTCGTAGCTGGCGTTGAAGTCGGTCACCACATCGGCCCCATCTCCCACGTTGAACAGGTAGACGTCGCTGTAGACCGAACCGATGATGGTGTCGTTGCCCTTGCCGCCGATGAAGGTGGCGCCGACGTAGCTGTAGGTTTCGGGCAGCAACTTCAGCACATCGTTGCCGTCGCCGCCGTCCAGTGTGTCGCCACCACTGCTGCCTGCGGCTGTCAGCGTGTCGTTGCCGGCCAATCCGCGCAGCGTCTCGGCAAAGGGAGTGCCGACCAGCACGTCGTTGCCAGCGGTACCCAGCAGCGGCGGCTGGGCCCGGCCAGTGACCTGGTCCGCCGTCCATGTGACGTCACTGAAGACGATCCTGTCGATCTGCTCTCGACGGAAGGGGTCGGAAAACCAGTTCTTGACCGTGATTCCATCGCTGCCATTGCGGTGCTGAAAGACCAGGTCGGTGCCGGAGCGAATCGGCGTGATGTCGGACGAGACGATGTTCGAACCGAAGCGCAGTTCGTCTTCGCCGCTGCTCGCGTAGTCCGCATGGTCAGTGATCACGTCCAGGCCATCACCCAGGTTGTAGATGTACGTGTCGGCGTATTCCGAACCGGTCATGGTGTCGTTGCCCGTGCCACCCAGAAAAGTCACCACGTAGTTGGAGTAGGGCAAACCGCCGACATTGAGCACATCGTTGCCTGCGCCACCGTCGAGCGTGTCGCTTCCTCCGGAGGCACTGAGGGTGTCATCGCCAGCCAGTCCGAGCACTGCGTCCAAGTAGTCGGACGTGCCCGTCAACACATCGGAACCGGCGGTCCCGATGATCTGACTCGAACGGGTGTTGATCTCGGCGGCGCTCCAGATGGATCCATCGCTGAACTTGACTTGCTCGATCTGGTTGTAAGCGCTGGCGCGCCAACCCTTGACGGTGATCTGATCAACCCCATTAGAAAACTTGAAGATCAGGTCGTTGCCGGACCTCAAGAAGGTGAGGTCATTCGGTGCGATGCCGGGACCGAATCGCAACTCGTCGTTGCTGGCGGTGTACTCGCTGTTGTCGAAGATCGCATCTGCACCATCACCAAGATTGAAAGCGTAGACATCGTTGCCCTTGCCACCGTTCAGGGTGTCCGCGCCCGTCCCACCCACGAAGTAGTCGTCCCCATCGGCCCCTGTGAGCACATCTGCACCCCCCAGCCCGAAAAGCTTGTCCGAGCCGGTGCCACCAGACAGGGTGTCGCTGCCTTCAGTGCCGGTCTTCGTGACGCCTGTGGATACGGGCCCGCTGACCTTCAACTTCACATCGGCCACGCTCCAGAGCAGCCCACTGCTGAACTTGATGAACTCCACCGCGTTGCTGGA
>JAGNWJ010000091.1 GCA_017986065.1 Rhizobacter sp. | reverse complement strand
CGGCTCGGGCTTGCTCGCTGGACCGCAGGCGCAGCCCCGCCCGGCGCGCGAACGGATCTGGTTTGCCTCGGCTTGGCTGGCGTGCTGGGAGCGTTCGGGATCGCTGCTCTCGTTCGTGGCATGTTGGTGGCCAGTTCCGGCGCTTCAGGCCTGTTCGAGAGTTATGCCGACCCGCTGAACAGCTGGCGTGTCTTCAAGCCGCTGTTGCATGCCGCGTTGATCTGGCCCTTGCTGCGCTGGGAAATCAGCCGAGACGCCGAGTCCGCCACACGTTGTCTTGCATCGGGAATGCTGGTCGGCCTCACGTTGGTGACACTGGCAGTCGTTTGGGAGCGTCTGGCGTACACGGGCCTGTGGGATTTCTCGGCCCGCTATCGCACGACGGCACTGTTCTGGGAAATGCATGTGGGTGGCGCTGCCATCGATGTGTACCTGGTGCTCGCGACGCCCTTTGTGGCCTGGGCGCTCTGGACGACGCGCTCGCCCCTGCTGTGGGCGCTTGCTGCCGTGCTCGCGCTGCTGACGGGATACGCCTGCCTGACGACTTTCTCGCGTGGCGTCTATGGCGCGGTGGCGGGCTCGTTGTTGCTGCTTGCGTTGCTGCTGCGGGGGCGGCGTCTGCCGCGCATCCGCTGGCGGGTCGTGGGCGGCTTTGCCCTTGCGGTCGCGCTCACGATGGAGGTGGCGGCCGTGCTGGGTCTGGGATCGTTCATGCGTGAGCGCATGGCTGCCAGCGACCACGACATGGATGGCCGGCTGAAGCACTGGGAAAACGGCCTGGCCTTGCTGCAAAGCCCGTCCGACTGGATGCTGGGAATCGGCCTGGGCCGCCTGCCTGTCGCCTATGCCCAGGCCCATCCCGGGAGCCAGTTCCCTGGCGAGGTCGCGTTCATTCCGCCCGCCGGTGGGCAACCGACGGGGACGGTGCGGATGGCGGGACCGAAGTCGCCGCCTCGCTTTGTCGGCCAGATGGCCCTCACGCAGCGCGTTGCGCTGCGCCCGGTGCCTGGGCATGTGGTGGGATTCGATGTCCGGGCGCAGGCTGAGGCGGTTCTGTATTTCCAGCTTTGCGAGATGCATCTGCTGTTTCCGCGAAATTGCCAGACAGGTGTGATGCGTGTCTCCCCGGGCGGTGCTGCATGGCGCCATGCAGCCATTCGGCTGAACGGTCCGCTGCTCGATGTGGGGTCGTTCTGGGCGCCACGCATGGGTGTGTTCTCGGTCTCGGTGCTCAATCACGCGAGCGCTGCCGAACTGGACAACCTGAGCCTGGTCGGGCCGGACGGGGTGGAGCTTCTGGCCAACCGCGATTTCTCCGAAGGACTGGCTCGCTGGTTCCCGGCAGCGCAGGGCTACTACTTCGTGCCGTGGCACATCGACAACCTCTTCCTCGAGTTGCTGATCGAGCGCGGAGTCGTCGCGCTGCTGGCCTTTGTGCTGTTCATGGGGTGGACGCTGTGGCGTCTCGTCGGTGCGGCCGGGCGTGGCGTGCCTATCGCACCGTTCCTGATCGCATCGCTGTGCGGTGGCCTGTGCGTGGGCCTGGTGAGCAGTGTGCTGGACGTCCCACGCGTCGCACTCCTGATGCTTCTGATCGCACTATTTTCCGCAGAGGCGGTGCGCGGCCCACTTCGACCCGCCGTGCCTGGATCAGGCGATGAGCGACCGGCGTGATCAGTGCGCGGGCCGCAGCACCTGATCGTTTCGCTTCGCCTGCATCATGTACCACTGCATCGCCTGCGCCAGCCCTTCACCCACGCGGTGGGTGGGTCGGTATCCCAGTCGTTCGACCGCCTTGGTGATGTCTGCCTGCGAGTGCTGGACATCGCCGGCACGGAAGTCGGCATAGTGCGGCTGCACGTCCCGGAGCTGCGGATAACTGGCCACCAGGTTCTTGCGCAACAGTTCGAACAGCTGGTTCAGACTGGTGCGGTCGCCGATCGCCACGTTGTAGATCTGATTGACCGCGGTGTCTCCAGTGGCACACGCGGCCAGCAGATTGGCCTGCACGGCGTTGGCAACGTAGCAGAAATCACGGCTGGTCTCGCCGTCGCCGTAGATGTGAACCGGACGACCATCGATCAGTGCGGAAATCCATTTCGGGATGACCGCTGCGTAGGCACCATCGGGATCCTGCCGTGGCCCGAACACATTGAAGTAGCGCAGTCCGATGCTGTCCAGACCGTAGGCGCGGGTGAACACAGTGGCATACAGCTCGTTGACCAGCTTGGTGACGGCATAGGGTGAGAGCGGCGCACCGATGCGGTCTTCGATCTTCGGCAAGGCCGGATGATCGCCATAGGTCGAACTGCTTGCCGCATAGACGAAGCGCCGGACTTTGGCATCGCGCGCAGCAACCAGCATGTTCAGGAAGCCATCGACGTTGACTGCATTCGTCGTGACCGGATCGGCCAGTGATCGAGGCACGCTGCCGAGAGCCGCCTGGTGCAGGACAAAGTCCACGTCCTGGCAGGCGCTCTGGCAATCCTGCAGGCTGCGAATGTCGCCCCGGATGAAGCGGAAGCGCGCCCAGCGCTGTGCGCCGACCAGCGAGGCGACCTCATCGAGGTTGCGCTGATGCCCGGTCGCGAAGTTGTCGAGTCCGACCACGTGCTGGTCGAGTTCGAGCAGCGTTTCCAGCAGGTTCGATCCGATGAAGCCCGCGACACCGGTCACCAGCCAGGTCTTCGGTGTGGCCCGCAGTGCGGACCGGAGCGCGTCGTATGCCATCAGAGCCGCCACAAGGCGTAGCCGGCCTCCTGCACCGCCACGGGATCGTGCGCGGACTTGACATCGGAGAACACTCCGCCCGGCTGCAGCTTGCTCAGCAGGGTGGTCAACCCCATGTCCTTGTAGGGTTGGTGCGCGACCGCGGCGATGACCGCAGCAGCCCGGGGCAGGTCTTCCCAAGCCGTGAGGGGAATGCCGTACTCGTGCAGGCATTCGTCGCTGTCGGCGATCGGGTCATGCACATGCACCTTGACGCCGTAGGACTGAAGCTCGTGGATCACGTCGATGACCTTGCTGTTGCGCAGGTCCGGGCAGTCTTCCTTGAAGGTCATGCCGAGCACGACGATGTCGGCATCTTTCACAGCCTGACCGGATGCGATCAGGCGCTTGACGGTCTGCTCCGCCACGTACTTGCCCATGCTGTCGTTGATGCGTCGGCCAGCGAGGATGACCTGCGGCTGGTAGCCGAGCATCTCCGCCTTGTGGGTCAGGTAGTACGGATCGACGCCGATGCAGTGGCCACCGACCAGACCCGGGCGGAACGGCAGGAAATTCCATTTGGTGCCAGCCGCTTGCAGCACTTCGATCGTGTCGATGCCCATGCGATTGAAGATCAGCGAGAGTTCGTTCATCAAAGCGATGTTCAGATCGCGCTGCGTGTTCTCGATGACCTTGGCTGCCTCGGCCACGCGGATGCTGCTCGCCGGGTACACGCCTGCTTCGATGATCCCGGCATAAAGATCTTTCACCTGCGCCAGCGTTTCCGGGGTGTCGCCTGAAACCAGCTTGACGATCTTCGTCAGTGTGCGGGTCTTGTCGCCAGGGTTGATACGCTCCGGCGAGTAGCCGATGTTGAAATCCTGTTTCCACTTGAAGCCGGAATACTTCTCCAGGACGGGCACGCACACTTCTTCGGTGGCCCCTGGATAGACGGTCGATTCGTAAACCACGATCGCGCCACGCTTCATGTGGCGCCCCACGGTTTCGGAGCTGCCGACCAGCGGCTGGAAATCAGGACGCCGCGCGTCGTCGATCGGTGTGGGGACCGCGACGATGATGAAGTCCGCCTCGGCCAGCGCAGCACCGTTCGTGGTGCATGTCAGCAGGGTGGCCGCGCGGAGTTGTTCGGTGGACACCTCGCCCGTCGGGTCTTCAAAGCGCCGATAGGCGGCCACCTTGCGTTCAGACAGGTCCACACCGATCGTCGTGAATCGCTTGCCGAACTCGACGGCGAGGGGCAGTCCGACGTAGCCGAGGCCGACGACGGCGACAACAGGGGTGCGAGCGTTCATGTTTCAGCGGGGTTGACAAACATCAAATGAGTTTCGCACGCGGTGATTCGGCCGGAACCACGAGATTCGTGAGGTGGTTCGTGTTCCTGACGCATTTGCTTGCAACCGGAGTGCTGCAAGGCAAGCCTGTCATGCGTCTCGCCCGGGGCGGTTCGCACCGCGCAGCATGCGACCGATCCGCGTGATCACAGATTGCCAGCGACTGCGCGGCAACGCGGAGGAGGCCACAGCTGAATTCGTCGGTTGCACCTCTTCCGGGGCGCGAGCGGTCGGTTCTGTCGCCGCCTGGCCTACAGAAAACGGATCGTCCGAGACTTCTGTCACCGTGCGCGAGAGGGTTGATTCGATCAAGGCGTACACGTCCTCGGCCTTGACCTCCGAACGCGGCTGCACCGGGCGCTTGACCTTCGGAGGGCGGATCTTCCGTTTCGGCTGTGTCACCTCTGCCCGCTCCGCCTTGGTCGGGTCAGCCAGAGCCGGGGGGGAGACCATGACTGCCTCGGTCAGGACCGGCGGCGCAGGCTGGGCGACGTGCGTGACTGCATCCGGGGGTTGATTCGCCTTCGGTGGCCTGAGCGTCGGAGCCGGCCGCGTCAGTTTCAACGAAAAGTCATCGAACCCGGCAATCCGGTTGCGCAGGTGGCCCAGGCGCGGACGGGCTTCCTCATCCACGGCAACCAGAAAACTCACCGGCACTTTGGCCCGCAGCACTGCATCGACCCAATCGCTAGCGAACCGGGCGTTTCCGGCGTGATCTGGCGGGGCGCACAGGAATGCCTCGAAGCGGTCGAGCAGGATGATGAAGCTCGCATCAAGCCGGGTGCCGAGCGCTTCCAGCGTGTCGCCCAGACGCTGCCACGGAGCCGAGCGCTCAGCCTCGCACGTGTTGGCAACCTGATGGATGCGGGCCAGCAGCGCGGGCAGGGGATCGTCCGACCAATCGTCGAATTGAACGACGAACTCGCGTGTGCACGCTGCGTTATGAACGGCAGGGCGTTTGCGTCGATCGGCAGGAGGAGCGGCCACGCCGGTTTCGCGGGCATCCGCCGGCATGAATCGATCCTCTGCCCGCCGGCCCAGCAAAGGCATCAGCGCAGAGGCTAGGAACGATGACTTTTCCGTCCCTTCGTCGCAGTAAAGCAAGGCCAGGCGAGAGGTTCGCAGCAGTGAGACCAGCAGGCGTGCCTCCCCTGCATGCGCCTGCCACGCGGGGTCGATGTCGGATGCTTGCGCAGTAGTCACGCCATCTTCTTCTTTGCGATTCGGCCGTTCCCGAGGCAACACAGGCTGCTACAGGAAGAATCTCAAGGCCAGCTCGATGGCCCGCCGCTCCGGAACGCTTCCGTAGAGGGATCCCGCGCTGCCGGAATACAGCTGCCACTGCAGCGCGAGTTCGGCGCTGTCCCAGTGGTAACGCGCTTCGATCCACTGATGGCGGCTGTGGGTCTCCGAGTCACGTCGCAGGAATGCCGACAGATCGAACCGCCGCACCAGCAGGTCCTTCCAGTTGGCATAGAAGAACAAGGCATTGCGCACCGGCAGGTCCTGGAGAGTCGGTTCCGTGCCGAGCACGCGCAACCGAGCCGAAGGATCGAGACCCGGCAGCGCTTTCCACTGTGATCGATCGGGGGCCGCGCTGTTGTACTGCGCCTCAGCGGTGAGGCTGAGGTTCAGTGGCGTGGTGTAGGTCACGCCCACCGCAGCCCGTTCCTGGTGGCGTCGTGCTTGATTCAGCTCGAGCGCTTGCGCCACCAGCGATCGGCCTTTGCCGGAGGTGAATTCCCCGAACACGACGGCCGAGTCGCTGATCAGCGCGGAGACGTTCAATCCGACCTGCATGCGTGTGTTGTCGCCGCCGTACAGCAGCACTTCCGTGTTCAGCTTGTCGCTGAACTTGGTGCTGCCGGCCAGCAGCCAGCGGTTGCGTGGATTCGTGGCACCGACGTTGAGCGAGAAGGTGCCTGGATTGGGGTCACGCCCCAGCCGGGGCGAGTACGTTGCGGTGATGGATCCTGCACTCCACAACTGTTGCCCTTGCAGCACCACCGTGCCCTGGCGGTTCTCGCGCAGTACTGCGGGATCCGGCGAGACGATCGAGCGAAGCGCGCCTTCCTTGAACCAGTCGGTCGGGTTGTATGCGAAGGCTGCACCGTGGCGAACGTTGACCCGACCCACATCGACGATCTGCTCGTCTGTGCGGGCCCAGCTCAGGTACGCCTCGCGCAGCGTGTTCACGTCATGAGCGCGGGTGGCCCCGTTGTTGTTCAGCAGGTCCAGACGGTCGGAAAAGACGGCACGCAGGCCCGGCGCGATGGTGCTGTCGAAGCGCACGTCGAGCGAGCCACGCTTGGTTTCGAAATTCGAATCGGAGCCGCCAACCCCGGTGCGACTGCCAGCGCCCTCGATGAAGATGCGCCACGACTTGGCGGCTTGGGGCGCGGTCGTCGGCGCTTTGTCTGCGAGCGACAGCGCATCGAGATCGTCTGGGAGGCCGTCCGGCGGGCTGGCGGCATGTGAGGCAGTGCAGACGAGCAGCGCCAATTGCAGCAGGAGGGTGTCTGGTCGCATGCTCACTCCGGTTTGAATCGTGGCAGGTAATCGCGTTGCAGCCAGGACTCGGGAACCTCGCGCCAGGCGAAATCACTGTATCGGAGCACCGTGACCCACGCGGGGTCCAGTCCGTCGATGATGACGACCTCGGTCGGACGTTCACGACCGAGTTGTGGCTGAAACTTGCGGTAGTAGGCCGTCTTCAGAAGGTGCCCGCTCTCAGCGAAGAAGCGTGCCTTGACCGGACGCGACGAGGTGGTGTCGATCCACATTTCCACGCGGTGATACGTCACGTCGGGTGATGCCGCCGCCAGCGCGAGCTTGTAGCAGCGGCGCATCACCCGCTCGCCGTCCGTCAGATCCTCCTCGCCCTCCAGCGCTGCCGTGTAGTCCTTTGCCAGGTTGACGGTGACCACATCGCCGTTCGAAGCCTGGCCGAGCAGTCGTTGCTGCGGTGACAACCGGATGCTCGCCTGGCTTGCCGGGTCGAAGAACCACAGGTCGTTGCCGCTCTTCAGCATCAGCTTGTTGGCGTCGCGCTGCGGTTCCAGGAATCGCAACAGGCTGCGGTATTGGCCGCTCGAGTTGTCTGCCTTCGAGTAGACCATCAACGTGTTGTTGTCGGTCTGCTTGGCGTTGCGGTACTCGATCAACGTGACGGTCACTGCGAATGATCGGGCCGGATTTCGAACCGCATCGCTGGCCGCGAGGATGGATTGCGCTTCCGGCGCGGCGACAGCGCTGGCCGCCAAGCCCAGGCAAGCGCCCAGAATGCCGCACCATCGAATCAGTGATGTTTTCATGAGCAGTTCAACGACCCAGGGTTGCTTGAACGTGGCGCAAGCGATGCACGGTCATGTTCGCGATTCCGCCAAGGCCAGGCGCCGCTCGATCGATGTGATGCGGCCATCATGGATGTGGACGGCGTCGTCGGCGGCTTCGAGCACCTTCGGGTCGTGCGAGGAGAAGATGAACGAGACGCGATGCTTTTTCTGCATGCTGCGCATCAGTTCGATGATCTCGACGCCGGTCTTGCTGTCCAGGTTGGCCGTGGGCTCGTCGGCCAGCACGAGTTGCGGCCTCAGCGCCAGCGCACGGGCGATCGCGACGCGCTGACGCTGTCCGCCTGACAACTGGCCGGGCCGGTTGCCCGCGCGATCGGCCAGGCCCACCGCCTCCAGCAGTTTCGCGACCCGAGCGCGCCGCTTGTCGGCTGGCATGCCGGTCAGCACCAGTGGGTACTCGACGTTCTCGAAGGCGGTCAGCACGGGCAGCAGGTTGAAATTCTGGAAGATGAATCCAAGCTGATGCGCCCGGAAGTCCGACAGGGCGTCGTCGTCCATCGTCTGCACCGGCCTGCCTCCGACCATGATCGTGCCCTTGTCGGCCCGGTCGATGCAGCCAATCAGGTTGAGCAGCGTTGTCTTGCCGCTGCCCGACGGCCCGGACAGGACCGTGAATCGGTTCGGAAGGATCACCAGATTGATGTCGGTCAGCGCCGGGACGTCGACGGAGTCGAGGCGGTAGGTACGCGAAACACCCTTCAGCACGACTGGGTGCGCCAGGTTCCTGACGCGTTCGCCCGGCATCGTTTCAAGCGGCGGCATGCAGTGCAGTCCTCACAGGCGATTCATGGATATCAGCAAGTCCAGCTGCAGTCCTGGGTCGGGGCGATGCCGACTCGAGCATCGGCTGCGCCAGCACTGGACAAATTCGCATGGTGCCGATGCTAACGGCAGGGCATGGCCAGAAAAGCAGTTGATTTGCAGCGTTTTACAGGCTGCTGTGCATCCGTGGCAAACAGGAAGTCAGCTCCGCTGGCCTGATCCTGATCGTGTCGCCGCCATCGGCCGGCCTGGACTCGCCCCCCTGCCGATCAACAGATCGCCAGTTGGTACCCGGCTTCAGGTCCGTGCCACACGCACGGTAAGGCAGTTGCGGCCGGCATTGCGCTCGTAGGCAACCGACCTCGCGTACTTGCGAACCAGCATCAATCCCAGGCCGCCCGGGACCGCCTTTTCGATGGAGGTGGGCAGCTTCGGCGCCGGCGCAAGCAGGGGATCGAAGGCCATCCCGTCGTCCTCGAAATGCATCACGATGTCCTCGGGCTCGACCAGCACGCTCATCATGATCGGGTGCACTTCGTTGTC
>JAGNWJ010000090.1:3109-8802 GCA_017986065.1 Rhizobacter sp. | reverse complement strand
AGCGTGACGCAGCAGGCGCAGGGCCTGTACAGCCAGCACCTGCCGGCCATCCAGCAACGCGCGAGCACGCTGGATGCCGGCAAGGTGATGGCGATGGTGCGCGGAGCCTGAGCCCGACCGGCTCGATCAGGCCGGCAACAGGCCGGGTGTCGCTTCCCACTGACCCTGCTTGTCGACCCACAGCACACCCACATCCCACTGCCGCGCCAGTGCCGGGATCCGCCCGGGACCGGCCATGAACATCACCTTGGTCAGTGCGTCGGCGCGCATCGCGCTCGCGGCGACCACGGTCACGCTGCTCAGCTCGGGTGGTGAATCGCCGGTGGACGGATCGATGATGTGGTGGTGCCGGCGGTCGGCGCTGAAGATGCTGCGGTTGTCGGCCGAGGTGGCCAGCGCTCGCCCGTTCAGTGCCAGCGCAGCCAGCACTCGTGTGGCGTCGTGCGGATCCTCGACGCCGACGTTCCAGGGCTGGCCGCGGTCATTGCGGCCGATGGCACCGAATTCGCCGGCGTCGATCAGCGCATGTTCGACGCCGTGGGCCTGCAGCGTGGCGCGCACCGCGTCGGCCGCGTAGCCCTGGGCGATGCCGTTCAGCGTGACGGCCATGCCGGATCTCAGGAAGCGGATGCGATCGCTGTCGAGCTGCACCTGCTGCCAGCCGGTGCGTGCCTGTGCATCGATGCGCTCGGCGTCGGTCGGCAATCGACCGGCCTGACGCGCTCGCTCGTAGGCGGACCACAGCGGCTGCACCGTCACGTCGAACGCACCGGCGCTGCGCTGCGACACCAGCCGCGCCTCGCGCATCACGTTCAGCAGGTGCGCGCTCGGCGCGTGCAGCCAGCCGGTGCGGTTCAGCCGGCTGAGCTCGCTGTCCTCGCGGTAGAGGCTCATCGATGCCTCCACGGCCTGCAGCGTCGCGGCCGCGGCGTGGAGCGCGCGGTCGGCCTGTGCCGCGTCGACATGCGCTGCGCGCAGCCGCACCGTGGTGCCCAGCGCCAGCAGCGGGCGGGTGCGCCATTGCAGGTCGGGCCGGTTCGCGGCGGCCGCGCGAGTCAGCAACGCGCTGCCCAGGCCCAGGCTCGCGATCAGCAGGTTGCGTCGCTTCATCGGTGTTCCCTTCTTCATGGCGAGACGTGCATGGCCGGTGGGTGCGCCGGGCCCGGCGGCAACGCGTGCACCGGGATCACGCGGCCCTTGCGCGTGGCCATGATGCGCGGTGCGCAGAGCTGATCGCTGTCGTGGATCGCCACGCAGTCCATGCACTGGAAGCACTCGGCGTAGTCGATCTTTCCGACGGGTTCGATGGCCTGGTACTCGCACTTGTGGCGGCAGGTCTGGCAGGGCTGGCCGCATTCGGCGCGGCGCGGCAGCCAGTTCAGCAGCCGGATGCGGCCCAGCACCGCCAGCCCGGCGCCCAGCGGGCACAGGTAGCGGCAGTAGGCCTTGTAGACCACGGCGTTGAGCGCCAGCAGCGCCACGGCCCACAGCAGGTAAGGCCACGAGCGGTCGAACATCAGCGTGATCGAGGTCTTGAACGGCTCCACCTCGACCAGCCTGTCGGTCCATGCCGGGCTGACGAAAGCCGTCGCGACGATCCCGACCAGCACGACGTATTTCAATTTCTTCAAGCGGGCATCGATGCGGGTGTGCAGCTTGAGCTGGGGCAGGCGGACCCGCCGGGCAAGCCTGGCGACAAACTCCTGCAGTGCTCCGAACGGGCACAGCCAGCCGCAGAAAGTGCCGCGCCCCCAGGCGATCAGGCTGATCACGACGAACGCCCACAGCAGCACGGTCATCGGGTCGTACAGGAAGAAGTCGAGGCTGCGCCCGGCCATCAGTGCATGAACCAGCGCGGTGAAATTGACGATCGAGAGCTGACCCTGCGCATACCAGCCGATGAACACCAGCGTGAACGCGAGCCACGCGAGCCGAATCCGCTCCAGCCTCTGCGTCGATTGCACCAGCCAGCCCGGACGGGCCAGCACCAGGCTCAGGCCGGCCAGCGCCACCACCAGCAGCGCCAGCTCCCAGGCACGGCCGGACCAGATCGAATGCCAGGTCTTCTCGTTGCTGCGCGGCTGCTCGGCATAGGCAGTCGGAAGTTGCGCGCGCAGCGTGAACTCCTTGCGCTCGCGCTCGGGCAGGATCTGCCCCTTGCTGCGTGTCACGCTCAGCGCGAAGTCCAGTGGCTGCGAGGGGTCGAGGCTGGCCTGGTTGATTACCTTGAAGATGCGCCAGCGCGCATCGGGCCCGAGCCAGGCTTCGGGCAGGCGCGGCCTGCCCTCGACGTTGAAGTCTCGGATTTCCAGCGGCAGGCCACCTTGACCGAGCGTGAGCCGATCAGGCACCGCGCCGATCGCGTAGTCGTCTCCCATGAAGCTGTAGCGCCCGCGGGTGACCACCAGGAACGCATGGTCGCCGGGTTCGAGCCATCCGGTGAGGAAGTCCCACGCTGCGGGCGTCAGCAGGTTGCGCCCGACGCTCGGCACGTTGAGGTGCGCGACCAGCATCTCGCTGAACACGGCATCGGGCGACTGCAGCGCGACCGGGTCCTGCCCCTCGCCGACGGTGCCCTTGAATGCCGCTTCGATATCGCTGTTGCGCCAGACCCGCTGGGTGACCAGACCCTTGCGCTCCAGCGCGGCGAAGTCCAGCGCCTCGTAGAGGTCGCCCTTGACGCGGCCGATCAGGTCGGGATCCCGTCCGGCGGCAAAGCCCAGCTTGGCGCGAGCGATGGCCAACGATGCCGACAGCAGGCTCTGATTGATGATGCGCACCGAGGCGGTCGCCTTGGACACGCCGTCGATGTAGACGTTGGCGCTTCCCACCCGTCCGCCCCGGTTCTGGTTGGAGCCGATCTTGATGCTCTGCTGCAACGCCAGACCCTTGTACTGGTCGACAAAGCGGAACAGCGGCGCCTCGCCGAGCCCCTCCAGGAACACCGGTTCGTGATGCGACAGTACCTTGACGTCGAGGAAGACGCCCTTGGCGTCCAGCGCGATGAGCAGGTTGACCGGCGTGCCGGAATAGCCGGGCACCGGCGCGAAGTCGATCGACTCGAACACATAGCCGACCAGCACGGTGCTGGTCAGGTCGTTCTTGAACAGCGGCCACACCGGCAGCGTCGCGTCGCGTTCACCGACCGTCAGCGGCAAGGGAAAGAGCTCGCTGAGCCGCTCCCTGGTGAGCGTGCTGGCCGAAGCCGGAAGGGCGAGCAGGGCCGAGAAGGCGAACAGCGCGAGTGCCCCGAAGATTCGACCCACCCGGTGCAGCAAGGCGCGCAAGGGGGGTGTGACACGAGGGCGCATGAAAGTGCTCAGCATTGAAACAGGAGGGGTTCCACCGGCAATCGCCGGGCCATGCCGGTATCGTCGTCTGGGGTCCGGTGGATTGTCGTCCCGGCGACGCGAGGTTGCGGCCCGCTCCGGGTGAACACCGAGGCGCCTTGGCGACAATGTCGGGTGTCCCCTTTTCGTGATGCACACGCTCCCGTGTCCGGCCCCACCGTCTCCCCCTCGCGCTTGTCGCTTTACCTGGACCTGATCCGCTGGAACCGGCCGGCCGGCAGCTACCTGCTGCTGTGGCCCACGCTTTCGGCGCTGTGGATGGCGGCCGACGGGTTCCCGGGCTGGCACCTGCTGGTGGTGTTCACGCTCGGTACGGTCCTGATGCGCAGCGCCGGCTGCACCGTCAACGACGTGGCAGACCGCGAGTTCGACCGCCACGTCAAGCGCACCGCGCAGCGCCCGGTGACCCGTGGCGCGATCTCGGCGCGCGAGGCGCTGCTGTTCGGCGCAGCGCTGGCACTCGCGGCGTTCGCGCTGGTTCTGACGACCAATCTCTCGACCATCCTGTGGAGCTTCGCCGCGCTGGCCGTTGCGGTGTTCTATCCCTACACCAAGCGCTTCTTCGCGATGCCGCAGGCGGTGCTGGGGGTGGCGTTCAGTTTCGGCATCCCGATGGCGTTCTCGGCCGTGCGCGGCGACGTGCCCGCGATGGCTTGGGGGCTGCTTCTGGGCAATCTGTTCTGGGTGCTGGCGTACGACACCGAGTACGCGATGGTCGACCGCGACGACGACCTGAAGATCGGTATCCGGACCTCGGCGATCACGCTCGGCCGATTCGACGTTGCCGCGGTGATGGGTTTCTATGCGCTGTACCTGGCGCTCTGGGCCTTGCTTGGCGCGCGACAGGGTCTCGGCGTTCTGTACTTTGCGGGTGTCGGGGCGGCTGCGGGCATGGCGGCCTGGCATTACGCACTGATCCGCGACCGTTCGCGCGACGGCTGCTTCCGCGCCTTTCGCCTAAACCACTGGGTGGGTTTCGCGGTGTTCGTCGGCTTGCTGCTCGATCACGGTTTGCGAGCCTGAGATCGCGCGCGAATCCGTCGGTGCGCAGGGCAGCCAGACCGTGACCGTGGTGCCTTGGTCCGGCACGCTCGCCAGTTCCAGGGTGCCGCCCATCAGCGAGACGAGCTCCTGCACGATGCTCATGCCGAGGCCGGTACCCGGCACGTGGCCGGACGCGTCGGCGCGGTAGAAGCGTTCGCAGACCCGAGCCAGCTGTTCCGGCGTCATGCCGATGCCGTGATCGCTGACCTGGAAGCCGAGGAGATCGCCAGCGGTGCCGCTGCGTCGCGCGAGCAGGTGCACCTGAACGGCCCCTGATGTGGAGTACTTGTACGCGTTGGACAGCAGGTTGCGGACCACCTGCAGCGTCTTGCCGCGATCGACCTGCACCCATCCTGCAGCGTCGGAGTCCAGCAGTTCGGGGGCGAGACGGCCGGCGGGTGGCACGAAGTCGCCCAGCGCCTGTGCGAGCAGGTCCGCAAGCTGGAGCCGTTCGGTCACGAAATCGGCGCCCCGTCTCGCCTCGATGCGTGCGTAGTCGAGCAGCTGGTCGATGATCGTGACCATCAACTGGCTCTGCCGATTGGCCATGCCGAGCAGCTCTTGCCTCCGTGCGCTGTCGAATTCGCGAGCCTGCAGCAATTCGATGCAGCCGTTGATGGTGGTCATCGGCGTGCGCAACTCGTGAGCGGCCGTGGTCAGGAACTCGCTCTTCATGCGGTCCACTTCGCTCTCGTGGGTCACATCGCGCACGTAGAGCAAGCGGCTGACCGACGGCGAGTGACTGAGAAGACCCACGACCTCCAGGACCTGCAATCGGGGTCGGGAGAGCGTCAGTCGAGGGCGCACGAACCGGCCCTCGGGGCCGCTCTTGAGCGTGTCTGTGGCCGAGAAGAAGCTTTCGAGCCCGGGGTAGGCCTGGGGATCGGCACAGCGCGCACGGAACTCGGCATCGAGCGCGGCAGCCGGCTGGCCGATGACCGCTGGTGCGGCGAGCCCGCTGATGCGGAAGAACGCCTCGTTGGCAAAGCGGACGCGGCCGGCCGAGTCGAACGACAGCAGGGCGTCCGGGCTGAGCGCGAAGATCGTGCTCAGCTGCTCGTTGGCATCGGCAAGCACGGCCTCCTGCAGTTGCAGCGTCGCCATGCCCGCATCGATGGCCCGACGCTGCTCGAACAGCCTCGTCGAGGCCTGGTTGAGCGCGATGCCAAGTTCGCGGGTCTCGATCGAGCCCTCGAGGCTGCCGATCTGCTGGCCATCGATGCGGGCCAGCCCGA
The DNA here is from genome assembly GCA_017986065.1 of Rhizobacter sp. Lineage (GTDB taxonomy): Bacteria > Pseudomonadota > Gammaproteobacteria > Burkholderiales > Burkholderiaceae_C > PBB1. The sequence goes on along the minus strand of JAGNWJ010000090.1, from coordinate 3,173 downwards.
CGGCGAAATCCTTCGACCGACCAATCGATCGAACCGACGAGCGCAGCAACCACCCCAGCAGCGC
>JAGNWJ010000090.1:0-3009 GCA_017986065.1 Rhizobacter sp. | reverse complement strand
CTGCAGCCGGCGGCCGAGCCGCTGAGGCAACAGCCGCGTCGCGAGGGCTCGCAATCCGGACATGAACGCGCGGTCAGCCGGGCGTGTCGGTGACGACGTACTTCTCGAGCTTGAATTGCTCGAGCGGGCGGTAGTCGCGCGGGTAGTCGGCTCGCACCGGCGCTCCACCGAAGACATCCTTGAGCAAGGCCTGACCCGCGGCGTCGGCGGTCAGCGAGAGCAGTGCGCTGGCCACCAGCTGCTGCACCCGCGCCGGCACGCGCGGATGGGCCGACAGCGGGTGCGGGGCGGCCCCGGGCGTGTCGAGCAGCACGCGCAGGTCGGACTGGACCTCCGGCTGCTCCTGCAGCAGGGTGCTGTTGATGCCGCCGCCTGCGGCGGCCTTGCCTCGGATCACGTGCCGGTAGACGTTGCTGTGCGTCTGCACGTAGACGGGCTTGATGGTGATGCGTTCCCGCTCGGCCAGGAGCGCCCGCATCCACAGTGAGGCACCGAACGCATTGGGGGCAGGAAACGCAACCTCCTTGCCGTCGAGCTCGCGCACGCTGGCGATCGGGCTGTCCTTGCGAACCACCAGGATGCCGCTCAGCGGTTTGCTGCTTCTCACCAGCGGGATGTACCCCTGCGCCTTGGCCGCCATCACCTGGTGGTAGGGGTTCATGTAGGCGAAGTCGGGGTGGCCCTCGAGCAGGTCCGCTTCGAATCGGGGAATGTTCGCCGAGAGGGTCATGCTGAGCGTGATGCCGGTGTCCTTGGTCAGGCGCTCGAGCAGCGGTGTCCAGTCACGGTGGATTTCCGAGGCCGGAAACTGCGGCACCACCGAAAGGCTGTACGAGTTGCGCTCGGGCGTGGCCTGGGGCCAGGCCGGCCAGGCGCTCCATGCCGCGGCACCAGCCAGGCTGCGCAGCACGGTGCGACGAGGGAAGGGGCTTTTCACGATGGGCGCCTTGCTCTGAGGGGTTTGACGTAACGCATGCTTACGGATTGTCGGACGCAAGGCAGCCGACTTGAGTTCGGCCGCTGCCGGTCTTTCGAAGCGTGCAGGGACTCCCAGGGGTCAGGGGTACAGGCCGCGCTCCTCGCGCGCGGTCAGGATGCGCTCGCAGGCCACGGCGAAGGTGGCGGTGCGCAGGCTGATCCGGTGGCGGTCGGCCGTCTCCCAGATGTGCTTGAGGGCATCGACCATGATCTTGTCGAGGCGCAGGTTGATCTCGTCCTCGCTCCAGAAGAAGCTGCTGAAGTCCTGCACCCATTCGAAGTAGCTGACCGTCACGCCGCCGGCGTTGCAGATCACGTCTGGCACGACGAGGATGCCGCGCTCCTTCATCACATCGTCGGCTTCGGGCAGCGTCGGGCCGTTCGCGCCTTCGAGCACCAGACGCGCCTTGATGCGCTCGGCACGTTCCGCCGTGATCTGGCCTTCGAGCGCGGCCGGGATCAGGATGTCGCAGTCGACCGCCCAGAAGTCCTCGTTGTCGATGCGCTCTGCATCCGCGTAGTTGCCTATCCCGTGATCGCGCTTGAGCACCGCGGCCGTGTCCGCCATGTCGAAGCCGTTCGGATTGACGAGCGTGCCGGTGTGGTCCTGCACGGCCACCAGCGTGGCGCCGGCCTGCACGAACAGCTCGGCGGCCGCACTGCCCACGTTGCCCATGCCCTGCACTGCGACCCGGGCTCCGTCGAGGTTCAGGCCGACGCGCCGGGCAGCTTCGCGGCCGGTGACGAACACGCCTCGGCCAGTGGCCTTGACGCGCCCGAGCGATCCGCCGAGATGGATCGGCTTGCCGGTGACCACCCCGGTGGCGGTGGCGCCCGTGTTCGCCGAATAGGTGTCCATCATCCACGCCATGATCTGCGCGTTGGTGTTGACGTCGGGGGCCGGAATGTCGCGCTGCGGGCCGATGATGATGCCGATCTCGCTCGTGTAGCGCCGCGTCATGCGCTCGAGCTCCTTCATCGACAGCTGCTTCGGATCGACGCGGATGCCGCCCTTGGCTCCGCCGAAAGGCAGCCCGACGCCAGCGCACTTGATCGTCATCCACGCTGCGAGCGCCGTGACCTCCTCCAGCGTCACGTCGGGGTGGTAACGCACGCCGCCCTTGCCGGGTCCGCGCGACAGGTTGTGCTGCACGCGGAAGCCCTCGAAGTGCCTGACCGAGCCGTCGTCCATCTCGATCGGCACGTCGACGATCAGTGCCCGCTTCGGACGCTTGAGCGTATCGGCCCAGCGCGCAAGGTGCCCGAGGTGCGGAATGACCCGATCGACCTGCGACAGGTAGGTCTGCCAGGGGCTGGCGGCGGTCGGGTTGAGGTACGACAGATTGCTCATTCCACGGTCTCCGGGGTGTGCTGCGGAAGGCAGGCGGGGCAGGGCGGCGAAGCCGGCGACGGTGGGGCCGTGAACGCCCTCGATCAGCGACCGAATTCGTCGCCCAGTTCGCCGGCCCGTTGTTCAGCCGCCTTGAGCGCGCGGACAAAGGCGGCCCGGACCCCGTCGGCTTCGAGCGACGTGATCGCGGCGTGGGTGGTGCCGCCCTTGGAGGTGACGCGCTCGCGCAGCACGGCGGGCGTCTCGTCGGAGTCCCGTGCCAGCGATGTCGCACCGGCCAGCGTGGCCATCGCCAACTGTCGGGCCTGCGCCGCCGACAGACCCATGGCCGTGCCGGCCTCGATCCAGGCCTCCAGCAGATAGAAGACGTAGGCCGGTCCCGAGCCCGACATCGCGGTCACTGCGTCGAGCTGTTCCTCGCGGTCGACCCACAGGGTCTGGCCGGTGGGTGCAAGCAACTTCTCGACTTGTGTGCGCTCCTCCGCGGACACCGCCGTGCGTGCGTAAAGCCCCGACATGCCTTCGCCGATCAGCGCCGGCGTGTTGGGCATGGCACGCACGACGCGGTCGCTGCCGGTCGCCAGCGCGATGGCGTCGCTGCGGATGCCGGCCATGACGCTCAGCTGCAACGCGTGGCCGACGTGGGCGGCGCAGGGCGCGGCGGCCGCCTTGAACAGCTG
>JAGNWJ010000089.1 GCA_017986065.1 Rhizobacter sp. | reverse complement strand
CGCTGCGCCAAGGTCTACAAGGAGGCCACGCAGCGCAGCTTCCGGCAGGCCGTCGACTACACCGAGAACCGCAAGGTCAAGAACTCGCGCCAGGCGCGCGCGATGGCCAAGGGCACGCGATATGGCCGCGAATCGCAGGAAGCAGCCTGGCAGAGTGCCGAGGTCGATGCGCTGTACCGGCTGGCTGCGGCCGGCGTGCGGGTGCCGAAGCCGTACAACTTTCACGACGGCGTGCTGCTGATGGAGTTGGTGACCGACGCGAACGGCGATGCCGCGCCGCGTCTCAACGACGTCGCCTTCACGCCCGACGAGGCGCGCACGCACCATGCGAGCCTGCTGACCGAGGTGGTCCGCATGCTGTGCGCCGGCGTCGTGCACGGCGACCTGTCGGAATTCAACATCCTGCTGGCGGCGGACGGCCCGGTGATCATCGACCTGCCGCAGGCCATCGACGCCGCCGGCAACAACCATGCGCCACGCATGCTGCTGCGTGACGTGGCCAACCTGCGCAGCTACTTCGGCCGCTATGCGCCCGAACTGCTGGCCACCGAATACGGCGCCGAGATCTGGGACCTGTACGTGCGCGGCATGCTGACGCCGGAAGTGGTGTTGACCGGCCGCTACGAACACCAGACCGGAGCGGTCGACCTGAGCGGCGTGATGCGCGAGATCGACGATGCGCGCGCCGAGGAAGCGGCCCGCCGGCTGCGCATGGCCGATTCGCACTGAGGTCGAGTCATGCCGGCCGACAAGCCGGCGACCTTCAGACCAGGTGCTTCAGGAAGGTCGATCCACTGTTCATGAAGTTGAAGGCATGCAGGCCCAGGTCGTCCGAGAGGTCGCAGAAGGCGCGGATGCCACGCACGCTGTTGCCGCGCGCGTCGAGCCGGGGCGAATAGGTTCCGATACCGAGCTGCCGGTTGACGACACCGAGGATGCCGCCACCGACACCGCTCTTGGCCGGGATGCCGACGCGGAACACCCACTCGCCGGCGTAGTCGTACATGCCGCAGGTGGCCATCACCGACAGCACGTCCTGCATGCTCGCCATGTCGAACACGGGTTCCTTGGTCAGCGGATTGACGCCGAGATTCGCCAGCGTCGCACCCATCACGGCAAGATCGCGCGCATTCACGCGCACCGAGCACTGCAGGAAGTACAGGTCCAGCGTCTCCATGTTGGTCGCCGGATCCATGCGGTCGAAGTTGGTGACCAGCCAGGCCAGCGCGCGGTTGCGGTGGCCGGTCTCGCGCTCCGACGCGTAGACGGTTTCGTCGACTTCGAGCTCGCGGCCGGCCGCAGCGCTGAAACAGCGCAGCAGCGTGGCGCGACGCTCGGCGAAATCGGCGCCTTCGATGAAACCGGCGGTGGTGATCGCGCCGGCATTCACCATCGGGTTGAAAGCGCGGTTGCTGGCGTCGAGCGCGATGGAATTGAACGCGTCGCCGCTGGGCTCGATGCCGACACGCTCGAGCACCTTGGTTCGCCCGTGAGTGGACAACGCATGCGCATAGACCAGCGCCTTCGAACAGGACTGGATCGTGAACTCTGTGCGGCTGTCACCGACTTCGAAGATGTCGCCTCGCGTCGAGACGACGCACACGCCGAACTGATCCGGGTTGGCCTGGGCCAGCGCCGGTATGTACGTGGCGACGTTGCCATCGTGAAGGCTGCTGTAGCGGGCATGGATCGACTGCAGCAGGTCGCTGATCATGGATCCATCGGTCTGGTTTTGCGGCATGGCCTGTTCTTGAAGCACGGTCTTTGAGGGACAGGAATCGTTTCAGCAAGACGTATGCCAAAAGCGCCATCTGCCCTCCACGAAGCGTCGCCGGCCTGCAAGAATGGGCGCGATGACAGACATGCTGATCAAGCTGTACGACCTGCCGCCCGGTGCGGCCGGTGAGTCGCCGGCCGGGTCGCCAGCGGCACTGGTGCGCAAGCCGATCGGCCCTGAACACGAGGCCGTCGTGGCGTGGATTCAGCAGGCGTTCGGTTCGCGCTGGGCCAGCGAGGCGCGCGTTGCCCTCCAGAACCGGCCGGTCAGCCTGTACATCGCGATGCAGGGCGCCAAGCTGATCGGCTTCGCCTGCTACGACGCCACGGCCAGGGGGTACGTCGGCCCGATCGGGGTGCAGGAGGCTGCCAGGCGCTCGGGCACCGGGGCCGCACTGTTGCGAGCGGCACTGGCCGACATGCGCGCAGCCGGTTACGGCTATGCGATCGTCGGAGCCGTCGGCGCGAAGGAATTCTTCACCCGGGTGGCCGGCGCCAGCGACATCGCGGATTCGACGCCCGGCCTGTACGCCGGCATGTACCGGGGCGGCGACTGACGCGCGAGCGGGCGCCCGCTTCGTCGCGATTCAACGCTGGCCGGCGTCGGCGCAGGCGGGGGACTCGACCGGCTCCATCGGGGTCGCCGCGCGCAAGGCCGCGAGCAGCCTGGCGCCGGCGCGCCCGGTCGGGTTGTTGCCCAGCCAGCGCTCCTCGGCCTCGATGGCACTGCGGGTGCGGGGCCCGTCATGGCCGTCGGCAGTCACTTCGCAATGGCCACGCTGCCTCAGCAGCATCTGCAGTTCGGCGAATTCGGCGCGGGACAGGGCGGCGTCATCGGTCGGCCACGCGGCGCGCATCGGCGGATCGCCGCGCAGCCGATCGGCCAGCAGGCCGATCGCCAGCGCATAGGCATCCGCCCGGTTGTAGCGCCACGCAGCCTGGTAGTTGCGGGTGACGAGCCAGGCCGGCCCGTCGATTCCCCCCGGCATCAAAAGCGCGGCTGGCGTGTCCGGGCGCAGCGGCGATTCACTGCCGGGGCCCTCCGGAAGCAGCGCCCCGCCGTCGATGCGCCGAAACCCCGCGGCGGCCCACTGATCCAGGCCACGACACAGGCCTGCCGGCATCTCCGCCTCCAAGCAAGCATGGTCGCGCTCCAGTGCATTCCAGGCCAGCGCCTGTTCCCGCGGCACGCTGACCTCGATGCCCCACGGCAGGCCGGCCGTCCAGCCCAGCCCCTTGAAATAGCGTGCGGTGGTGGCCAGCGCGTCGGGCACGCTGTCGACGATGTCGATGCTTCCGGAATCGTCGCCGTCGTCCATGTTCTGCAGGAAGGTGCCAGGCATGAACTGCGTCAGGCCGAACGCGCCGGCCCACGAGCCGCGGAAGGTGTCCGGGCGCACCAGCCCCTCCTGAAGCAACCAGAGCGCCGCATAGAAGTGCGCCTTTCGCTCGCGGCTGGCGAGATTCAGGCAGGCGCGGCTCAACGTGGCGTCGACCACGGGATAGCGCCCCGGCACCCGCCCATAGTCCGTCTCGACGCCGAACACGGCCACCGCGGTCGCTGCATCGACCGCATGGCGGCGCTCGATGGCGGCCAGCGCGACGGCCTCGCGATCGAGGACCGCCCGGCCGTCCGCCTCGCGCTGCGCGTCGACCAGCCGGGCCAGGTAATCCCACACCGGCAACTTGAACTCAGGCTGTGTTGCCGTGGAACGATCGATCAGCGGGCGCAGGTCTTCGGCGCCGCGCGTGTAGCGATCGAAAGTCTCCACGCTCACCGGAGGCTGTTTCGGCAACTGGGCCCGCAGGCTGTGCACGCACGAGTCGAAGTCGGCGGCGAGTTGAGCGTGTGCCGAGACACACGACAGCAGGCAGCTGGCGCCCAGCGCCAGACGCCACAGGGCTCGGAACAGGCTTTCCTGCCCCGCACTGCAGCGCGCAGCGGCGGGCGAACTGCCGGAGGTGCTTGCAGGTGATTCGGTGCACCATCGATAATCTGCGGCTTCCATACGGCGACGGTAACCCAGCGGACCACCACCGCCACCCCATTCCATGCTTGCGATCCGTCTCATCCTGTTGTGCTCCACCGCCGTTCTGGTGACCTCATGCGGCACTCCCCCCGCCAAGGCTCCCGTCCCGGTCCCCGCAGTCACCGAACCGGCACCGGTCGAGACGCCTCCGGCCCCGCCACCGCCTCCTCCGCTGACGCTGCAGCAAGCCCAGAAGATGGCGCTCGCCAGCGCGGATCTGCTTGAAGCCGGCAACGAGGAGCAGGCCAAGGCCGATCTTCAGCGTGTGCTCGCCAGCGACCCGGGCAACAAGCTTGCGCAGAACCTGATGCGCCAGATTTCCGCGGATCCTGTCGCGGTACTCGGCCGGGAGTCGTTCTCGTACACGGTGCGCTCCAGCGACACGCTGTCGCGCATCGCGGGTCGCTTTCTCGGCGACATCTACTCCTTCTACATCCTGGCGCGCTACAACGACATCAAGATTCCGCGTCAGGTCGCAGGCGGCCAGGTGATCCGCATTCCTGGCAAGGCGCCGCCGCCCGGGGTGCTGGAGAACGAGGCACGTCGTGACAAGGCCGTGGCTCCAGCCAACCCTGCACCGCCTGTCACGACGGTAACGCCGGCCGCCCCGGTCACCAACGAACCGAGTGCAGGCGAAAAGGCTCTGACGAGTGCTGAAGCTGCCGAACGCCGAGGAGACCTGGACCGTGCCTACAGCGATTACCGCACAGCCACAGGCGGCGAACTGAGCAACGAGGCACTTGCCAAGGCCGAACAAGTGCGCCGTCGCCTGGTCACGCGCTACACGCTGGCAGCCCGCGGAGCGTTCGCCAAGCAGGATCTCGACGGATCGATTGCCCAATGGGACCGCGTGCTGCAACTCGAACCCGGCAACGACACCGCCCGCCTCGAGCAGCAGAAGGCGCGGTCGCTCAAGGAAAAGATCAAGTCCCTGAAGTAACCGCGGTGCGCAGCGCCGCTGCGCTGGCGAGGTTCAACGGCTCTTCGAATCGGCCGGTCGCGTCGCGGCAGAGGAGCGAAGCTGCTTGAGTCGCTCAGCAGCCCGCGTATCCGAAGGATCGAGGCGCACGCTCTTCTCGAGCAACACGATGGCCGCTGCGGAATCGCGAGCCGTCACCGCTTCTTCGGCCTTGCGTTCGTATAGGTCAGCCAGCAGTTCACGCGCCGCGCGATCGTTGCGGCTGCCTGCAACGCGACGCTCCAGCAAGCCGATGGCGCTGTCGAGTTCCCCTTGGCGGGCGAGGATCGCCACGTGTTCGAGTTCGTTGCGGTCGGCCCCACCGGCGACCGCCGCCTTGTCGGCCACGACCTCGGCATCGGTGGCCGCCCGGCGGGTCAGCATCGTCCGGGACGATCTTCCCAGTTGCTGACGCTTGACCCGCTCGCGTTCGACGGCGCGCAAGGCATCGGCAGCCGTCGCGTGCTCGGGCTGCAGGGCAAGAACGGACAGGTAGAGCTGGCTTGCGGCATCGAGGTCGCCGCGGCGTTGCGCCTGGGCCGCGCGGGGCAGGCGATCGGCCACCGCAGCGTCGATCTGGCGACGCGTGTCGGCGAGGGCCTCGCGGTACTCGGAGACATCGGGTCGCAGCACGGTGAGCACCTCCCACGCCAGCGCGGCCTCGGCCAACCGGCCCTGCCGCGCGGCGGTCGCTGCGCGCTCCTGGTATTCCCGCTCGAAGCCGGACCGTGGGGGAGCGGCCGGCGACTGAGGAGATGCCACCGACCTGGCGGCAGGGGGCGGCGCCGTGCTGCTGCAACCGAGCAAGGTCGCAACGCACCCGCCCAGGAGCAGCGCCGGCAGGCCCCTCATGGCGCGGGGGTGGCGCGGCTGATCTGCAGCTTGGCCTTGAATGCCTCGATATCGATGTCGCCGAAGATCATCGTGCGGCGCAGCATGTACGGCGTCGCGAAGAAGGCATTGCCGCCCGGGTAGACCGTCACCGCCAGCTGGTATTGCTGACGTGAGAGCGCGTCCAGCACCGATTCATTGGCATCGCCGTAGGGGAACGCGAAATGGCGCACCTGATGCTGCGGCAAGCGGCGCTCGATCAACTCTCGGGGCACGCGAACTTCGGCGTCGATGCTCTGGCGATAACGCTCGTCCGTCTCGCCCGTGGTGCGTTCGATCAGGTTGCGGTGGCTCTTCGAATGCGCCTGGATGTCGACCAGCCCGGAAGCCTGCAGCTCCGCGAGCTGGTTCCAGCTCAGCCCGTCGCCGGCACCGATGAAATCGGTATAGACGAACAGGGTCGCCGGAAACCCGTGCTTGCGCAGTAGCGGAAGCGCATGCCGGTGCACCGAGTCGTAGCCGTCGTCCATCGTGATGACCACCGAGCGCTTGGGCAGCGCCTCTTTCCCCTGAAGGAAACCGAGCAGCTGCGACAACGGAATCACGCGGTAATCGTTGCGCGCCAGCCAGTCGAGCTGGGCAGCGAAGTTCTCCGAAGACACCGACATCTTGCTGCTGGCACCACCGAACCGGTGGTAACAGAGGATGGGCACGGTCTGGTAGCGGTCGCCTTGCACGCCGATCTGGTTGATCGGGGCAAGCGGTATCACCAGCGGTTGCCCGGCGACTGGCCGGCTCAACCGGTTGAAGTCGCCGATGACCCAGTCGCGGTCAGGCGAGCCGAGGAACTGCCCCGCAATCGAGCGCAAGGTGTCGTCGTTGTCCGGCTGGTAGATGACGAAACGATCGCTGCGTCCCAGCACATCGCCGTTGCCATTGCCGCTGCGAACCTCGGGGGCAGCTGCGGGCACGCTGGGCGGCGGAGCACTGGCGCAGCCGGCCAGCCAGCCGACCACCAGGGCTGCCGCAACTCGCAACACTTGCCTCGCACTCATCACGATCTCATTCCTTGCTCGAAGCGGGACCCGGATCAGCCCGGGTCGGCAGCGGGGTCGGCGTAGGCGGTCCGACGACTGCACCCGACTGCCGGTCGGCCAGCGCCTGCGCCATCTGGTCGAACGTCGCGTAGAGCTGCCCGAACTCGTCCTTGCGCTGCTCGGCAATGCGATGGTCGAACCGACCCTTCCCGATCTCCTGCATCGATTCTCCGAGCAACTTGATCGGCTGTGCAAACCAGTTGGCAACAAAGAACATCGCCACCGCGACCGCGAGCACGGTGATCACGACCAGCGCAACCATCAGCCCGATGGACAGGCGCGCGACGGCGATCAGCGGCTTTTCCGGCAGGCCGAGGGAGACGCTGCCGACACGCTTGTCCTGAAAGGTGATCGGCGCCTCGAATCCGAGTACCGATTCCCCGTCGGCCGTGAACCGTGTCACCGTGACACCGCCCTTTCGCTCCCCGAGCGCTTCGCTGGCGGGGGCGCGGTAGGCCAGGCCGGTGCTGCCCGCGCTGGTGGCCCGGACCATGCCTTCGCGGTCGATCACCGCGATGCTCTGGAAGTCCCGCGCCTTCATCACTTCCTGGATCGACACCTCGACCGCCACCCAGTCTTCCGAGAGAGCAGATACCGCGTTCTGCGCTGCGATGAACCGCGCCAGCGATGCACCGTAATCAGTGGCCTGACTGAACATGGCGGCGTACTGGCGCTGCGTGATGACGGTGGCGGCCAACGCCATCACCACCGCAACGATGAGCGCCATCGTGGCGGCCCACTTGACGCGCAACGGAACGATGCGCTGGCGGCTCTTCTCGAGTTCGGCCGCGTCGATTTCGGCGAGCACCCTGGTCAGGGCGTCGGCGAGCTCCTTGCCGCTGGCCCAGCGCCGATCCGGTAACTTGGCCAGCGACCGGGACACGACACGGCGCAGGGCAGCCGGGACTTCGGGACGCAATTGCTCGATCGGCTTCGGCTCCGCTGTCGCGATCTGCATCGCCAGCGACACCAGGCTGTCGCCCTGGAATGGGCGCTGCCCGGTCAGCATCTGGTAGAGCACGATGCCCGCGGAAAACAGGTCGGAGCGGCCATCGAGACGCTCTCCCTTGGCCTGCTCGGGCGACATGTACTGTGGCGTGCCAAGGATGTCGCCGAGGTGCGTGCGTTGTTCGGAACCCGACGATTCGACGTGGGCGATGCCGAAATCGGTGACCTTGACCGTCTGGGTGCCCTTCACCTGCATGATGTTGCCGGGCTTGATGTCACGGTGGACGATCCCCCGCGAATGAGCGTAGTCGAGCGCCCGGGCCAGCTGGATGCCCATCACGACCACATCCCGTACACGCAGCGGGGGGTTGTTTGCCAGCAGATCGCTCAGTGTTTCGCCGTCCAGCAACTCCATCGCCATGTAAGGCCGGCCGTCGATTTCACCAACATCGTGCACGGTGACGATGTTCGGGTGCGACAAGCCGCCGGCAGCGCGCGCCTCGCTGAGAAAGCGTGCACGGTATTCGGGCTCTTCGCACAGCGACGCGTGCAGGAACTTGATCGCGACATCGCGTCCGATGCCGGGATCGTGGGCCTTGAACACCGTGGCCATGCCGCCCCGGCCCAGGCGCTCGTGTATCCGATAGCGGCCGACCTGCTGCAGCACGCCGCCGTCAGCCAGCGACGTGCCGGGCAAGGTGGCCGAGCTGTCCGCCTCCCGCGCACCAGCAGAGGGCATCACGACGGGCTGGGTCGTTGCGATCCGAGTTGGTGCATCGTCTTCGTCACGGGACACCGGCTGGGCCGCGGCACCACCGTCCCCAGCAGAGCGTGCGGACATCGAAATGACTCCTGTTGTTGTTGTAATCGACCGAGCCTGCCCCGGCCAAGGCAGAAAAGCACCGCAAAGCAACGCACAACCGATGCCAACAATCTCTTACATTCGCGATTCTGGCATCGGTGTTGCAACACCCTGCCGAGATGCGAGAGCAGCCCGCATGCACATCTCGCAGCCTCCCGAGACGCAACCTTGAACAAGTCCCTCCCATCAGAGAACGATTCGAATCAGGATTTGACGATCCTGACGATCACCCGGTCCACGATCGCACCGAAGGTCGCAGCGGAGAAGCGCGAGCATTTCCTGGTGGCGATCCAGGGCAGCCAGACCGGGCGCCGCCTGCGTTTCGCAGCCGACCACCCGATCACGGTGGGCCGCAAGATGGTGTGTGATTTCGTGCTGCCCGATGCCGAGGTTTCAGGAAAGCACTGCCAGATCAGCGCAGCCCCTGACGAAGCCGATGCCACCGTCACCGACCTGCAGTCGACCAACGGCACCTTCGTCGAAGGGAAACGACTGATCGGATCGATCCGTCTGCACAATGGCGGGCTGGTGCAACTCGGCAGCCACGTG
>JAGNWJ010000088.1:4166-9077 GCA_017986065.1 Rhizobacter sp. | reverse complement strand
AGCGGGTATCGAAGGACAACCCGCGCGTGCATGCGATGGGCGATGTCGACGAGCTCAACTCGCAACTCGGCGTGCTGCTCGCCGAGCCGCTGCCCGACGACGTGCGCGAACTGCTGGTGGTGATCCAGCACGAACTGTTCAATCTGGGTGGCGAGCTGTCGATCCCGGGCTACGAACTGCTGAAGACGCAGGCCGTGATCCAGCTCGATGAGGCCCTGGCCCGCTATAACGACGCGTTACCCCGGCTGAAGGAGTTCATCCTCCCAGCCGGCACCCGCAGTGCCGCGCTGGCACACGTGGCACGCACCATCGCCCGGCGCGCCGAACGGGCGGTGGTGGCGCTGTCCACCGCCGAGACGGTGCGCGATGAACCCCGGCACTACCTGAACCGCCTGAGCGACCTGCTGTTCGTGCTGGCGCGCGTCCTCAATCGCGCCAACCTGGACGGTCTGGGCGGCGACGACGTCTACTGGAAAAGCGAACGGCTGCAGCGGGATGCCGCCGCCGATTGACCGGCGACATCTCGCTTCGGGGCGTCAGCGGCGCCGGGCCTTGACGGCCTGACTGAGTGTGTCCAGCACCGTCAGCGTGTCGCCCCAGCCGATGCACGCATCGGTGATGCTCTGGCCATACGAAAGCTTGACGGGATCGTCCTTGCCCGGGGTGAACTTCTGCGCGCCGGCGCTCAAGTGACTCTCGACCATCACGCCGAAGACGCGGCGGCTGCCCGCGGAAAGCTGCGCCGCGATGTCGCGCGCGACGTCGTTCTGCTTGTCGTGCTGCTTGCTGCTGTTGGCATGCGAGCAGTCGACCATCAGCGTCGGCGGCAGCTTGGCGGCTTCGAGGTCCTTGCACGCCGCCTCCACATGCGCCGCGTCGTAGTTGGGTTCCTTGCCGCCGCGCAGGATCAGGTGGCAGTCCGGATTACCGGTGGTCTCGACAATCGCGACCTGCCCATTCTTGTGGACGCTCAGGAAGTGGTGCGGTCGTGCGGCGGCCTGGATCGCATCGGTGGCGATGCGGATGTTGCCGTCGGTGCCGTTCTTGAAACCGATCGGCGCCGACAGGCCCGATGACAGCTCGCGGTGGACCTGGCTTTCGGTGGTGCGTGCGCCGATCGCACCCCAGCTGATCAGGTCGCCGATGTACTGCGGGCTGATGGTGTCGAGGAATTCGCTGCCCGCGGGCACGCCGAGCCGATTGATCTCGACCAGCAACTGGCGCGCAATGCGCAGCCCCTCGTCGATGCGATAGCTCTCGTCCAGGTAGGGGTCGTTGATCAGGCCCTTCCAGCCGACGGTGGTGCGCGGCTTCTCGAAGTACACGCGCATCACGATTTCGAGCGTGTCGGCATGGAGGTCGCGCTGCTCCTTGAGCTTTCGCGCGTACTCGATGGCCGCCGCCGGGTCGTGGATCGAGCAGGGGCCGACCACCACCAGCAACCGGTCGTCCTTGCCGTTCATGATGCGGCGGATGCGCTTGCGCGTGTCACCCACCAGCGCCTCGATCGGCGTGCCGCGGATCGGGAAGAACCGGATCAGGTGCTCGGGCGGCGGCAGCGGCGTGACGTCGCGAATCCGTTCGTCGTCGGTCTGGCTGGTCTTTTCGCTGAGAGCGCGACGGCCTTCATTGGCAGCGTTCTGGTGGGACATGGGGGGCTCCAGGGTTCGGGTGGAAATCTGCTCGTGATGGAGAGAAGCCTGCATTGCCGAAAAAAAACCGCCGGGGGTTGCCCGGCGGTTTCGAGATTCGGTTTGCGTTTCGGTCTGCCTACGCGCTTGCCTCTCGTCCGCCGGTGCGGTTTGAGAACCAGAAATAGAAGAAACCGAAAAAGTGCTTCATTGCCTGGGCAATGTAACACGCACACCTCGCACCAGACCTCAGGCGGTACCGCCCACCGTCAGCCCATCGAGGCGCAGCGTGGGCTGGCCCACGCCCACGGGGACGCTCTGGCCCTCCTTGCCGCAGGTGCCGACGCCGGTGTCGAGCTTCATGTCGTTGCCGATCATGCTGACGCGGGTCAGTGCGTCCGGCCCGTTCCCGATGATCGTGGCGCCCTTGACCGGGTACTGGATCTTGCCGTTCTCGACCCAGAACGCTTCGCTGGCCGAGAAGACGAACTTCCCGCTGGTGATGTCGACCTGGCCCCCGCCGAAGTTGGATGCGTACAGGCCACGCTTCAGTCCGGCGATGATCTCCTCTTTCGTCTTGTCGCCACTGAGCATGTAGGTGTTGGTCATGCGAGGCATCGGCACGGCGGCGTAGCTTTCGCGGCGACCGTTGCCGGTCGGCTTGACGCCCATCAACCGCGCGTTCATGGAGTCCTGGATGTAACCCTTCAGGATGCCGTCCTCGATCAGCACGTTGCGCTGGCTCGGATTGCCTTCGTCATCGATGTTCAGCGAGCCGCGCCGGTCGGGCAGCGTGCCGTCGTCGAGCACGGTGACGCCCTTGGCAGCGACGCGCTGGCCGATCATGCCGCTGAAGGCACTGGAACCCTTGCGGTTGAAATCGCCTTCGAGCCCGTGGCCGATCGCCTCGTGCAGCAGCACGCCCGGCCAGCCCGAACCCAGGACAACGCTCATCTCGCCCGCCTTGGCCGGACGCGACTCGAGATTGGTCAGCGCCGCCCCGACCGCATCGTTCACGTAGCTTTCGATCATCGCGTCGTGGAAGTAGCCGTAGCCGAAGCGACCGCCGCCGCCGCTGCTGCCGGTCTCGCGGCGCACTTCACCGTTGATCGTCTGCTCGGCAATGACCGTCACGCTCAGACGCACCAGCGGCCGCACGTCAGCGGCGCGCGTGCCGTCGGCACGCGCCACGAGCACCACGTCGTACTCGCCCGCGATGCTCGCCATCACCTGCTTGATGCGCGGGTCCTTGGACCGGGCCAGCCGTTCGACGCGCTCCAGCAAGGCGACCTTCTGCGTGCTGTCGAGCGAAGCGATCGGGTCCATCGGCGCGTACAGCACCCGGCTGCCAGCCACCTTGCGCGTCGTGTTGATCTTCACACGCCGGCTCTGGCCAGCAGCGGCGATCGTGCGCACCGTCTGCGCCGCATCCATCAGGGCCGCCTCGGAGATGTCATCCGAATACGCGAATGCCGTCTTCTCGCCCGCCACCGCACGCACGCCGACGCCCTGATCGATACCGAAGCTGCCGCTCTTGACGATCCCTTCCTCGAGGCTCCAGCCTTCGCTGCGCGTGTACTGGAAATACAGGTCGGCGTCGTCGATGCGGTGCGTGGCGATCGCCTGCAGCGCGCGGGTCAGCGTCGCTTCGGTCAGACCGAAGGGCTCGATCAGCAAAGCCTGGGCGATGCCCAGGCGTTCGATGGTGGGTTCGCGCGAAATCATCCGTGGTCTTTCAAAGCTCGAAACGATTGTAGAAGTGGGCCTGCAGAAGCACTTTCAAAGGGCAACCATCCACGCCCTCCGATCGGCTCGCGGACTGCTCCACGTCGCGCGCATCAATCAGCGGCGCGGCCCTTCAGTTCCAGAGCACGCGCGTAAAGCGCATTGCGCGGAGCGCCACTGAGCGCGGCAGCCAACGACACCGCTTGCTTCAGTGGAAGCTCGGCCAGCAGCGTTTGCAGCACAACGTCGTGGCGGACCGCTTCGTCGGCCGACTCGCTGGGCGCCACCGCATGCACGACCAGCACGAACTCGCCGCGCAGTCGGTTCGCATCGCCCGCCAGCCAGCCAGGCAGCGCCGCAGCCGGCAATGTCGCCACGGTCTCGAACTGCTTCGTCAATTCGCGGCAGAGCGTCACGATTCGCGAACCACACGCTTCGGCCAGGCTCGAAACCAGCGCCTCGATGCGATGTGGCGCCTCGAAAAGAACCTGGGTCTCGACAGCCACGGCCAGCGCCTTCAGCGCAAGCGCACGCTCGTTGCCCCTGGCGGGCAGGAAGCCGATGAATCGAAACCCGCTGCCGACGGTGTCTCCCGCCACGCTGACCGCCGTGATCGCGCTGCTGGCCCCGGGTATCGCCACGACAGCGCGCCCCGAGGCCGCGACAGCGGCCACCAGAGCCGCACCGGGATCGCTCACCGCCGGGGTGCCTGCATCGCTGACATAGGCGACGCGCTCGCCTCGCGCCAGCCGCGCGATGACGTCTCCGGAAGACGCCTGCTCGTTGTGCTGGTGCACCGCGAGCAGCGGCTTGTCGAGGCCGAGGTGGCGCAACAGCGGTGCAGTGTGACGAGTGTCCTCGCAGGCCACCGCATCGACCAGCGAAAGCACGTGAATCGCACGCAGCGTCAGGTCGGCCAGGTTGCCGATCGGCGTGGCGACGACGTACAGGGCGGCAGCGGGATACTGCTGGCTGCCGGCAGCGGCTGAAGCTGCCTGGAGCAACAAGGAGGCGATGGGTGTGGTCACGACGAAGACGGTGGGAGATGGAGGCGAGGCCCGCGCGCTGGCGCATCTTCTGGCCCACGGGCTCACGCTCGTGCAACGCAATTATCGGGTCGCAGCCGGACCTCGTGCCCGTGGCGGGGAAATCGATCTGATACTGCGCGACCGTGACGGCACGCTGGTGTTCGTCGAGGTCAAGACCCGCAAGACCATCGGGCACGGCGGGGCCGCGGCCAGCGTCAGCGCGACGAAGCAGCGCAGCCTGATCTTCGCGGCACAGCACTTCCTGCGAAGCTGGGCCTCGCCACCAGCCTGCCGGTTCGACGTGGTGGCGATCGAGGGTGATCGCATCGAGTGGCTGCGCGCAGCCTTCGACGCCTCCTGAGGACCGACTCTCGGTCACGCTTCGTGACGATTTTCACGGAACCTGCGGTCAACGCGGCCGTCTTATGATCGACGACCATGATTGAACAGCGCATCCAGCAGCAGTTTTTCGACAGCGCCGATCTCATGTACGCGGCGGCAGAAGTGCTCAGCAAGCCGCTCGCCGA
>JAGNWJ010000088.1:0-4066 GCA_017986065.1 Rhizobacter sp. | reverse complement strand
CCCTGACGGGTTGCTTCCCGCTGGTGCTCGGCGGCGCAGTGGTCGGCGGTACGTCGGTCTACACCGACCGCCGCACTTCCGGCACCCAGCTCGAGGACGAAGCCATCGAGATCAAGGCCCTCAGTCGCAACTCCGAAGCGATCGGCTCGCGCGGCCGGGTCAGCGTGACCAGCTACAACAGGCTGGCACTGATCACCGGCGAGGTGACCAGCGATGCCGACCGGGCGCTGATCGAAAAGACGGTTTCGCGCGTCGAGAACGTGCGATCGATCGTCAACGAGCTCGCCGTCGTGAAGGAACTGCCCACCTCGAACGCCGGTACCGACGCCATCGTGACCGGCAAGATCAAGGCGTCACTGGTTGATTCGAAGGACGTCTTCGCCCAGGCCGTGAAGGTCGTCACCGAGCGCGGGACGGTCTACCTGATGGGGCGGGTCACCGAGCGCGAAGCCGCTCGGGCCGCAGAAATCGCACGGGGCGTGAGTGGCGTGCAGAAGGTCGTCCGAGTGTTCGAGATCATCAGCGAGGCGGAGCTCGCCAACCTGAACGCCCCCGCCTCGAAGTGACGCGAAGTCCGCCTGGGCGGACGATCAGCGCAGGCGCGTGATCAGGCTGGAGGTGTCCCAGCGCTGCCCGCCTGCGGCCTGGACATCGGCGTAGAACTGGTCGACCAGCGCGGTGACGGGCAGCCGCGCGCCGTTGCGCTTGGCCTCATCCAGCACCAGCCCCAGATCCTTGCGCATCCAGTCGACGGCAAAGCCGAAATCGAATTTTCCGTCGACCATCGTCGGGCCGCGGTTGTCCATCTGCCAGCTCTGCGCTGCGCCCTTGCCGATGACACCGAGGACGGTCTTCATGTCGAGCCCGGCCTGGTCGCCGAATGCGATGGCTTCGGCAAGCCCTTGAACCAGTCCGGCGATGGCGATCTGGTTGACCATCTTGGCCAGCTGACCCGAGCCACTGTCACCCAGCAGCGTCATCGCCTTGGCAAAGGCCAGGGCCACCGGCTGGGCGCGCGAGAAGGCTGCCGCATCGCCTCCGCACATCACCGTCAGCGAACCATTGATGGCGCCCAGGTTCCCGCCGGACACCGGAGCATCGATGAAACTGAGCCCGAGTGTCGTTGCCACAGCGCAGAGTTCGCGCGCCACCGCCGCGGAGGCGGTGGTGTGATCGACGAAAACCGCACCCGTCTGCATGCCGGCAAACGCTCCGCTTTCACCCAGCACCACCGCGCGCAGATCATCGTCATTGCCGACACAGGCAAAGACGAACCCTGCGCCTTCAGCCGCTGCACGCGGCGTCGTGGCCGCTGTGCCACCGAACTCGCCGACCCAGGCATCGGCCTTGGCCTTCGTCCGGTTGTAGACCGTGACGTGATGCCCCGCACGCGCCAGGTGGCCCGCCATCGGGTGACCCATCACGCCGAGGCCTAGGAAGGCCACGCGCTGGGGCTTGATCGGCTCGTAGGTACGCACGCCCAGATCTGCCATGTCAGACGATCGTCATGTGTTCGGTGCCGGCCGCCAGATCGGTGTTGCGCGCGCGCTGGCTGTTCAGCTTGATCTGCAGTCGCAGGTCGTTGACGGAGTCCGCGTTGCGGATCGCGTCCTCGTAGGTCACCGCGCGGCTCTCGTACAGGTCGAACAGAGCCTGGTCGAAGGTCTGCATGCCGTGCTCGCGGGAACGCTTCATGATCTCCTTGATCTCCGCCACCTCGCCCTTGAAGATCAGGTCGGCGATCAGCGGAGAGTTCAGCATGATCTCCACCGCAGCCACGCGGCCCTTGCCTTCCTGGCGGGGCAGCAGTCGCTGGGAGACCAGCCCCTTCAGGTTCAGCGACAGGTCCATCAGCAACTGCGCGCGACGCTCTTCGGGGAAGAAGTTGATGATCCGGTCCAGTGCCTGGTTGGCGCTGTTGGCGTGCAGCGTGGCCATGCACAGGTGGCCGGTCTCGGCAAAGGCCACGGCGTGCTCCATCGTCTCGCGGTCGCGGATCTCGCCCATCAGGATCACGTCCGGAGCCTGTCGCAGCGTGTTCTTCAGCGCCTGCTCCCAGCCGTCGGTGTCGATGCCGACCTCGCGCTGGGTGACGATGCAGTTCTTGTGCGGATGCACGAACTCCACCGGATCCTCGATCGTGATGATGTGGCCGAACGAGTTCTCGTTGCGGAAGTCGACCATCGCGGCCAGCGAGGTGCTCTTGCCCGAACCGGTGGCGCCGACGAAGATCACCAGGCCGCGCTTGGTCATCGACACGTCCTTCAGCACCTTGGGCAGGTTCAGCGAATCGATCGTCGGCAGCGTCTGCGGAATCGTCCGCATCACCATGCCGATGTGACCCTGCTGCACGAAGGCATTGACGCGGAATCGCCCGATGCCCTGCGGCGAGATCGCGAAATTGCACTCCTTGGTCCGCTCGAACTCACCGGCCTGCTTGTCGTTCATCACTGCCCGAGCGAGCGCCATCGTGTGCTGCCCGGTCAGCGGCTGCGGCGACACCTTGGTGACCTTGCCGTCGACCTTGATGGCCGGTGGAAAGTCGGAAGTCAGGAACAGGTCGGAGCCGTTGCGCGACACCATCAGTCGCAGCAGGTCGTTGACGAATTTCGAAGCCTGGTCGCGTTCCATGAGATTTCCTTCGAGTCCTTAGAGCTGAGAAGAGCACAAGCGCAGCGAAGTGCCTCCCATCGGGCAACGCCCAAGGCAACGGCTACGCCGGGCCGATGGGTGGCGCCCCTCGGGGGCAGGAGCGCAGCGACTGGGGGGCCAACATCATCCGGGGAAATTCTCCGGGAACTTCGCCTTGGCGCGCGCTTCGTGTGGCGACACCACGTTGCGCCGCACCAGGTCGGCAAGGTTCTGATCGAGTGTCTGCATGCCAACGCTGTTGCCGGTCTGGATCGCCGAGTACATCTGGGCGATCTTGCTCTCGCGGATCAGATTGCGGATGGCTGCGGTGCCCAGCATGATCTCGTGGGCAGCAACGCGGCCGGTGCCATCCTTGGTCTTGCACAGCGTCTGCGAAATCACGCCGATCAGCGACTCGGACAACATGGCGCGAACCATTTCCTTCTCGGCCGCCGGAAACACGTCGACCACCCGGTCGATGGTCTTGGCGGCACTGGATGTGTGCAGGGTGCCGAAGACCAGGTGACCGGTTTCCGCGGCGGTGAGCGCCAGACGGATGGTTTCCAGGTCACGCATTTCGCCGACCAGGATCGCGTCCGGGTCTTCGCGCAGCGCCGAACGCAATGCGTTGTTGAAACTGAGCGTGTGGGGCCCGACCTCGCGCTGGTTGATCAGGCACTTCTTGGATTCGTGAACGAACTCGATCGGGTCTTCGACGGTCAGCACGTGACCGTACTCGTTTTCGTTGAGGTGGTTCACCATCGCCGCCAGCGTGGTCGACTTGCCCGAACCGGTCGGGCCGGTCACCAGCACCATGCCGCGTGGCTTGAGCGCGAGTTCGGCGAAGATCTTCGGCGCGGCCAGTTGCTCCAGCGTGAGGATCTTCGACGGAATGGTCCGGAACACCGCGCCAGCGCCACGGTTGTGGTTGAACGCGTTGACCCGGAAGCGGGCCAGACCCTGGATCTCGAACGAGAAGTCGCACTCCAGAACTTCCTCGTACGCCTTGCGCTGCGAGTCGTTCATGATGTCGTAGATCATCGAGTGCACATCCTTGTGCTCGAGCGGATCCACGTTGATTCGACGCACATCGCCGTTGACACGGATCATCGGCGGCAGGCCTGAAGACAGGTGCAGGTCGGAGGCTTTGTTCTTGACCGAGAACGCCAGCAGTTGGGTGATGTCCATGGGGCTCGCTAGAAGGCGGGGTCGACGGGCAGGGTGGGACTGCGCAGCAAGCACTGCGATGCCGCTGTTATCGGCAGATACTGCCAAAGATTATGGCGACGATCGTTCAGAACTTGCAGAAAGTGCACCAGCGCATCGCCCAGGCGTGTGCGGCGGCACAACGGCCTGTGCAAAGCGTCACGCTGCTGGTGGTTGGAAAGACGTTCGCAGCCGACACGGTGCGCGCAGCCTTCGACGCCGGCGAGCG
>JAGNWJ010000087.1:2746-9331 GCA_017986065.1 Rhizobacter sp. | reverse complement strand
ATGACGCTGCTGATGGCGGCCACCGTGCCCGCCATCTGGCTGATGAGCTACGCGACCGCCTACTGGCATTTCCTGGTCATCGGACTGTTCGTCGGGCTCGCGGGTGGTTCGTTCTCGGTCGGTACGCCCTACGTCGCCCGCTGGTTTCCGAAGAACCGCCAGGGCTTCGCGATGGGCGTTTACGGGGCAGGAAACTCGGGCGCGGCGGTCAACAAGTTCGTGGCGCCCGCGCTGCTGGTGGCCTTCGGCTGGACCATGGTCCCGATGGTCTACGCCGCGATCATGCTCGGCACGGTGGTGCTGTTCTGGATGTTCAGCCACAGCGATCCGGCGCACCTGGTGCCGTCGAACACGAAGTTCAGCGATCAGCTCAAGATGCTGAAGGAGCCGAAGGTGCTGAAGTACTGCCAGTACTACAGCATCGTGTTCGGCGGCTACGTGGCGCTGTCGCTGTGGATGGTGCAGTACTACGTCGGCGAGTTCGGTCTCGACATCCGCGCGGCCGCACTGCTGGCTGCATGCTTCTCGCTGCCGGGCGGCGTGCTGCGCGCCGTCGGCGGCTGGCTGTCCGACAAGTACGGCGCGCACAGCGTCACCTGGTGGGTCATGTGGGTCAGCTGGGTCTGCCTGTTCCTGCTGTCGTATCCGCAGACCGACTTCACGGTGCTCACCATCGACGGTCCGAAGACCTTCCACGTGGGTCTCAACGTCTACGCATTCACCGGCCTGATGTTCCTGCTGGGCATTGCGTTCGCCTTTGGCAAGGCCAGTGTCTTCAAGTACATCAGCGACGACTATCCGTCCAACATCGGGACCGTCAGCGGCATCGTGGGCCTGGCCGGTGGACTCGGCGGCTTCGTTCTGCCGATCATGTTCGGCGCGCTGATGGACCTGACCGGCATCCGCTCCAGCGCCTTCATGCTGATGTACGGCGTGGTCTGGGTCTCGCTGATCTGGATGTACTGGACCGAGGTGCGCCGCGCCGAGGTGATGGGAACCAACGCCATGGAAGGACCGTTCTCGCGGTCGTTCTCCCGCTGATCCGTGCGCTGAATTTTTGAAAGAGACTCCATGAACACCACACTCAAGGCCGGCCCCGCCGTGCCTGCACCCTCCAGCGGTGCCGACGTCACGGACTGGCGTCCCGAAGACGAGACCTTCTGGGAAAGCACCGGCAAGAAGATCGCCTACCGCAACCTGTGGATCTCGGTGCCGGCCTTGCTGTGCGGCTTCGCGGTCTGGGGCATGTGGGGAATCATCACCGTCCAGATGCTCAACCTGGGCTTCCCGTTCACACCGGCCGAGTTGTTCACGCTGACGGCGATTGCCGGGATATCGGGCGCCACGATGCGCATTCCGGCGTCGTTCCTGGTTCGCCTGGCCGGTGGCCGCAACACCATCTTTCTCACCACCACGATGCTGCTGGCACCAGCCATCGGCACCGGCATGGCGTTGCAGCACAAGGACTGGCCGCTGTGGGCGTTCCAGCTGATGGCGCTGTGGTCGGGCGTGGGCGGCGGCAATTTCGCCAGCTCGATGTCGAACATCAGCACCTTCTTCCCGAAGCGGTTGCAGGGCACCGCGCTCGGCCTGAATGCGGGCCTGGGCAACTTCGGCGTGACCACGATGCAGATCGTCATCCCGCTGGTGATGACGGTGGGCCTGTTCGGCGCGTTCGGCGGTGAACCGATGACGCTGGTGAAGGACAGTGGCTGGATCTTCGGAAAGATCGCTGCCGGCACGCCGACCTGGATCCAGAACGCCGGCTTCGCCTGGGTCTTGTCGCTCGTGCCGCTGTCCATCCTGGCCTGGTTCGGGATGAACAACCTCAAGACGGTCTCGCCCGACACCGGCAACCCCGTCGTCGCGTTCGCCAAGGTGACCTATCTCTACACCCTGGCCTTCATCCCTGCCGTCTTCATGCTCTACCTGTACCTGCCGGCACCCACCGGTCTGGGCATCCTGAACATGTGGGTGGCCATTCCGCTGGACATCGCCCTGGCGTTGCTGGTGATGCGAGTCGCCGCGTTCGGTGCGATGAAGGAAAACGTCGCCAAGCAGTTCGCCATCTTCGGCAACAAGCACACCTGGTCAATGACGGCGCTGTACATCGTCACCTTCGGCTCGTTCATCGGCTTCTCGATGGTGCTGCCGCTGGCCATCACCGTGATCTTCGGCTTCCAGCATGTGCCCGACGCCGGCGGTGTCATGCAGCACACGCTGAAGAACCCGAACGCACCGTCTGCGCTGACCTACGCCTGGATCGGCCCGTTCGTCGGCGCCGCGGTGCGCCCAGTCGGCGGCTGGATCTCGGACAAGGTCGGTGGATCCATCGTCACGCAGATCATCTCGGCGGTGATGGTGCTGGCCTCCGGCGCCGTCGGCTACGTGATGATGCAGGCCTACGGTTCGGCCGCGCCCGAGCAGTACTTCCCGGCCTTCCTCGGGCTGTTCATCCTGCTGTTCACCGCCAGCGGCATCGGCAACGGATCGACCTTCCGCACGATCGGCGTCATCTTCGACCGCCAGCAGGCCGGCCCCGTGCTCGGCTGGACCTCCGCGGTTGCGGCCTACGGCGCATTCATCGCGCCGGTGGTGATCGGCCAGCAGATCAAGGCCGGAACGCCGCAACTCGCGATGTACGGATTCGCGGTCTTCTACGCCCTGTGCCTGGTGCTGAACTGGTGGTTCTACCTTCGCGCAAACGCAGACGTGAAGAACCCTTGATGCGCCACCCAGTCACGAAATTCCCAGGAGACATCACATGAGCCATTTCCTCGATCGCCTCAACTATTTCTCGCAGCCCCGCGAGGCCTTCTCGGGCGACCACGGCGTCACCACCGGTGAAGACCGGACCTGGGAGGATGCCTACCGCAACCGCTGGGCGCACGACAAGATCGTGCGCAGCACCCACGGTGTGAACTGCACCGGTTCGTGCTCGTGGAAGATCTACGTGAAGGGCGGCATCGTCACCTGGGAAACGCAGCAGACCGACTACCCGCGCACCCGCTGGGACATGCCCAACCACGAGCCGCGTGGCTGCGCGCGCGGCGCGAGCTACAGCTGGTACCTGTACAGCGCGAACCGGGTCAAGTACCCGATGGTGCGCGGCCGGCTGCTCAAGTCATGGCGCGAGGCGCGTCTGGTGCACGATCCGGTCGATGCATGGGCCAGCATCGTCGAGAACGATGCGAAGCGCCGCGACTACCAGCAGGTGCGCGGTCTCGGCGGCTTCGTGCGCTCGACCTGGGACGAGGTCAACGAGATCGTCGCCGCGGCCAACGTCCACACGATCAAGAAGCATGGTGCCGATCGCGTGATCGGCTTCTCGCCGATCCCGGCGATGAGCATGGTCAGCTATGCCGCCGGCTCGCGCTACCTGAGCCTGATCGGCGGCGTCTGCATGAGCTTCTACGACTGGTACTGCGACCTGCCGCCGTCCAGCCCGCAGGTCTGGGGCGAGCAGACCGACGTGCCCGAATCGGCCGATTGGTACAACAGCAGTTTCATCATCGCCTGGGGCTCGAACGTGCCGCAGACGCGCACGCCCGATGCGCACTTCTTCACCGAGGTTCGCTACAAGGGTGCGAAGACGGTCGCGGTGACGCCCGACTATTCCGAGGTCGCCAAGCTGGCCGACATCTGGATGAGCCCGAAGCAGGGCACCGATGCGGCCGTCGCGATGGCGATGGGCCACGTGATCCTGAAGGAGTTCTATTTCCCGGACCGGGGTGAGCGCAGCGCCTATTTCGACGACTACGTGCGCCGCTACACCGACATGCCGATGCTGGTGATGCTCAAGGAGCACACGCTGCCCAGCGGCGAGGTCGTCATGGTGCCCGATCGCTATGTGCGGGCGTCCGACTTCAACGGCAAGCTCGGCCAGGCTAACAACCCCGAATGGAAGACCGTCGCCTTCGACGAGGGTGGCAAGGTGGTGCTGCCCAACGGCGCGATCGGCTTCCGCTGGGGTCCCGACGGACGGGCCGACGAAGGCCAGTGGAACCTCGAGGCGAAGGAAGCGCGTCACGGCCAGGCCGTGAAGCTCAAGCTGTCGCTGCTCGAGGGCGACCAGCCGAGCAGCGCGACGGCGCGTGTCGGCTTCCCGTACTTCGGCGGCATCGAGAGCGCCAACTTCCCGAACAGCGTGCTGAAGGGCGACAGCGGCGACGTGATCGTGCGCACCGTGCCGGTCCAGCGCATCTCGCTGGGCAAGGCCGGCGAGGAACGCAGCGCGCTGGTTGCCACTGTGTTCGACCTGCAGGTGGCCAACTACGGCGTCGCGCGCGGCTTGCCGGGTGAGTTCGCCGCGGCCAATTTCGACGAGGACACGCCGTACACGCCGGCCTGGCAGGAACGCATCACCGGCACGCCACGCGCGCAGCTGATCACGGTGGCCCGCCAGTTCGCCGAGAACGCGCACAAGACGAACGGCAAGTCGATGGTGATCATCGGCGCCGCGATGAACCACTGGTATCACAGCGACATGAACTACCGCGGCGTCATCAACATGCTGATGATGTGCGGCTGCATCGGGCAGAGCGGTGGCGGCTGGGCGCACTACGTGGGTCAGGAGAAGTTGCGGCCACAGACCGGCTGGACGGCGCTGGCCTTCGCGCTCGACTGGATCCGCCCGCCGCGCCAGATGAACAGCACCAGCTTCTTCTATGCGCACACCGACCAGTGGCGCTACGAGAAGCTCGGCATGGACGAGGTGCTGTCGCCGCTGGCTGACAAGAAGCTGTATGCCGGCAGCATGATCGACTACAACGTGCGCGCCGAGCGCATGGGCTGGCTGCCGTCCGCGCCGCAGCTGCAGACGAATCCGATGCAGGTGGTGAAGGATGCCGCTGCCGCAGGCATGGAGCCGAAGGACTACGCAGTCAAGGGCCTCAAGGACGGCACGCTCAAGCTGAGCTGCACCGATCCGGACCACCCGGACAACTGGCCGCGCAACATGTTCGTGTGGCGCTCCAACATCCTGGGATCGTCCGGCAAGGGCCACGAGTATTTCCTGAAGCACCTGCTCGGCACCAGCAACGGCGTGCAGGGCAAGGACCTGGGCGTGGAAGAAGCCAAGCCCACCGAAGTCGTCTGGCACGACAAGGCGCCCGAGGGCAAGCTGGATCTGCTGGTCACGCTCGACTTCCGCATGAGCACCACGTGCCTGTACAGCGACATCGTGCTGCCCACCGCCACCTGGTACGAGAAGAACGATCTCAACACCAGCGACATGCACCCGTTCATCCACCCACTGTCGACGGCGGTCGATCCGGCGTGGCAGTCGCGCAGCGACTGGGACATCTACAAGGGATTCGCGAAGAAGTTCAGCGAGGTCTGTGTCGGTCACCTCGGTGTCGAGCGCGAACTGGTGCTGACCCCGCTGATGCATGACAGCCCGTCCGAACTGGCGCAGCCGTTCGAGGTCAAGGACTGGAAGCGTGGCGAATGCGATCTGATGCCCGGAAAGACTGCGCCCAACATCCAGGTCGTCGAGCGCGACTATCCGAACGTCTTCAAGCGGTTCACCGCACTCGGCCCGCTGATGAACAAGGCCGGCAACGGCGGCAAGGGCATCGCCTGGAACACGCAGACCGAGGTGAAGCAGCTCGGTGAGTTGAGTGGTCTGGTCACCGCCGAAGGCGTGACCTGCGGCATGCCGAAGATCGAGACCGACATCGATGCGTGCGAGGTGATCCTGCAGCTCGCGCCAGAGACCAACGGCCATGTGGCGGTCAAGGCCTGGGAAGCGCTCGGCAAGCAGACCGGCCTCGATCACACGCACCTGGCGATCCACCGCGAGGACGAGAAGATCCGCTTCCGCGACGTGCAGGCGCAGCCGCGCAAGATCATCAGCTCGCCGACCTGGAGCGGCATCGAGAGCGAGACCGTCTCGTACAACGCCGGCTACACCAACGTGCACGAGATGATCCCGTGGCGCACGCTGACCGGCCGCCAGCAGTTCTACATGGATCACCCGTGGATGATCGCGTTCGGTGAAGGGTTCACCAGCTACCGTCCGCCGGTCGACCTGAAGGCCACCGCCGGCATCCAGGGACTCAGGTCGAACGGCCACCCCGAGATCGCGCTGAACTTCATCACCCCGCACCAGAAGTGGGGCATCCACAGCACCTACACCGACAACCTGCTGATGCTCACGCTCAGTCGCGGTGGCCCGTGCGTCTGGATGAGCGAAGACGACGCGAAGAAGGTGGGCATCGAGGACAACGACTGGATCGAACTGTTCAACCTGAACGGCGCGATCGCGGCCCGGGCGGTGGTCAGTCAGCGCGTCAATCCGGGCATGGTGATGATGTACCACGCTCAGGAAAAGATCGTGAACACGCCGGGGGCCGAGATCACCGGCGTGCGCGGCGGCATCCACAACTCGGTGACCCGCGTCGTGCTCAAGCCCACGCACATGATCGGCGGCTACGCGCAGTTCAGCTACGGCTTCAACTACTACGGAACCATCGGCACCAACCGCGACGAGTTCGTCGTGGTGCGCAAGATGAACAAGGTCGACTGGCTCGATACGCCGGTCGCCAATGAACTGATCGTGCCCGTGCAGGCCCAAGGAGAAGT
>JAGNWJ010000087.1:0-2646 GCA_017986065.1 Rhizobacter sp. | reverse complement strand
CAAATCGGCATGGTGCTGAACCTCGACAAGTGCATCGGTTGCCACACCTGTTCGGTCACCTGCAAGAACGTCTGGACCAGCCGTCCCGGCATGGAATACGCCTGGTTCAACAACGTCGAGACCAAGCCCGGCATCGGTTACCCGAAGGAGTGGGAGAACCAGGACAAGTGGAACGGGGGCTGGGTGCGCAAGGCCAACGGCAGCATCGAGCCCCGCCAGGGCGCGAAGTGGAAGCTGCTGATGCGCATCTTCGCGAACCCGAACCTGCCCCAGATCGACGACTACTACGAGCCCTTCACCTTCGACTACCAGCATCTGCAGTCGGCGCCCGAGATGAAGGCCACGCCGACCGCTCGGCCGCGCAGCCTGATCACCGGCCAGCAGATGGACAAGATCGTCT
This sequence comes from Rhizobacter sp., assembly GCA_017986065.1. Taxonomy (GTDB): domain Bacteria; phylum Pseudomonadota; class Gammaproteobacteria; order Burkholderiales; family Burkholderiaceae_C; genus PBB1. Next base: position 2,246 of record JAGNWJ010000087.1, on the reverse strand, counting down.
GGGGACCTAACTGGGAGGAGATCCTTGGCGGCGAGTTCTCCAAGCGCAGCAAGGACAAGAACCTTGACGGATTCGAGCAGGCGCAGAAGGACATGCTCGGCCAGTTCGAGAACACGTTCATGATGTACCTGCCGCGGCTGTGCGAGCACTGCCTGAACCCGGCGTGTGTCGCCAGTTGCCCGTCGGGATCGATCTACAAGCGCGAGGAAGACGGCATCGTGCTGATCGACCAGGACAAGTGCCGCGGGTGGCGCATGTGCGTGTCGGGTTGCCCGTATAAGAAGATCTACTACAACTGGAAGAGCGGCAAGGCCGAGAAGTGCATCTTCTGCTACCCGCGCATCGAAGCCGGCCAGCCGACGGTGTGCAGCGAGACCTGCGTCGGTCGCATCCGTTACCTCGGCGTGCTGCTGTATGACGCCGACCGCATCCAGGAAGCCGCCAGCGTCGAGCACGACCGCGACCTGTATGCCGCCCAGCTCGGCCTGTTCCTCGATCCGTTCGATCCGAAGGTGATCGCACAGGCGCAGCTCGACGGCATTCCCGACAAGTGGATGGACGCGGCGCGCAACAGCCCGGTCTACAAGATGGCGGTGCAGTGGAAGGTGGCGCTGCCGCTGCACCCCGAGTACCGCACGCTGCCGATGGTCTGGTACGTGCCGCCGCTGTCGCCTATCAGCGCGGCGGCCAATGCCGGTCACGTGGGTTCCAACGGCGAGATCCCCGACGTCAACCAGTTGCGCATTCCGGTCAAGTACCTCGCCAACCTGCTGACGGCCGGCGACACCGCACCGGTGGTGCGCTCGCTCGAACGCATGCTGGCGATGCGTGCCTACCAGCGAGCGAAGCATGTCGATGGGCGCATCAACCAGGCGGTTCTCAATCAGGTCGGCATCACGCAGGCCGAGGTCGAGGAGATGTACCACGTGATGGCGATCGCCAACTACGAGGACCGCTTCGTGATCCCGAGCACCCACCGCGAATACGCCGAGAACACCTTCAACGTGCGCGGAGGCTGCGGCTTCAGTTTCGGCAACGGCTGCTCGGAGGGCACCGGCGAGACCAGCCTGTTCGGCAGCGAGAAGAAACGCACCATACCCATCAAGGCGGAGGTTTGATCATGTTCGGTTTCGACTCCCCACCCAAGATGTCGGACAGCCTTCGCGTGCTGGCTGCTCTGCTCGGCTACCCGGATGCCGCGCTGCGATCCCACCTGCCCGAGATGGGCAAGTTGCTGCGCGAGGAGCAGGCCGTGTCGCCATCGCGATGCGCCGAACTCTATCTGCTGATGGAGTCCCTGCGTCGTGCCGATCTGCTGGAGGCCGAGTCCGCCTACGTCGAACTGTTCGACCGTGGCCGATCGACTTCGCTGCACCTGTTCGAGCACGTGCACGGCGACTCGCGAGAGCGCGGTCCGGCGCTGATCGATCTGGGCCAGACCTACGCCAGCGCCGGTCTTTTCCTGGCCGAAGGTGAACTGCCGGACTACCTGCCGGCGGTGCTCGAGTTCGTGTCCACGCAACCGCCGCGCGAGGCGGTGGCATTCCTTGCGGAGATGAGCCACATCTTCAGCGCGATCTTCGGTGCGCTGCTGCAGCGCGACAGCGCCTACGCCAGCGTGCTGGGGGCGTTGATCGAACTCTCCGGTGAAACCGCGAAGCCCGTCACGCCCGCATCCGAGCCCCAGCTTGACGAGAGCTGGGCCGAGCCGGAGGTGTTCGGTGGCTGCTCGACGCAGGGGCAGGCCAGGCCAGGCCAGCCGCAACCCATCCAGATCGTCAAGCGCTCGCTCGCAGGCGCCGCCCCCACATCCTCAGGAGTCCGCACATGAACACCGCCGTGCACAACTTTCTGTTCAATATCTACCCGTACATCTGCCTTGCAATCTTCCTGATGGGCAGTCTGGCCCGCTTCGACCGCGACCAGTACACCTGGAAAAGCGACTCGTCGCAGCTGCTGCGCGCCGGCCAGTTGCGCTGGGGAAGCAATCTGTTCCACGGCGGCATCCTGTTCCTGTTCTTTGGCCACCTGTTCGGCCAGCTCACACCCCACTGGCTGTACGAGATCTTCGTCACGGCGTCACAGAAGCAGCTGGTGGCCGTCGTGGCAGGCGGCGTGGCCGGGGTGCTTTGCTTCATCGGTCTGACGCTGCTGCTGCATCGACGCCTGTTCGATCCGCGCATCCGACTGACCAGCCACCGCACCGACATCGCGATCCTGTTGATCCTCTGGTTGCAGTTGTCGAT
>JAGNWJ010000021.1:10388-36434 GCA_017986065.1 Rhizobacter sp. | reverse complement strand
TCTTCAAGCGCCCGATCGGGAAGCGCTTGAGGTAGGCGAGGCTCGAGTAGCCGGTGCCGAAGTCGTCGATCGCGAGCTTGACGCCCAGCCGGGCCAGCGCCTGCAGCCGGTGCAGCGCTTCCTGCGCATCCTGGATCAGGATGGATTCGGTCATCTCCAGCTCCAGCCACTGCGGGTCGAGTCCGACCTCGGCCAGCGCCTGCGCGACGCTGTCGACGAAGTCGGGCTGCTGGAACTGCAGCGCCGACACGTTGATGGACATCAGCAACCTGTGCCCGCGACCATGCCACAGCGCGGCCTGCTGCACAGCCTGTCGCAACACCCAGGCACCGATGGAGACGATGAAGCCGCTGCGCTCGGCAACCGGGATGAATTCCGTCGGCGGCACGTCGCCAAGTTCGGGATCGCGCCAGCGGATCAGCGCTTCGGCTCCGACGATCTCGCCGCTGTCGAGGTCAGCCTGCGGCTGATAGTGCAGACGGAAGCGGCCTGAAGCCAGCGCGTGGCGCATTGCATGGTCGAGTTTCACCCGGGTGCGCAGTGCGACCACCGTGGCCCCCGCCCGCTGATGATGGAATCGGTAGCCTGCACCCCCTGCGGATTTCAGCTCGGTCATTGCCGCGTCGGCGGCCTGCAGCAAATCGTCAGGCGTGGCGCCATCGCCGGGGAAGAGCGCGATGCCGATGCTGGCAGTCAGCGTCAGGTTCACCCCGTCGATCACGAACGGGGCCTGCAAGGCTTCGGTGAGACGACGCGCCGCACCCTCGGCGCGCTGCATGTCGGCCTGATGCACCAGCATCACGAATTCATCGGCACCGAGGCGCGCCACCGCATCCACCTGTCGCATGGTGTCGGTCAGTCGCCTGGCGACCTCGACCAGCACGCGATCGCCGGCGGCCGAGCCGAGGGCATCGTTGACCGGCTTGAAGCGGTCGAGATTGAGGTGAAGCAAGGCAAACGCCACGCCCTCGCGCTGCGCCAGCGCCAGCGCGTACTCGATGCGGCTGGCGACCACCCGGCGATTCGGCAATCCGGTCAACGCATCGGTGCTGGACATCGCATCGATTCGCCGGTTCGCCTCGAGGCTATCGCTGATGTCCCGAAACGAGAACACGCGGCCGATCGGCTGCCCGCGATTGCGCTGCGGCAGCGTGCGTCGCTCCAGAACCTTGCCGCAACGCAGGGTCAGCACGTCACTGCCTTCCAGGGTCATCGACTCGTCAAGCGACTGCAGGCGCCTGGTGTAGCCCACCGGGTCAGACACCCGACGCAGCATCCATGCGGAAACGGCGGCATCGTCGTGCTCCGCCAGCAACGGCTCCGGAACACCCCAGAGCGCCACGAAGCGGGGGTTGAAGTTGACGATGCGGCCGGTCAGATCGGTCACCAGGATGCCATCGGTCGTTGACTCGAGCGTGGCTCTCAGTTGCGAGAGGCGCTCTTCGAGCTCGGCCTGCGTGCGCAATTCAAGACTTCGATCGCGCATGACGACCAGATAGGTCTCGTTGGTCCCTCCGGGCGCCGCCGCGTGCCCCGAGCCAAACGGTATACGGGTGACACGTCGAAGCACCGGAACCAGCTTGCCATCGGCCCGACTGACAAAGGTCTGTGAATCGGTGCTGTCCGCCTGATCGGCAACGCCGGATTCCCAGAAAACCACGTCTTCCGGTGTGGCTGCGAGCTCGAGCGCATCGGCTCGACACAGTGCCTGCAGATCCATCCCGAGCAAGGTCGCGGCGGCGGCATTCGCCGACAGGATGCGCAGGCTGTCCGGATCGACGAGCCAAGCTGCGTCGAGCAGGCCTTCAATCAACGGCGACAAGCCCCGTACCGCATCGTCGCCAGTCGCCGCCGACAAGGATTGCGACGCGGGAACAGCACGTGGACGAACTGACGCCGGCGCGCCGACGCCGTGCAGGGGGTACGGCGTGCGCTGAGGCATCACGACACCAGTTCCAGGTCCCCGACGCTCTCGAAGAAATAGCTGATGCGCGGACGAGGCGAAAGGTACGTCAGGGTCTGCTCCGGCAGAGCAGTGGGCTTCAGGCTGCGCCGAATGCCCAGACCGCCGGCGGTCTCGAGGTCAAGGATCAATGCCTCCTCGCGAGGCACCCCCGTTTCGTGCACGAGAACCCGGGGCTTCAGCGGACGCGACGAATTCACCCCCACCACGAGCGCATACCTGTCATCGGTCAGTTGCACCACCGAGCCCGCCGGATACACGCCCATCATCTTGATGAAGGCACCCAGTATGGCGGGGTCGTACTTGTTCTTGCCTTGCGCGAACATCAGCGCCACCGCCTCGTGCGGTGTGACGGCCTTGCCGGGGTTGGCCGGGTTGCAGAGGTTGTCGTAGCGATTGACCAGCGCGACGATGCGCGCGGGCACAGTGGTGCGGTCGCTGGTGAGCTTGAGCGGGAAGCCGCTGCCATCGATGAGTTCGTGGTGCTGTGCGATCACCGTGGAGGCGCCGACACCGAGTTCCATGCGTCGAGCCTGCGCGATGCCATGCACGACATGAGTCTCGTAGAGCTTCTGCTCGGCAGTGGTGTGATGTTCGTCCCGATGACGGAAGCGCTCGGGGATATCTCCCTTCCCGATATCGTGCAGCAACGCCCCAAGGCCCAGATCGAGCATCTCGGTCTCGGAAAGACCAAAAGTGCGCCCCATGAGCAGCGAGATGATGCTGACGTTGATGGCATGCGCACTGGCCTTGTCGCCGGCAGCCTCGCTGAGCAGCCGGATGCAAAGCTCCTCGGAGCCGATCATCTTGTCGACCAGCTCACGGGTCAGCGCCTGGGCCCCCTGGCGCGCTTGCGCAGGCTGGCTGACCACCGTGTCGAACACCACCTTGGTCGCTCGCGCGGCCTCGTTGAACCGTCGTTCGCACGCTGCCAGAGCCTGACGCTGTGCGCTCAGGGCAGCACGGCGTGCCGCGCGAGCCTCGAGCGCTGCCGCTTCCGCAGGATCCACTTCAGGAGCGATGACTTCCTGCACCGCTCCCGCACTCGCGGGAAGGGCCTCGGGATCGCTGAGTTCGGGGCTCCAGCGCAACACACTGATCCCCAGGGAACGCAGGGTGACGAGCTGATCCTCGCTGGTGATCTTGAAGCTCGATCTCGGGAACGGATGCGACAGCCATCCACCTTCGAGATGAATGAACATGCCCAGCCGCAAGGCGGAGACGTCGATGGGTTCCGAGGATTGGGTGATTTGCATGACTGCCGCCAACCCCTAGATTACCAGCCACACACACGTCCGGGGGGTGCCGACACCACCGCAGATCGGTCAAACAGCCTCGGAAAGCTGGCGGAATTCGTCTTTCAACTTGCCGATCACTGTTGCGACATCGATCGGCTTCGTCCAGTAGTCGTCGAAACCCATCGACAGCGCATGCTGGATCTGGTGCGGCAACGCATCGGCACTGAGTGCGATGCATCGCAGATGACGGGTCTGCTCGTCGGCCTTCAGGCGCTCCATGACCTCGAAACCGGACAGCCCGGGAAGGTTCAGATCGAGCAACACCAGCGACAGCTCGTTCTCGAGGGCAATTTCCAATCCCTCCGGTCCGGTGGCCGCGGTCAGCAGGCGCCAGTTCGGCTGAGAACGGAAGATCTGCTCCATCAGGATGGTGTTGACCTCGTCGTCCTCTACGTAGAGCACGACCTGCTCGACACCGTTGTCCCAGGTCGACGGAACCGCTACGGGGGAACGGACGTCGGGTGGCTTCGGCCGACCCGTCTTCGCAAGCGGCAATGACAGCACGAAACGCGAGCCACGGCCCGGCCGCGAGAGCACATCGATCTTGCCGCCCATCGCCCGCACGAGCTTGCGCGTGATGACCAGCCCCAGCCCACTGCCTTGCGTTTCGGTCTTTTCGGCGCCGAGCCGGTTGAAGGGCTCGAACAGCTTGTCGAGTTGCTCCTCGGTCATGCCGATGCCGGTGTCATCGACGGTCAACACGCCTTGCTCACCCGCTTCGAAGCGAACCCGGACCCGACCCTTGGGGCGGTTGTACTTGATGGCATTGGTCAACAGGTTGGTCACGACCTGCTCCAGTGCATCCGGATCGGCGCGCACTGGACCGGCGGTCAATGGAATCTGGACCAGCAGTTCGATGCCGCGCTGCTGAGCCAGCGGCATCACTTCGACGGCGCACCGCTCGACGAGGAGCCTGACGTCGATCGGCCGATTGCGCAGACGAAGCCTGCCTTGCTCGATCCGGGAGACCTCGAGCAGTTGATCGATCAGCGACAGGAGCCGCGATCCGGATTGGCGCAAGACCTCCAGGCGCTGAGCCTGCGCCGGTGCCAGCGGATGCTCGGCATCCAGCGCCATCAACTGGGCGAACCCCAGGATGCCGTTCAGAGGCGTACGCAGTTCGTGGCTGACGCGCGACATGAACTCGCTCTTGCTGCGATTCGCCTTTTCCGCGTCGAGCTTGTCGCGCTTGAGCGCATCAAGCGTCTTGCGCTGGGTCACGTCGGTGCACAGACCCACTCGCCGCTGGTCATCGGCCACGGCTTGAAGCACGAACTCCAGCGTCCGCGGGCCCTGTCCATCCGCCAGATCGAAAGAGAGCAGAAGTCGGGTCACCTCGTCTGGCACGCTCGGCTTGGCAAGCAAGGCCCGCGCGGCCGTGCGATCCGCCTCAGCGACGCGCTCGAGCCATGAGTCGAACGCCCATCGGGACTCGGCAGGATCGATCCCCAGGTGGCGACAGGCCACCTCATCGAACTGCAGGGAGCCTGCGAGCAGACTGATCTCCAGCATGCCGATGTCTGCAGCTGCAATGGCACGCTGCCAGCGGTTGTGCTGGCGCTGCAATTCGAGATCGACTGCCGGAGGAGGAGCCGCCTCGTTCAAGAGGACGTTCAGGTACAGGCCGCCATCGACCGAACGGTCCACCATGGCGCTGGCGTCGAGCTTCGCCCACTGTCCATTCGGGCGCCGGATTCGCAGGGTCTCCTTGATCGGCAACGGCGGCTCGTTTTCCTGTGCGCCCAGGCACTGAAGGCGCCGAAGGTCCTCGGGATGCACGCACGCTGCCAGCGGGCGGGCGTCGTTGCGCAGGGCGGGCAAGCCGATTCCGCACAAGCCGATGAACGCAGTCGATGCGTACGGAACCGACCACCGGCCATCCGCCGAGCGGCACAGACGAACCACCATACCCGGCAGCTTGTCGAGCAGGGACTGCATCTCCAGGATCGGGTCGCGATCGTCGCGCCGGCGCAGGCCCCGGACGGCCGACTCTCGCAGATCGGTTGTCGAACTGGGCGGCTCGGTGCTGCGTGAAAGTCGGGCCGTCGGATGCATCGTTGTTGGGTGAGACATGCGATCCACTGGTCGCGCTGGTGCAAAAGATTCGAAGGCTTTCGCCGGAGGCGTATATGTAACATTTAACAACAGAAAGCATCGCACCGGGAAACCCGTTTCGAGCCCCGCATTCAGGGGTTGAACTGCGCCGAACTCGCGTTCACCCCCCGAGTTGAGTGGGCCCTCTTCGCCAGGCATCCGGAGGGTTCAATAGGCCAGTCCATGCTTTTTGCCGGCGCTCGCGGCATCATCGTCACCTCGACACACCGCGGAGTCGCCATGAACGCTGCCCTCATCCAACGCCGTGCGCTGATCACCCTGAGCCTGGGCCTGGCCACAGGCGTCGCGTGGCCCGCCGAGGTGCCGGAAGCACAGGCCGCGAAGGCCCGTGAAGTGGTTCAGGCCCAGCTGGACGCGTTCGCTGCCGACGATGCTCGCCGTGCATTCCTGCTGGCCTCGCCAAGCGCCCGCAGGCATTTGCGATCGCCCGACAACTTCATCAACCTGGTGCGCAGGAACTATGCGGTCGTGTACAGGCCCGCTTCGGTGGCATTCCTGAAGCCCCAGTTGATCGACGGCGTGGTGATCCTCGGTGTGCAGATGACCGACGCCCAGGGATCGGCCTGGCTCGCCACCTACCAGCTTGAGCGTCAACCCGACGGGATATTCCTGATCGATGGCTGCGAACTGGTCGCCAACGAAGGTCGATACACCTGAGACCAGGGACCTTGAAAGCGACCGTGACAAGGCTGCCGGTCGTCTGCCCGCAATCCTGCGAACCCTGAACCATGGCGCAGCCACGCGAACTCAGCGCCGTCGAGCTTGTGCGGGCCTACCGGGAGCGAAGGCTGTCGCCGATGGAAGTCGCCCACGACGTTCTGCGGCACATCGATGCCTGGGAGCCGTCGCTGCACGCGACCTACGCACTGGATGCCGATGCGACGCTTGCACAGGCCCGGGCCGCAGAAGCGCGCTGGCTGCAAGGAACTCCGCTGAGCGCACTCGACGGCGTCCCGACGCTGATCAAGGAAAACGTGGCCACCCGAGGCGTGCCGGTGCCGCTGGGAACGGCGGCCACCGAATTGCTGCCGGCCACCGACGATGCGCCTCCGTCTGCACGGCTGCGCGAGGCGGGCGCGCTGATCATGGGCAAGACGACGATGCCCGACCTGGGAATGCTGTCGTCCGGCCTGTCCAGCCTGCACCCGCTGACACGCAACCCCTGGGATCTTCGCTTGAACCCCGGCGGCAGCAGCGCCGGAGCGGCAGCGGGAGCCGCCGCCGGATACGGTCCGCTGCACGTGGGCACCGACATTGGCGGTTCGATCCGACTGCCGGCAGGCTGGTGCGGCGTGTTCGGCCTGAAACCCAGCCACGGACGCGTGCCGATCGGGGCACCGTACCCTGCGCGGGTGGCCGGCCCGATCACCCGCAGCGTGACCGACGCAGCACTGATGATGTCCGTGCTGAGCCAGCCGGACTGGCGCGATCACATGAGCCTGCCACCCGAGCGAATCGATTGGCTTCAACTCGACCGTGATCTGCGGGGCCTGCGCATCGGACTGATGCTGGACGCCGGTTGGGGCCTCGCGCCCGATCCCGAGGTCAGCGCCACAGTCATTGCGGCCGCACAGGCATTCGAATCAGCGGGGGCGATCGTCGAGCCGCTGAAGCCGTTCGCCACGCGCGAGATGGCAGACGGCATCGACCGCTTCTGGCGCATCCGCGCCTGGGTCGACCTGCAGGCGTTCAGCGCCGAACGCCAGCAGCGCGTGCTGCCGTTCATATTCGAGTGGGCGCGGGGTGGCGCCGGACTGGGCGGCACCGATGTCATGAAGGGCTACACCCAGACGCTGGCGATGCGCGCAGCCACCGTGGCCGCCTGCCAACCCTTCGATTACGTGCTGTCGCCAGTGGCGCCGATGACCGCGTTTCCTGCCGAACTCCCGTGCCCGACGAACGATGCAGCACGACCATTCGAGCACATCGCCTACACCCTTGCCTTCAGCATGAGCGAGCAGCCAGCCGCCAGCATCAACGCCGGCTACTCCGAATCGGGCATGCCGATCGGGCTGCAGATCGTCGGTCGCCGCTTCGACGACCTCGGCGTGCTGCAGTTGTCCCGCGCCTGGGAACAGATGCGAGCTGCGCAACGCCCATGGCCGGCGGCGCCGGGCTGAATCCAGAGCAGCGCAGGTTGCGCCGACCGGTGCAGTCAGGGTGGTACTTGTCGCACTGGCGCTGCGGACTCGCCGCGTTGCTGTGCAGCCAATCACGCTCACCTTCTATTCCTTCGCGGTGGCCTTGCGTACACCTGCGTGTGAATGCAATCTGACCGTGAACCACCCGGAGGGTTCCTGATTGGATGACCTGAGCACCACCCTGCACCGCCTGACCATGGAGCAGCACTTGCTGGCCGGAGTCTTCCTGCTCAGCTACGGTTTGGCGCTCGGATCGATGTTCAGTCCGAAAGGGCGGCTGCGGGCGACGTTGCTGGCCCTGCTTGCAGCCATCGCGTTTTCTGCACGGACCCATCCTTGGGAACACGGTGTGCTCCTGGTGGGCTTCGCGATCGGAGGTCTGGCGGTATTCATCGCACTGGCATCTGCTTTCAGCCGACTCGGGTTGCGCCATGAAGCCACCGTCGGGCCTATGTCAGCTTCGAGCAGCCCGGCCGGCCGGCAGTCGGAGAAACTGCGCGGCACGGCACTGCACATTGCCCCGGCCGCAAGACTGGCTGCGCGCAGGCGACGCCGCAGGGCTCGCACCGCCTGACCTTGCAGGTCATCGACGTCCCGGCGAGTGACGGGACGCCGAGTTACACACGGTTGCGCAAGAACGCTACCGATTTCCCTGCCACGCGCCGATATTTCCGGATGCGGCCGAAGCCGACACCGCTGGCGGCCACCGACACCGTGCACGGCACCACAGACCGCAGCCGCGAGGACACACATGATTTGGACCAAGACAGCCACCGGACGAGCCGAGATCGGTGCCCGCGCTCTGGTGCATGAGCGTGCCAGGCGAAATCTGCTGCTCCTGATCGACGGCGTGCGCCCCCAAGCCGCACTGCTGGGCAGCGTCGCCGGCATCAGCCCGGACGATTTCGAACAACTGGCACGCCTCGGACTGATCGCCAGGGCGCCGGCGGGCTCGACGCCGCCCCCCCGGCCTGCAGTCACTGTGGCGCAAGTGTCCCGGCCGGCTTCCCTGACGGATCGCGAACCCGGGCCGGGCGAACACCTGACCACCCAGAACTACGGGCAACTGACCACGAAACTCACCCAGCTGATATCGAGCGAACTGGGATTGCGCGGCTTTCTCCTGACGCTCGCGGTCGAAAAGGCGGCTGACATCAAGGATCTCGCCTCGGTTACCGACCGCGTTCTGGCCGAGATTGCCAAGCGCAAGGGAGACCGGGTCGCCGAACATGCGCGGCGAACTCTTTACGGTGCTTGAAGTGCCACTCGCAAAGTCATCCATTCGACACCCCAAGAGCGTGCAAAGGGTTGAGAATCGGAGTTGAAGACTTTGTGCAAGAGATGTGAACCAGTGTCCCCGCTTCGCGCTCCAACCAAGGGGAATGCGCACCCGAGATGCCGGTTTGCACCGCCAGACATGACCACCGCCCTGCTGAGATTTCTCGTTTCGATCCTGCTTGCTCTTCAGGCGGGCCTGATCACGCCTGCCGCAGCGGCTCAGGACTTCCTCCCACCAGAGCAGGCATTTCGCTTCGAGGCGCGCGCTGTCGATGCGCGCACGGTCGAGATTGTCTTCAGCGTGGCTGACGGCTACTACCTTTACCGAGACCGATTCGCTTTCGCCGCGGATGGCCTCGACGTGCGACTGGGCGATGCGCACATTCCTGCCGGCAAGGTCAAGTTCGACGAGACCTTCGGCAAGGACGTCGAGACACATCGAGGCCGGGTCGTCATCCGTGTACCCGTCGAATCCACCCCGGAATCCGTCGCGCTGACCGTCACCAGTCAGGGTTGCGCAGACGCTGGCCTGTGCTACCCGCCGATGCAGAGCAACGTGCGGATGCAGCTCGCGGGCCTGGGGGCCGGCCTGAGCGCAGGCCTCGGCGACGAGATCCGGGCTGCATTCGACGGCACACCGGGCCTCGACAGCGCCCTGCGCAGCGGGCACCTGTGGATCGTGGCTGGCGTGTTCTTCGTCGCTGGCGTGTTGCTGTCGCTGACGCCGTGCGTGCTGCCGATGCTGCCGATCCTGTCGTCGATCATCGTCGGCCAGTCGGGATCTTCACGCCCCACCACGCGATCGCGTGGTTTGGGTCTGGCCATGACCTACTCGCTGGGAATGGCATTGGTCTACACCGCGCTCGGTGTGGCGGCCGGACTGGCAGGCGAAGGCCTCGCCGCCAGCTTGCAGAACCCGTGGGTGCTCGGGGCCTTCGGTGCGGTGCTGGTCGGGCTGGCGCTGTCGATGTTCGGGGTGTACGAGTTGCAATTGCCGGCAGCCCTGCGCGATCGTCTGGATGCCAGGGCGAGCGGCCTGAAGGGCGGTCGCTGGGCCGGCGTATTCGCGATGGGCGGGCTGTCGGCGCTGATCGTCAGTCCGTGCGTGGCCGCACCGCTGGCGGGCGCCTTGCTCTTCATCAGCCAGAGCCGCGACGTGATGCTGGGCGGCGGCGCGCTGTTCTCCTTGGCGGTCGGGATGAGCGTGCCCCTCTTGCTGGTCGGTGCATCGGCAGGCGCGCTGCTGCCGCGCGCCGGGGCCTGGATGGAGTGGATCAAGCGCTTCTTCGGCGTCCTGCTGCTGGGCGTCGCGTACTGGATCGTCAGCCCGGTGCTGCCCACGTTCGGCGCCGGCACTTCGGCAACGGCACCCGCGGACGCAGAGATTCATTTCAAGCGGATTCGCAACGTGGGCGAACTCGAAGCAGCGTTGCGCAGTGCGGCGCGACCGGTGATGCTCGACTTCTATGCCGACTGGTGTGTCAGCTGCAAGGAAATGGAGCGCTACACCTTCGTCGATCCGCGCGTGCGCGCCAAGCTCGACCAAGTGCTGCTGTTGCAGGTCGACGTCACGCAGAACACGTCCGAGGACAAGGAATTGCTGAAGCGCTTCAACCTGTTCGGCCCGCCTGGAATCGTGTTCTTCGATGCGCAGGGAACCGAAGTCCCGAACCGGCGCGTCATCGGCTATCAGAACGCCGACCGTTTCCTCGAAAGCCTCGCCCAGGCCGGGCTGTGATCGTCAGGTCTCGGCCTGAGCCTGTTCGAGCCGGCGTGCCAGTTCATGCAATTGCGAGCGCAGCAGCAGGAACTCCTCTTGACGCAGGCCGGTCTGGCACGCGACGCGCTGTTGCACCAGAGCAGCCGGAGCATGCAGGGCCCGCCCGGCAGCCGTGAGCTGGACCCTCAGGTTGCGCTCGTTGGCCGGATCGCGTTCGCGGTGCACCAGCCCCGCAGCAGCCAGACGCTTGACCAGCGGCGTGATGGTGCTTGAATCCAGGTCGAGTTGCTTGGCCAGGCTCTTGATGGTCTGGTCGCCGTGCTCCCAGAGCACCAGCATGGCCAGGTACTGGGGGTAGGTGAGTCCCAGCTTGGCCAGCGGGGCCCGGTAGGCACGGATGATTCCGTTCGACGCGGAATACAGCGCGAAGCACATCTGGTCCCCGAGCAACAACGACCCCGAGGCCTGCTGCTGGTTCGGATCAATCGCGGTCGGGCCTAGTTTCATGGCGTTCATGACCCGATTGTCGCCGCAGCGTTGCAGGCACTCACGCTTCCAAGGAAACGTCTGGGGCAGGCCCGGCACCAGCCGGACAGGGCAAACACACACCGCACTCGCTGCCGATCAGCAACGCCGCAGGTCGAGCAGATTGCAGGGGAAGACTCGTCAGCAGAGCTCATCCGTGGTCACCTCGAAGCGGGTCAGGCTGTTCTGCCCGAAAGTCATCGTGATGGGCACGTCACCGGCATCGCGGCCTCGTGCCATCACGACACGCCCGATGCGCGGCGTGTTGTGGCGCGCATCGAAGGTGTGCCATCTGCCGCCGAGATAGACCTCGAACCAGGCACTGAAGTCCATCGGAAACCGCACCGGCGGGATACCGATGTCACCCAGGTACCCTGTGGCGTATCGCGCAGGAATGTTCATGCAGCGGCACAGGGTGACCGCAAGGTGCGCGAAATCCCGGCAAACGCCCGTCTGCTCGTGAAAGCCTTGCAACGCGCTGCGGGTCGACCGGGCCTGGTTGTAGTCGAAGCGGATGCGCTCGTGCACGAAATCGCAGATGGCCTGCACGCGCGCCCAACCCAGCGGGGTCTGCCCGAAGCGGGCCCACGCGAATGCCAGCAATTCGCTGTCGACCTCGCAATAGCGGCTGGGCAGCAGGAATTGCAGCACATCGGTCGGCAATTCTTCCGGTGCATGCTGGTATGCACCAAAGTCGACCGGATCGGGCAGACCGCTGTCGTAGATGCTGGCCCGATTGGTCAGGCGCACCGTCGTCACGTGGGGGGGCACCTGGATGCGCCCGCAACGGTTGCCGAAGGCGTCGATGTATTCGGTGGAAGCCAGCCCGGGGTGCAGATAGAGGTTCTCGGGCCCTTGCAGGTCGTGTTCTCGGCTCGGATGAACCCGCAAGAGGTAGATGAGCGCGGTGGGCGCGGTGAGCGTGAGCTCGATGTCGTAGCCGATGTGGATGAGCATGATGGTTCCGGTAGCACGTGGTGCAACGCAACAATCATGCGCGTCCTGCCGTTGGCCCGCGGTGCATCAATGCTTTTCAGGGCGCCCGCAGTGCCTGCACCACCAGATCACTCCACCACCTTGACCAGTTGCCCCGGCTTTGGCTCGCCCCCGGCGTACACGCCGTTGATCAACCGCAACTGCTTCTCGGGCGCGCTGCCGAGCGGGGACTGCCGCGCCAGCATCGGGAATCCGCCTGCGGGATACGGCACCATCCTGACCACCCAGGGTTTCGCGGCAGCCCGGTCGGTGGCGGTCAGCGCACGAAAGGAACCCTCTGCCTCCCGGATCTGCCGGTAGGCCCGCTGCATGGCCTGACTGTCCTTCGCGGCATAGGCCAGCAGGTAGTCCTGATCGCCGGGGCCGCTGACGACGGTCACCTCGAATGGCTGCGGCTTGCCGGGATCGCTGCTGCGGTTGCCCACGAAGTGCGTCGCCGACAGGCCGTTCAGCGCGAGGCGCTCGGCCCGGCCACTGCTCGGCTTGAGCAGCTTGCGGATGATCTCCTCGTGCGAGCCGCCCGCCTTGGCGGGCACGAGCTTGACGACCAGCCCGGCGGATCCCTCGCTGTCGAGCAGGGTGATCGCATCCTTGCCGTTCTGGATCCTCCAGCCCAGAGGTGCCGTCAGTGCGATCCCGAGCGGCTCGTGAAAGAAGTGACGGCCACGCGTCAGCCCCTGTTCCCGGCTCTCGCCAAACGTGATGCCGTTGATGGCCTGCAGGTAACGGCTGCGGCTTTCGTCGCTGTAACGTCCCTGGTAACTCTCGGCAATCCGGGTGATGTCTTCCAGTCGCTTGTCGTTGCTCGGATGCGAGGCCAGCCAGCCGCCGCGCGACGACGGGGTGCGCCCCTCCGCGCGCGCGGTGTCTTCCGCGAAACGCTCCTGGTTCTTGAGCACCCGGATCACGTCGATCATGTTGCGCGGGTCGTAATGGCTGCGCGACAGGTACTCGGCGCCGAGCTGGTCCGCCTGCAGTTCCTGTTCGCGCCCGTAGGATGCGATGTAGCCCGCTGCCACGCTCTGCGACACCTGGCTGGCGAGCTGGCCGACCCCGCCATAGCCGGCACCTTCGAGAACCGCACCGAGCAGCGTGACCGCAGCTACACCGACTCCGGCCGTCTGCTGGCGCGTGGCGCGCTGCGAACCGTGGCGCGCGGTCACGTGCCCAATCTCGTGTCCGATGACGCCCGCCAGATCGGCCTCGCTCTCCATGTAGGCCATGATGCCGCGCGTCACATAGACGTAACCGCCGGGCAGCGCGAACGCGTTGATCTCCGGACTGTCCAGCACGGTGAAATGCCATTCCAGCTGGCTGCGCTCGGACTGGCTCGCCAGACGCTGGCCGAGTTCGTTCACGTAGGCCTGCAGCTTCGCGTCGGGATAGACACCGTACTCGGACAGCACCTGCTGGTGAGCCTTCTTGCCCGTGGCGAGCTCGCTCGCCTCGTTCATCACCGTGCGCTCCTTGAGCCCGGTGACGGGATTCCTGACCGTGGAGGTTGCACAACCGGCCAGCAAGGCCACAGACGACAGCAAGGCGAGGAAACGAGAGCGCACGGATCGACTCCGGGAAGGCCGCGCCGCAGCGCAAGGACCGGTCAGGACACAGCGAACGATTCTAGGTTTGGGGCTTCGGAACGAACCGGCCTCGCGCCGTTTCTGAACAGCGCCGCTGACGCCGTCACCAACCGAACGCGCCAGATCAGGAAGACTCTGCCGCCGTCGAAGTCGATGGCGCATCCGACCGCTGGCGGCGCGCGAACCAGCTCCGGATCAGCACGAAGAAGAGCGGGACGAAGAAGATGCCGAGCAGCGTCGCCGCCGAGACGCCGCCAAGCACACCGACGCCGATCGCGCGACGGCTGCCGGATCCGGCGCCGCTGGAAAGAGCCAACGGCAGCACGCCGAACATGAACGCGAACGAGGTCATCAGGATCGGCCGCAGACGCAACCGCGCGGCCTGCAGCGTGGCGCCGACGAGTTCCATGCCCTGCTCCTGCAGGGCCTTGGCATATTCGACGATCAGGATCGCGTTCTTCGCCGAGAGGCCGACGGTGGTCAGCAGCCCGACCTGGAAATACACGTCGTTGTGCAGGTCGGCGAGCGTCGTGGCAATCAGCGCTCCGAGAATGCCGAGCGGCACCACCAGGATGACCGAGAACGGAACCGACCAGCTTTCGTACAACGCGGCCAGGCACAGGAAGACGAACAGGATCGACACCGCATAGAGCAGCGGCGCCTGGGATCCCGACAAGCGCTCCTGGTAGGACTTCCCGGTCCATTCGTACCCGATCCCCTTGGGCATCTGCGCCATCACCTCCTCGACCGCATCCATCGCGGCCCCCGAGCTGACGTCGGGCGCGGCGTCACCGATCAGGTCGATGGCGGGCATGCCGTTGTAGCGGACCCGCTGCGGCGAACCGAAGGTCCAGCTGCTGCTCGAGAACGCCGAGAACGGAACCATCTCGCCGAGCGCATTGCGCACATACCAGCGGTTGATGCTGTCCGGTCCGCTGCGGAAAGCGGCTTCGCCCTGCATGTAGACCTTCTTGACGCGCCCTTTGTGGATGAAATCGTTGATGTAGCTGCCACCCATCGCGCTCGACAGCGTGTCGTTCACACTGGCGCTGGCCAGGCTCAGCGCACCGAGCCGCCTGTCGTCGATGCGGATGTTGAACTGCGGCGTCTCGACCAGGTTGTTGCTGCGCACCTGGAAAAGCTCAGGGCGCTGGTTGGCCAGATCGACAAAGCGATCGCGCGCGTCGGCCAGCGCCTGGGCCCCGAGGCCGCCCAGGTCCTGCATCTCGAGCGCGAAGCCGGCGTTGGCACCCAGCCCGCGCACCGCAGGCGGCAGCAGCACGAACACCTGCGCATCACGCACCTGCCTGCGCAGATCAGCGGTGATCCGGCGCGACAGCTCGGCCGCGCTCTGGCCGGCACCGGTACGCTGACTCCAGTCGATCAGGCCGATGAAGCCCTGGCCGGTTCCCTGGTCGCCACTGCCACCAGTCACCAGGTTGTAGAACCGGACATCCTTCTGCTCGGCGAGATACGCCTCGATGGTGCCCATCACGTTCTGCAATCGTTCGGCCGTGCTGCCAGCGGGCATCTTGACCTGCAGCTGCAAGGTGCCCTGGTCCTCATCGGGAAGGAACGCGGTGGGCAGTCGCGCATAGAGAAGCGCAGCGCCGGCCGTGAGCAGCGCGTAGACCATCAGGGCACGCTTGCCGCGCCCGAGCATTCCGCCCACGCCGGCGCGATATCGGTCCGCACCGCGATCGAAGGTCCGGTTGAATGCCTGGAAGCCGCGTCCCAGCCATCCCTTGCGCGGCACCTGGCGTCCCGACTGTGCGGGCGTCGCGGGCCTCAGCAAGCTCGCGCAGAGCGCAGGCGACAACGTCAGCGCGACAACCACCGACAGCAGCATCGCCGAGACGATGGTGACGGAGAACTGGCGGTAGATCACGCCCGTCGATCCACCGAAGAATGCCATCGGGATGAACACCGCAGAGAGCACCAGGGCGATGCCAACGAGCGCGCCGGTGATCTCGTCCATCGACTTTCGGGTGGCCTCCCGCGGCGACAGGCCTTCCTCGGCCATCAACCGCTCGACGTTCTCGACGACGAGGATCGCGTCATCGACCAGCAGGCCGATGGCCAGCACCACACCGAACATCGTCAGCGTGTTGATCGAGTACCCGAAGGCCGCCAGGATGCCGAACGTGCCGAGCAGCACCACGGGCACCGCGATCGCCGGCACCAGCGTGGCCCGCAGGTTCTGCAGGAACAGGTACATCACGAGGACGACCAGCAGCATCGCCTCGAACAGCGTCTTGGCGACTTCCTCGATCGAGATCCGCACGAAAGGCGTGGTGTCGTAGCTGACTTCGGCCTTCAGGCCGACGGGGAAGAAGGGCTGCAGGGCAACGACCTTGGCGCGCACGTCGTTCGCCACCTTCAGCGCGTTGGCGCCGCTGGACAGGTAGACGTTGATGCCGGCCGCGGTCTGCCCGTTGAAGCGGATGCTGGTGCTGTAGTTCTCGGCACCGAGCTCGACGCGTGCCACATCACCGAGCCTCACGACCGAACCATCGGGGGCTGCCTTCACGACGACCTCGCGGAACTGCTCGGGCGTCTGCAGCTTGCTGCGCGCGGTGATGGTCGCGCTCAGCTGCTGGCCCGCAGGGGCCGGCAGCGCACCGATCTGGCCTGCGGACACCTCGGTGTTCTGCGCCTGTATCGCCGCGCGGATGTCCGACGGCATCAGCCCGTGCTGGTTGAGTCGGACCGGATCCAGCCACAGGCGCATCGCGTGGCCCGAACCGCGGATCGACACGTCGCCTACGCCGTCGATCCGGCTGATCACGTCGACCAGACTGCTCTGGGCGTAGTCGCCGATCTCGACACCCGACAGGCTGCCGCTATCGGAGTACAGCGCGATCAGCATCAGCAGGTCGGTACTGGCCTTGGTCACCGACACACCCTGCGCCTGCACGGCCTGCGGCAGCTGGGACATCGCCTGCTGCAGCTTGTTCTGCACCTGCATCTGCGCCACGTCCGGATCGGTGCCGGCCTCGAACGTCAGCTGCACATTGGCGGTACCCGAGGCGTTGCTCGTGGCCGACATGTAGGTCAGGCGATCCAGGCCCTTGAGGCGCTGTTCGATCACTTGCGTGACCGAGTCCTCGATGGTCCTGGCCGATGCGCCCGGGTAGGTCGCATTGATCGAGATCCGCGTCGGCGCGATGTCGGGGTACTGCTCGAGCGCGAGGCGGCTGATCGACAGTCCGCCTGCCAGCATGATGACGATGGCGATCACCCACGCGAAGATCGGGCGGTCGATGAAGAAGCGAGACATCGCGGGTGCGCCGCTTCAGCGCCGGATCGGGGGGCTGGCCGACTCGCCGGGGAGCGACGCCGCAAGCGCCGGGGCCAGGGCAGACGCGCGGTCCACCGACACAGGCACCGCCTTCACGGCATCGCCCGGCTTGATGCGCTGCAAGCCATCGACGATCACCCGGTCACCGGCCTGCAGGCCCTGGGTGACCTGCCAGCGGCTGCCGATTGCACGGTCCACGGTGATCGCTCGCGGCTCGACCCGGTTGTCGGCCGTGACCACCATCGCCCGTGCGGCCCCCGAAGGCGTCCGCGTGACGCCCTGTTGCGGAACCAGCAGCGCCTGCTCGATGAGACCCTGCTCGAGCACCGCGCGCACGTACATGCCAGGCAGCAGCCTTCCTTCGGGATTGGGCACGACCGCGCGCAGCGTGACCGATCCGGTCCCCGCATTCACGCTGACACCGCTGACCTTCAGAACACCCGCATGCGGGTACAGGCTGCCGTCCTCGAGCAGCAGCCTGATGGGGGTGGCGCCAGCCGGGCCTCCCGCGGCCCGCCGCAACATGCCGTCTGCCAGGTCACGCTTCAGACGCAGCAGCTCCGCACTCGACTGCGTCACGTCGACGTACATCGGTTCGAGCTGCTGCACCGTCGTCAGCGCCTGTGCCTGATTGGCAGTGACCAGCGCGCCCGCCGTCACTGTCGACGTGTCGACGCGGCCGGCGATCGGCGCCGTGATGCGCGTGCGTTCGAGGTTGATGCGTGCCACATCGAGCGCGGCCATCGCCACGCCCAGATCGGCGCGCGCCTGCTGCAACGCCGCCTGGCTGTCCTCGTTGGACTGCTGGCTGATCGCGTCGATCTTCGCGAGCTCGGCGTTGCGGCGCGCGGTCAATTCCGCCGAATGCAGCGTGGCCTCGGCCTTGGCGACGCCCGCCCGGGCACTGGCCTGGCCGGCCGCGAAGGTGGCTGGATCGATCTGATACAGCGCCTGCCCGGCATGCACCCGGGATCCCTCGTCGAACAACCGCCGCTGCACGATGCCCCCGACCTGGGGACGGATCTCGGCGACCAGCCAGGCAGCGGTGCGACCTGGCAGTTCCGTGGTGATGGCCAGACGCTCGGGTTCGACGACATGGACACCAACCTCGACCGGCCCGCGCGGCGCAGCCACGGGTGGCGCCTTCGAGCACCCGGCCAGCAGCATGAGCGCAACCAGCGCGGCCGTCAGCCAGACGAGCAGGGACGGGCGTTCCGGGACGGACGGAAGGGCAGGAGGAACGTGCATGCGACAGGGCGACAAAACAGGGCGAGGATGCCCTGAAATCTAAGCCCGGGCTCGCAGGACGTCTCCGGGGCCGTGCAGCGGCCGTCTTCGGAGCCTGCGCCGGTCGAGAGCGGCACCTCTCGAGCACGCACTCATCGGGCGCACTCGGTGCTCAGGAACCTCGCCAATGCCCGCGACTGCGAACGGCAGCCCGGGCTCTTCAGCCAAAAGCTGAAAGCCGCGACGCCGACCACGGCCTGATCGACATGGCGGCAGACTGCGTCGCAAGCCCGAGCGGGGTCGGGCTGCGTCCGAGCCGCGTTGACGCTCAGGTCGGCGTCGGGATGCCCGCCATGCGGTCGTGCTCCACGAAGAACTTGCGCGCCAGCGCCACCAGCTGCTTCTCGCTCGGATGATCGACCACCTCGTAGCCGACGATGCGCGCGGCAATCTGCGGGCGGTGCTTCTCGGCATAGTGGCGCAGATCGGCGAGCGCGGTGCGCGAACCGGTCGCCAGCACCTCGGTGATGCCGTCGAGCGAGTCGCACAACTCACCGAAGAACTCGTGCTCGGTACGCACCTGGCTGCCGTGCTGCGCTGTGTGGTGCGAATGGGCTTTCACCTTGTTCGCCTTGACGTGCTCTGCGTCGAATTGCAGGACCTGGGCGGACTGGTGATCGGTCCATACGACGGCGTGGAAGAGGCTCATGTCACTGGGTCCTTTGACGGCTGATTTCATGTGTGGTTTCGTGGGTGGATTGGCAAGCCAGGCAGCGCTCGGCTTCGGGTTCGATGAGCAGACGTTCGAAACGGATCGGCTCCTCGCAGTCGACGCACTGGCCGTAGTTGCCTCGCTGCAGGCGGGCCTGCGCTTCGGACACGGCGGCCAGGGCCTGCAAGTCGATGTCGGACAACGCCTGATCGACCTCGCGGTCGCTGGCACGCTGTGGAGCGTCATCGCCGTCCTGCAACAGCAGCTCGCGGGCGAACTCGACGCGCGTCTGGTCATGCTGGTGCACGGCCATCTGCTGCTCCAACGCCAATCTGCGGGTCTTCAAGGCCTCGGCGAGCGTGGCCCGCTGATCATCGGTGATCGAACTGTTCATGCAATTTTCCAAAGGGTCTGAATCCATGCGGACTCGAGACGATGATCGGCAGATCACTGTTTGGCGGTTGTGATGCAGATCAACAAAGCTGCAGACGAACCCGGGGCAGGGACAAGCCGGGCCGGGCCACGACAGCCGCGCTTGCGTTCGATCAATTCGTCCGCGTCGGCGCGTGTGACCATGAACCTCCTTGACCTGGAGCCGCCATGCCTGCTCGCCGAATCCTGTTGATCCAGGGACATCCCGATCCGGCCGGCGGGCACCTGTGCCATGCGCTGGCACAGGCTTACTCAGAGGGAGCGGCTGCAGCCGGTCACGACGTGCGGTGCATCGAGGTCGGGCAGATCGACTTCCCGTTGCTGCGCACGCAGGCCGAGTGGAACGACCAGCCCGTGCCCGGCTCGCTGCTTCCATCCCAGCAGGCCATCGCGTGGGCGCAGCATCTGGTGATCTTCTTTCCGCTGTGGATGGGCGACATGCCGGCCTTGCTCAAGGGTTACTTCGAGCAGGTCGCGCGCCCCGGCTTCGCCTTCGACAAGAGCAAGGGCGGGCCACTGGGCCAGAAGGCGCTCGGCGGACGCTCGGCCCGGGTCGTCGTCACCATGGGCATGCCGGCACTCGTCTACCGCTACTACTTCCGGGCGCACAGCGTCAAATCGCTGGAGCGCAACATCCTCGGATTCGTCGGCATCGCACCGATCAACGAAACGCTGATCGGGTCGGTCGACAGCCTGGGACCGGAGGGTGTCGCGCAATGGAAATCGAAGTTGCGGACCCTGGGCACGCAGGCCCGGTAGCGCTCTGGCTGATCAGGGCATCCTGAAGCGCGCCACCTCGTCGGCCAGGGTACGCGCCTGATCCCGCATGGCCGATGCCGCACCGGCGGTGTGCTCGACCAGCGAGGCGTTCTGCTGCGTCATGCGGTCCAGTTCCTGGACGGCCTGGCCGATCTGCCCGATGCCCTGGCTCTGCTCGCGCGCCGCGGTGGCCACCTCGCCGAGCAGCTGGTTGACACGCCCTGACGACGACACGATCTCTTCGATGGTGACACCCGCCCGACGAACGATGCTGGTGCCTGCCTCGACCTGCTCCACGCTGGTGCCGATCAAGGTCTTGATCTCCTTCGCTGCCGCGGCGCTGCGCTGCGCGAGCGAACGGACCTCGGTCGCCACGACCGCGAAGCCGCGGCCCTGTTCGCCGGCGCGTGCCGCCTCGACAGCGGCGTTGAGCGCCAGGATGTTGGTCTGGAATGCGATGCCGTCGATCGTCCCGATGATCTCTCCGATCCGGGCCGACGACGCGCGGATGCCATCCATCGTCTCGACGACGTCACGCATCACGGCACCGCCCTCAGCGGCCACCTCGGCGTTGCGACGCGCCACCTTCGAGGCTTCGTCCGTGTGCTCGGTCGTGCTCTTCACGGTGGAAGCGATCTGCTCCATCGACGCCGCCGATTCCTCGAGATTGGCTGCGGCCTGCTCCGTGCGCCCGGACAGGTCCATCGCGCCACTGGCGATGTCGCTGCTGGAACTGACGATGTCATCGCTGGAGGCTCGAACACGACTCACCATGCGACGCAGAGATTCCTGCATGTTGCGAAGTTCGAGCATCAACTGTGCCGCTTCGTCGTTGCCCCAGGGCGACGGTGACGTCGTCAGGTCGCCCTCGGTCATGGCACGCAGGTGACGGCGGGTCTCCTTCAAGCCCCCATCCATCACGCGATAGAAGCTCAGGAAAAGATAGCCGGCAAACAGCAGCGCAACTGCGACGACACCGCCGTCCCAGGCCAGATTGCGCATCATCGATTCGTGGATGTCGCTCGTGTAGACGCCCGACCCGATGACCCAGCCCCAAGGCTCGAACCCCTGGACGTACGAGATCTTGTCGACCGGCTTGTCGCTGCCGGGCTTCGGCCACTGGTAGGCGACGAAGCCCTTGCCTTCCTTGCGCACCTGCGAGACAAATTCGTTGAACAACGCGAAGCCGTTCGGATCCTTGACACCGCTCAGGTCCTTGCCGTCGAGCTCGGTCTTGATCGGATGCATGACCATGCGTGGCTGCATGTCGTTGATCCAGAAGTACTCCTTGCCGTCGTAACGCAGCTTCGACACCGCATTGATCGCGAGACGTTGCGCCTGTTCGCGCGTGAGCGTGCCATCGATCTCCTGCGCATGCGCCCACACGAGGAGCCCTTGCGCGATCTCGACGTGCTGACGCGTTGCATCCATGCGTGTCTGCATGGCCTGGTCCGCTTGGGCTTGGAGCTGCCAGCCCACGAGCCCGAGCAGCGGCAGCAGGAATGCCAGGGAGATGATCATGGCCTTCGAGGTGAACCGCAGCATGCGGAACAGGCGCACACCCGGCGCCCAGATGCCGTGATGCGCGAAGAAGCCGGTCCGACCAGCAGCCACGTGCTTGGTCTGCGAAGAAGAATGGGGAAGCGCTTGGGCAACGGCTGACATCGAATGGGTTCCTCGCCTGGTCTTGTTATGTGCGGCAATGGCAGCAGCGAACCGCCGCCGTTCTCTGCCGTACTTATCGGGTATTACTGCCAGCCGCTTGAGTTGCGATCGACCCGAGGGGCGCCGAGACACATTAAGTTACAAGTAGCCCGGTCGAGCTGTCCACTTCCCGCGTGAAAGCTCCGTTGTGATGGGCATGAATCAACAAATCGACCTCAACGACCCCGTCGAGGCCTCCGACTTCGCAAGCCGCTCAGTCCGGCCCAGACATTTCTCGGCTGGAACGGACCGTTGGAGCCCTGTTCAGCCGGGTCCGCGACGACTCGCTGGGCGTGCCGACCAGGTCTCGGCCCGCAGTGGCGCAAACAACCGACGCGAAGACCGGGACAACGGCTGTTGCACTCCCGAAGACGAACGCGCCTGGGTGTCCGCCTGAGCGGCGGCTTCGACAGTCCCGTTTGACCGACTGACGCCAGCGCTCACGGCGCAGGCGGCCCCGGGTGCCCTCGGATGGCGCCGCCAGCAAGGACTCGCCCAGCGTGGTTGAATAATCAGCCATGCGATCCATTCTTGAAGACCCCCCGCTCGAGCCGACCCCTACCGGCCGGACGCCGGCGGGCATCGCCCTGATGCTGTGGACCTGCGACCCGACCGAGCCGCATCGTCTGGCGACTCCGTTTGCCCAGGCGGCGGCGGCCTCGGCCCTGGGGCTGCCGGTGGAAATCCACTTCACGGCCCGCAGCGTCCTGCTGCTGCAACCCGGCGTGGCGGAAATCCTGCGCCCGAGCCCGTTTGATCCGAAGACCGTTCTCGATTCGATGCGCGAGGCGGTCGACCGGGGTGCAGTGCTGGTGGCCTGCACCGACGCGCTGCAGGCCCACGGCATGAATCCGCGCAGCCTGATCCCCGAATGCAGCCGCCGCGGCGGCCCCGCCCTGTTCATGGGGCGGCTCTGCGACCCGGACTGGCGCACACTCGTTTTTTGACCTCCAGCCAGATTGGGCTGGTTCCACGGGTGCACCCGCGCCCCACTCCAGGAGATTGACCATGCATTCCACCCTCCACCGCGCGGCCCGCTGGGCGCGCTCGTTCGGTCTGGCCACAGCCACCGCCGCCCTCGCGTTGACCGCGCAAGCACAGCAGGTGCTGCGCGTCACCGCCATCCCGGACGAGGCACCGACCGAACTGGCGCGCAAGTTCGCCCCGCTGGGTCAGTACCTCGAAGGCAAGCTCGGCATGAAGATCGAGTGGACGCCTGTGACCGACTACGCCGCCGCGGTCGAAGCGCTGGTCAACAAGAAGGTCGACCTAGCTTGGTTCGGAGGTTTTACTTTCGTGCAGGCGAGCGTGCGTTCGGACGGCAAGGTGATTCCGCTCGTGCAGCGCGAGGAAGACGAGAAATTCCGTTCGGTCTTCATCACCGACGCCAGGAGCGGCATCAACAAGCTCGAGGACCTGAAGGGCAAGACGCTGAGCTTCGGCTCGGCGTCGAGCACTTCGGGGCACCTGATGCCGCGCAGCTTCCTGCTTGCGGCCAAGATCAACCCCGACCTCGATCTGAAGCGCATCAGTTTCTCGGGCGCACACGACGCGACGATCGCCGCCGTTGCCAGCGGCAAGGTCGATGCCGGCGCACTGAACATCTCGGTGTGGGACAAGTTTGTCGCCGACAAGAAGGTCGACCCCGCGGTGGTCAAGGTGTTCTACACGACGCCCCCGTACTACGACTACAACTGGACGGTGCACGCTGACATGCCCGCCGACCTGCGCAGCAAGTTGCAGCAGGCGTTCCTGTCGCTCGACGCCAGCACGCCACAGGGCAAGGAGATCCTCGGCCTGCAGCGCGCGACGCGTTTCGTCTCGACGAAGGCTGAGAACTACACCGGCATCCGTGCGGCCGCCGAGAACGCCGGTCTGTTGAAGTGATTGCCCGAACGGCCGCGCCCGGCGCGGCCGCCGAGGTGGTCGCCTCGCTGAAGGACCTGCACGCAGCGGCAGCACCGCTGTCCCGTTCCGAGGTGCTGCGCGGCCTCTCGCTGGAGATTCGGCGCGGCGAACAGCTCGCGTTGATCGGCTCGTCGGGCGCGGGCAAGACCAGCCTGCTGCAGGTGCTGGCCTGTGCCGTGGCGCCGCTGTCCGGCGCGCTCAGCCTGTTCGGCTCGGACCCGCAAGCGCTGTCATCGAGTGAACGACAGCGCCTGCGCGGACGGCTGTTCCTGGCGCCACAGGTGCCACCGCTGCCGCCGCGCCAGCGCGTGGTCACTGCGGTCCTGGCGGGCCGGCTGCCGGCGCAGTCGCTGCTCGACAGCCTGCTCGCGCTGTGGCACCCGCGCGAAGCCGAGATGGCGCGGGCTGCGCTGACTGCGCTCGATCTGGGCGACAAGCTGTGGGACCGGGTCGACCGCCTGTCCGGGGGCGAGCGCCAGCGCGTCGGGCTGGCGCGCGCGCTGGTGGCCGACGCCGAGCTGTGGCTCGTCGATGAACCGCTGTCGGCGCTCGACCCGGCACGTGCCGAACAGGTGATCGATCGCCTCACCGGCGCGGCCCGCGAGGCCGGCCGCACGCTCGTCTGCACACTGCACCAGGTCGATGTGGCGCGGCGCAGCTTTGCACGCATCGTGGCCCTGCGAGACGGACTGATCGTCTACGACGGGCCGGCGGTTGCCTTCACCGATGCACAGGTCGCGGCACTGTATGGAACGCGCGGACTCGTCGGCGAGGCAGACCCGCCGCGCATCGATTCCGCTGCTCCCATCGCGACGGGCGGCACGAAGCCCGTGCAGCTGATCTGCCGCTGAAGTCGACCCACGAATGACGACGGCATCGACGACGGCGCATCGCGGCCCCGGCAGCGATCCGGCGCTGCCGATGCGCTGGGCCACCGTGCTTCTGCTGGCCGTGATGCTGTGGCCGCTCGCGGTGCTGACCGAGTTCAGGCCCTGGGTACTGTTCGATGAACGCAGCCTGAGCTCGACGCTGCACTTTCTTGCCAGCTTCGTGCCACCGCGCATGGATGCCGAATTCCTGCTGCTGCTGGCGCGCGAGACCTGGCGCACCATCGCGATCGCCACGGCCGGCATGACGCTGGCCTGGCTGCTTGCCGTGCCGCTCGCGCTGGGTTCGACCGCACGGCTGTCGATCAGCGCACTGGCCCAACCGATGGGCCTGCTGCCGTTTGCGGTGCGCACGGCCTTGCGCTGGACGATGGTGGTGCTGCGCTCGGTGCCCGAACTGGTCTGGGCACTGCTGTTCGTGCGCGTGGTCGGCCTGGGTCCGACGGCCGGCGTGCTGGCGATCGGCATCGCCTATGGCGGCATGCTCGGCAAGGTCTACGCCGAGATCCTCGAGAGCGGCGACCCGGCGCCAACGCAGGCGCTGCTGCGCAACGGCAGCGGACGCCTTCAGGCACTGCTGTTCGGCACGCTGCCACAGTGCGGATCCGAGCTGGTCAGCTACACCGTCTATCGCTGGGAGTGCGCGCTGCGCGCATCGGTGGTTCTGGGCTTCGTTGGCGCGGGCGGACTCGGCCAGCTGCTCGACAGCGCAGCCAAGATGTTCTCGGGCGGCGAGGTCAGCACCATCCTGCTAGTCTTCATCGCGCTGGTGGCGCTGTCGGACCGCATCAGTGCGCTGCTGCGCCGGGCGCTGGCATGAGCAGCCCCGTAGTGAAGGATCGAATCCTCGAGGCACCGCCGCCGCGCCACGCGCTGCGCTGGATCGGACTCTGCGTCGCCGCGCTGGTATTCCTGAGTTTCGCAACGCTCGATCTGCGCTGGTCCGATTTCCTGTCGCGCGGCGCGATGCAGTCGCTGGGCAGGTTTGCGGCAAGCTTCTTTCCACCTGAGTCCTCCGCGGGCTTTCTGCGCCGCACGTTGGACGGCACGCTCGAAACGCTGGCCATGTCCCTGCTCGGCACGCTGCTCGCCGCACTGGCTGGCCTGGCGCTGGCCCTGGGCGCGAGTGCTCGCAGCCACGATGGCCACCGTTCGATCGCCACACCGGTGCTGCGCGGCGCCACCCGCACCGCGCTGAACGTGCTGCGCTCGATACCCGAACTGGTGTGGGCCGCGCTGCTGCTGATTGCGGCCGGACTGGGTCCGTTCTCCGGCACGCTGGCGCTGGCGCTGCACACGAGCGGCGTGCTCGGCCGGCTGTTTGCCGAGAGCATGGAGAACGCGCCTGCCGGGCCCGCATTCGCGCTGCGGGTGCGCGGCATCGGGCGGCTGCGGGTGTTCCTGTACGCGACGCTGCCGCAGGTCTGGCCGCAGGTCATCTCGTACACGCTGTACCGCTGGGAAAACAACATCCGCGCAGCCGCGGTGCTGGGCGTGGTC
>JAGNWJ010000021.1:0-10288 GCA_017986065.1 Rhizobacter sp. | reverse complement strand
GCGCGGCATCGGGCGGCTGCGGGTGTTCCTGTACGCGACGCTGCCGCAGGTCTGGCCGCAGGTCATCTCGTACACGCTGTACCGCTGGGAAAACAACATCCGCGCAGCCGCGGTGCTGGGCGTGGTCGGCGCTGGCGGACTGGGACAGATGCTCTACTACCACCTCGGTCTGTTCCAGATGCGCGAGAGCTGCACGGTGCTGATCGCGATGGTGCTTCTGGTGGCGCTGGTCGACGCGCTGTCGTACGCTGCAAGGCGATGGCTGAACCGCTGAACACATGAACGCAACCGGAACCTCCCCCACCCTGCTGGACGCCCTGCTGGATCGCCACTCGATCGGCCAGCGCTACCTGATCGAGCCCGGCCCGAGCGACGACGAACTGCTCACGCTGACGCAGGCCGCGATGCGCGCGCCGGATCATGCGGCGCTGGTGCCGTTCCGCTTTCGCGCCGTGCGTGCCGAGGCGCGCGCACGCATGGCCTCGCTGTTCGAGCAGGCCGCGCTCGCCGCAGGCAAGGATGCCGAAAGCGCCGCCCTGGATCGCGAGCGGGCTTCGACGGCTCCGGTCACCGTCGCTGTGATCGCGCGTGTCGACCTCGGCCATCCGCAAGTGCCGGCCCATGAGCAGTGGGCCTGTCTTGGCGGCGCCATCGCGCACTTTCTGCTCGCGGCCCAGGCACTGGGTTACGGCGCCAAGATGCTCAGCGGCGCGAAGGCACGGTCACCGCTGCTGGTGAGCGCCTTCTGCGAGCCCGGCGAGACGCTGGTCGGCTGGATCGCGCTCGGCACCCCGCAGCTCGATCGGCGTGCCAAGCACACCAAGCCGCCGGCAGACGAGGTGCTGAAGTTCTGGTCTTGAACGCCGGTCAGACTCCCGGACCGATCACGTCGATGCGATCGGCCAGCAGCGAAGTGCCCACGATGAACCCGGAACACACCACGCGCAGGCCGACATAGCGCGCCAGCGTCGCGTCGCCATGGCTGGGGCCGGTCCTGCGACGCAGCAGGTAGCGACCCTGCGCGGTCTCGATCCACACCGCCTCGCGCTGGCTCTTGCTGCCGGCGCCCACTGGCCCGGCCACCACACGGCCTTCCAGCGCATCGACACGCTGCGGCCCGGCATCGGAAACCGTCATCGGCTTACCGCTGCTCGTAGACACGGTAGGCGACGATGCGGCCATCGACCTCGCGTGCCACAGCCGCCACCGCCGACAGGGGGGCTGCTGCAGCCCGACCGGGACGGGGCGGCGTGGCAATCGCGACGTGATAGCGCACCGATGTGGCTGCCGCAGGCGCCTTGCCACGCCGCACGCGGGCACCGGAAGGCGCTGCAACCGAAGCCCCGCCCGGGGCCCGGACCTCATACGAAACGAAAGACTGCTTCGCAGGCAGGCCGGCGCTCTTTGCGATGCCGGCCAGCGAGCGACGCACCTGCGCTGAGCAGGTTGAATCGACCTGTGGCTTCGACGTGGCCGGCTTGGTCGCTTCGAGAAAGTCTCCAACGGCGCGCAGCCTGGCACGTCGCTCGCGGCGCTGCATGCGCAATGCATCTGCCGACGCCAAGCCACGCGGCAACGAAGTTGCATTCGGAACGCGGGCCGGATGCACGGCCGGATCGCCAAGCAGGCTGAACTGCGCCAGCGTCTTCAGGTCGGCGGGATCGAGCTCGGCCGTCTGCTGCACGAACTGCTGACGAGCCATCAGCAGGGCGCGGCCCGTCGAGGCTCCCTCCAGCACGGCAAGCAGGAAGTACTGCGCGAGCAGGTCGGCTGCACCGTTGCTGTCGGGCGGGCCGTAGGCGATGGTCGAGCTGCCGAGGAAGCCGCAGGCACCCTGCGCAAGGTAATGCTGGCCGATCGGCATCGGCAGACCCAGCGTCACCGAGTCGTACATCTCGCCGCCGTAGCAGCATTCGGCGGCTGCGACGGTACCGGGTCTGATCTTGCCGGCGAGTTTCGTGCTCGACAGCGACACCGGAAAGCGATGCCTCGCATCCTCGCCATAGAACTGCGGATCGGCCTGGCCGCCGTGGCAGTTGATGAAATGCATCAGCGGCGCCAGGCGGGCGCTGGCATGAGCCGCAGCCGCCGGCGGACACAGCGTCAGGGCCTTCGAATTGCCGAAGATGTTGAAGAGGCTGAGCGCCGTCGACTCTCGCCAGGTGCGCGTGGACAAGCCGAAGTACGCAGCGTAGTCGGCCACGTCGCGCGACTGGTATCGAGCGGCGCTCTCGAGCACACCCAGCAGGTAGGCCGGGTCGGAGGCGCCGGCCAGGTCGGGCAAGCGTCCGACGACACGTGTCGGGCCCTTGAAGACCGACACGTCGCGCGAATAGCGTGCCTCGCAGGCGTAGGGCAGATCGCCCCAGGCCGAGGCATCGGGATCATCCGGAGGCGAGAACATCGGATTGGCCAGGTCCTGTTGCGGCACCACGTCGGGCGCACCGAGGATCATCAGGTACTCGGGATCCGTTGCGCGGAACACCGCGTCGATCGCGGCCTTCGCCTGACGCGTGCTTGACGCCGAGGTGACCGGCGTGGCGCCCAGTCTCTTCATCGCCGCCGCTTCGTCGAGAAATACCAGCCGGCTTCGGATGCCGCGCTGCCTGTCCGCCGCAATCAGCGAGCGGATCGCGGCCACAACCTTGGCGAAACCACCCGTGCCGTACTTGGCTTTCAGCGCACCGCGGTTGCTGACGATGACCTTGTCGTCCATGGGAGCTCCCTCCGCCCGTGCGCGCCCGACCTGCTGACGGTGCGGCGCTCGGGTCGCCGGTTCCGCGAATTCAGTGAACTGCCACGCCGCTCAGGGTGGACTGCAGGTACGACAGCAGCTGGTCCTCGGGATACGGCTTGCTGAGCAGCACGCTGACACCGGCCTCGGCGGCATCGGCGCGGTGCTTCTCGTCGTCGGCAGTGATCATCACGATCGGGATGTGCGCGGTGCGGGGGTTGCTGCGCACCTGGCGCGTGAGTTCGAAGCCGTCCATGCCGGGCATCTCGACATCGGTGATCAGCACGTCCGGCAGGTCGATCTCGATCTGCCGCGCGGCGTCGAGCCCGTCTTCGGCCAGCGATACCCGATAGAGGTGCTTGGCCAGCAGGCGGCTGGTCTTGATTCGAACCACCTTCGAGTCGTCGGCGATCATCACCAGGCATTGCTCGGGCGTGCGCGGACCTGCAGCAGCCGGGGGGACTTCGGGCGCGCCTGCGGATGAACTCGACGGCGCGGAGGCTGCGGCAGCCGCGGCCACGGCGGCCTCGGCCAGACGTGCCGCCTCGGCGTGCGCCTGCTCTTCCGCCACGCGCTGGGCGTCCAGACGCGCCTGCTGCTCGGCAGCGGCACGCTCGAAACGCTGCTGGGCCGCCTGCTCGAGCGCAGCATGGGCTGCGATGTCGCGCTGCAATCGTTCGGCTGCAGCGGCCTCGGCGGCCAGACGCTCGGACTCGACACGCGCCCGCTCGCGCTCGCTTTCCTCTTCGGCGAGGCGCTGTGCGACCAGCTTGGCCTCCCATTCGGCAGCTTCGCGGTCGGCCTGCTCCCGAATGGCCTGTTCGTCAGGCTCGGGCGGGGCAGCCGCAGCGACCTCGGCAGCCAGGCGCTCGGCTTCGACGGCGGCGCGCTCGCGCTCCTGATCGGCCAGCAGCTGGGCAACCAGTTGCGCTTCCCATTCCGCAGCTTCGCGGTCCGCCTCGGCACGCGCGGCACGCTCGGCTGCCTCCGCGGCTTCGCGGTCCGCCTCCAGCGAGACATCGACGCCCTCCTTGGGCGCCAGAGCCATATCGTGGACCGCGTTGACGGTGTCGAACTGGGAGGCTCCGCGCGCTCGCGAAGGCGATGCATCGGCAGCCCGTGTGGCCGAGTCGGCAGACTGAGGACGGCTCGGAGGCTGCTCCCGACGCGGTGCAGGCGTGCGGCGGCGCTGCACCAGCAGCAAGACGAGCAGCAGCACCACCACGGCACCAGCGCCCCACAAGAGATAGTCATTCATCGTCGCACGGACCCCCATCCGTCACTGACATCACCACGGATTGCACGCGCCGCTGTGGCACGGACAGACCCAAGAAAACAAGCCCAAAGGAGCGTACCGGCGCAGCGGTTAAATGATGTATCACGATGTATCAAATTGCGCTGCAGTGCGAAGTCGCGTGCGGAAATGCCACAGAAAACCCGGCCGGATACGATCCGCACTTTTCACCGTGAGCCTGCGATGATCGTCTACCAGCCCAGCGGGATCGTCGAAGGGTTCAAGGCCGCCCTGCTGCGGACTTCGCTGAAGCTGCTGCTGAAGCCGGTGTTTTCACCGCGCTGGTCGATTGGCTTCCAGCGCCGCTGGCTGCTCGCGCTGTCGCGCACCACGCTGATCCCGAAGGGCGTGGCTGTCGAGCCCGCTGAGGTCGGTGGCGTGCCCGGCGAATGGCTGCGATCTGCGCAGGCCCCGTCCGCACCGCCAGGCGTCGTGCTGTACCTCCACGGCGGCGCGTACTGCGTCGGCTCGCCCGCCACGCACCGATCGCTGACCGCGCGTCTGGCGCTGGTCACGGGGCTGCCGGTTTTCTCGCTCGACTACCGACTCGCACCGGAGCACCCCTTTCCAGCCGGGCTCGACGACGCCGTGGCCGCATTTCGTGCTCTGGCCCGCGGCGGGCAGCGCGTCGTGCTGGCCGGCGATTCGGCTGGCGGCGGACTGGCGCTCGCCACCGCACTGGCGCTGCGCGAAGGCGGCTCGCCGTTGCCCGCCGCGATGGTGCTCTTCTCGCCGTGGGTCGATGTGGCCCTGCGCGATGCGCCCGCGGCCGAGCCTCGCGGCGAGGCGATGCTCAGCGTGGCCTGGGCCGCCGCCTGCGCCGCGCACTACCTCCGCGACACCTCACCCGACGCACCGCGGGTGTCACCGCTGTTTGCCGACCTGCGCGGGCTGCCACCGACGCTGATCCAGGCGGGCACCGACGAACTGCTGCACGGCCAGGCCCTCCAGCTCGAGGCCGCCTTGCAGACCGCCGGGGTCGACACCCGCTGCGAGATCTACGCGCACCGCTGGCACGTGTTCCAGACCAGCGGCGGCGTGCTGCGCAGCGCAGACGAGGCGATCGAGCGGGTCGCCCGCTTCTTGATGGGGCCGCTCGCGGCAGCGACCGGCACGCAGCCATCGAGCCACGAGGTGGTGATCCTCGGCGCCGGCATGTCGGGGCTGTGCGCCGCGGTCAAGCTCAAGCGCGCCGGCATCCACGATTTCGTGATCCTGGAAAAGCAGGACGGCCTCGGCGGCACTTGGTGGGACAACACTTACCCGGGCGCCCATGTTGACGTGCCGTCGCCCGTGTATTCGTTCTCGTTCGCGCCCAACCCCGGCTGGACGCGCCGCTTCGCCGGGGCGCCCGAAATCCAGGCCTACATGCAGAAGGTCGCGACGCGCTTCGGCCTGCTCGCGCACATCCGACTCGGCACACGCATCAGCGCCGCTCGTTTCGACGATGCGACCGGCCACTGGCACTACGACATCGAGCGCCCGGACGGCGCCCGTTCGACGCTGCAGTCGCGCTTCTTCATGTGCAGCGCGGGGCCGCTGAGTCAGCCGAGGTGGCCCGACATTCCCGGCCTGGACGATTTCCAGGGTGAGCGACTGCATTCGGCCCGCTGGGATCACGGCTACGCGATGACCGGCAAGCGCGTGGCGGTGATCGGCACCGGGTCGACCGCCTCGCAACTGGTGCCACCGATCGCCGAGCAGGCGCTCCAGCTGCATGTGTTCCAGCGCACGGCCAACTGGGTCCTGCCGCGACGCGACCGGCTGTACACCGCACTCGATCGTCTGCTGGCGCAATTCCCGCCCTATGCGGCCATGGTTCGCTGGAACTGGTCCCAGGTGCTCGAATGGGGACGCAGCGGATTCGACGAAGGAACGCTGGCGCGACGTGCGCTGCTGGCCGCGGCGGGAGCCCAGCGCAAGAAGCAGGTGAGCAGCGAAGCCCTGCGGCAGAAGCTCGTGCCGCCCTACCCGCTGGGGTGCAAGCGCATCATCTACTCGAACGATTTCTACCCGGCGCTGACGCGGCCGAACGTCGAGCTGGTCACCGATGCGATCGCACGCATCACGTCGCACGGGATCGTGACCACCGACGGCCGCGAGCGCACCATCGACGCCCTGGTCTGCGCCACCGGCTTCGACGTGGCGCATCTGCTGTCATCGATCCGCGTCACCGGCCTGCAGGGCCGCACGCTGGCCGAAACCTGGGCGCACGGACCCGAGGCGTATCACGGCATCACGGTGTCGGGCTTCCCGAACCTGTTCCTGATGCTCGGCCCCAACACCGCCACCGGACACACCTCGACGCTGCTCTACATCGAACCCGAGGTCGATCACGCGATCGCGTGCATGCAGGCGGTGCGCGCCGGGGAACACCGCTGGATCGACGTGCGACCCGAGGTGCTGCGAGCTCACAACGATCGGCTGCAGGCACGGCTCGGCACCTCGGTGTGGAGCCAGTGCCGCAGCTGGTACCGGATGGAGAACGGCCGCGTGTTTGCTCTTTTCCCCGGGTTTACCCGGGAGTACGTGCAGTCGGTGCGCGTGCCGGATCTGGCGGACTACGTTTTCAGCGCGCCTTCGAGCCCAGCTCAGCCCGTCACCCACGCCGCGGCGTCCGCACAGCCCTAAGTAATACCGCTACGTCAGAACACATACGAATCAGTTTTTATTTGAACTAATCAGTTAAGACTGGGGTCATTGGGTCGGCCCGTCGAATCCCCGACGGGCGTATTTCATCCGACTCAGGAGTTCCAGTGATGACCCGTTTCCTCAAGACGATGCTCGCCTTCACGACGGCGGGCCTGATGGCCGCATGCGGCGGTGGCGGAGGCAGCAGCGACCACGAAAACATTGCCGTGGTGGCACAGGCGCAGGGCTTCAACGCACTGCTGGCGGCGGTCAACAAGGCCGGTGTAGCAGGCGCGTTGACGGACAAGAACGCGAACCTGACGGTGTTCGCGCCGACCGATGCGGCTTTCACGCAACTGGCGAATCGTCTGGGCTTTGCCAGCGCCGCGGCGATGGTCGACGCGCTGCCGGCACCGGTGCTCGCCAACATCCTGACCTACCACTTGCTGCCCGATGAGAAGAGCGCCGCGGATCTTGCCGCGGGAGGGGCGACCCAGGGAACGCTCTACAGCTTCGGGGGCAGCCCGGCGACGCTCTCGCTGAACACCACCAGCGGTGTGGCCATCACCGACGCTGCGCTGACAACCGCCCGAGTGACCGCTGCCAATGTCAACGCCAGCAACGGCGTCATCCACGCCATCGACAAGGTGCTGGTACCACCGGGCGTGTTGAACATCGTCCAGATGGCCCAGGTCAACCCCTTGTTCGACACCCTGGTCGGTGCAGTGGTTGCGGCTGACCTGCAGGGCACCCTGAGCGGCACCGGTCCGTTCACGGTGTTCGCGCCAACCAACGGAGCCTTCGCCGACATCGCATCGACGGTGGCGGGACTGACGACGCCCCAACTCTCCACCGTGCTGACCTACCACGTGCTCGGCTCGCAGGTGCTGGCCGCCGACATCCCGTTCGGCACCCCGGTGAACACCGTCGCCGGGCAGCCGATCACGATCAACGCCGGCACGCCGCCGACCATCACCGACCAGACCGCGACGCCAGCGCCGATCCTCGCGACCGACGTGCGGGCCAGCAACGGCGTCATCCATGTCATTGGCAAGGTGCTATTGCCGACACTTTGAAGCTCGCCCGGGGCGCGCGGTCGTGCGCCCCGGCCTCAGACGATGCGTGGCCCGCTCGGCGTTCATGGCACAGTGCACAGCCGATTCCTCTTTGCCGAAAGCGTGCGGTTGAAATCCAGCTTGGCCACCGGAGCCTTCTTGTTGCTGCTTGCCCTGATCGCCTTCTGGCTCTGGACCCCGGACAAGAGCCGGGCCGATCTGGAGGCGCGGTACCTGCAATCGCCGAGTCACATCATCGAGATCGCCGGCGTTCGGCTGCACGTGCGCGACAGCGGCCCGAAGGACGCGCCAGCCGTGATCCTGATCCACGGCTTCGGCGGCAGCCTGCACACCTGGGAACCCTGGGCGCAGGTGCTGGCAGCCGATCACCGCGTGATCCGCTTCGACCTGCCGGGCAGCGGGCTCAGTTCGCCCGACCCGAGCGGCGACTACACCGACGCGCGCAGCCTGCAGTTGCTGCGCGCACTGATGGATGACCTGGGCGTGGCACGTGCCAGCGTGATCGGACACTCGATCGGCGGCCGCATCGCCTGGACCTTCGCGGCACGGCACCCGGAACGCGTCGACAAGCTGGTGCTGATCGCACCCGACGGTTTCGCGAGCCCGGGCTTCGAATATGGCAAGGCCCCGGAAGTGCCAGCCACCGTCAGGCTGATGCGTTTCGTGCTGCCCAAGCCGCTGCTGCGCATGAGCCTGGCGCCGGCCTACGGCGACCCCGCGTTCCTGAGCGATGCGCTGACGGCCCGCTACCACGACCTGATGCTGGCACCGGGCAGCCGTGAGGCGCTGATCGCACGGATGCAGCAGTCCGTGCTGGTCGACCCGAGGCCGCTGCTGCGCAGCATCCGGGCACCGACGCTGCTACTGTGGGGCGAGGCGGACGCGATGATCCCGCTGGCCAACTCGGCCGACTACCTGAAGGAAATGACCGGCGCGAAGCTGGTGTCGCTGCCCGGGGTCGGCCACCTGCCGCACGAGGAAGCGGCGCAGGAATCGATCACCTCGGTGCACGCATTCCTCAAGTAGTGGTCCCGGGCTCGCCGGGGACGTTGGGGCATATCACCCATTTCAACTGCGCGATATGCCCCACTTCGCAGTCAACACCCCAACTTGGCAGACCCAAGTGGTTGATTGGAAACGCTTTGTCGAGCACACGGTTGCGGGCACGGCAACTGCGATCAAAGCGTGCATCCCGGCCCCGACCACGATCCGCGGGCACCCGCCGCTCGCCGAGGCGAGGCAGCCCACGGCTTACGATCACCGTCGACCGCACTCCAGAATCAGCCCCAGAGTCTTCTTTTTGCCACCGAACATGCCCCCGTCCCAACCCGCCCCGTTTCAGTTGCTGCGCTGGTTCGCCGGACTGAGTGCGGTCGTCATCGTGCTGATCGCGATGGCCAATGCCTGGGTCGTGTCGCGCTTCCTCACCAGCCAGATGTTCAAGCGCGAAGGCGAGATCTCGCGCGATTTCGTGCAGAACATCCTGGTGTCCGACGGCACGCTCGCCTATCTCCGGCATACAGACGACCCGCAAGTCGTCGAACACTTCAAGAACACCGTGACGCACCTCGCGAACATGCGGGACATGCTGCGCGCGAATGTGTACGGCATCGATCGGACCGTCGTCTGGTCGAGCGACCCGACGATGGTGGGACGCCGCTTCACAGACAACGATGACCTCGAGCACGCCATGGCGGGCAAGCTCGAGGTCGAGTCGGGACGCATCAGCCACGAGGCCCTCTCCAAAAGGGAACACATCGGGCTGTCCCCGTCGGTGCAGTTCTTCGTGGAAACCTACATCCCCGTCGTCGACCCGAGCGACAACCAGGTCGTCGGCGTGGTCGAGTTGTACAAGGCACCGCTGGCACTCACCGAGGCCATCGAGGAGGGCGAGAGACAGGTCGCCATCGCCGCGCTGGGGGGCGCCGTGGCGTTGTTCGTGAGCCTGTTCTGGCTGATCCGGCGTGCCGACCGCACGATGCGCGAGCAGCACACCAAGCTGCTCGAGGCCGGCACCGTCGCTGCGCTGGGCGAACTGGCCTCGTCCGTGGCACACAACATCCGAAATCCGCTGGCTTCGATCAGGTCGTCTGCCGAACTGGGCCTGGAGCTGCCTCCGGAGCAGAGTGCCGATTGCTCGCGCGACATCATCCGCGAGGTCGACCGCATCTCGGCACGCATCACCGAATTGCTGCGGCTGTCGAACCAGGGCGTGCAGGCGAGTCAGCCGGTCGACGTGGTCAGCGTGCTTCGCAACTGCGTTTCAGATCACAAGATCACCTTCCAGCGCAGCCGCAAGACCCTGTCCCTGGAAAGCCACATCGCCAAGGCCGTGGTCCAGGCCGACAGCCACCTGCTGCAGCAGGTGTTCGACAGCCTGCTCTCGAACGCCGCCGAGGCCATCCCCCCGGGCGAGCGCTGCGATGTGACGGTTCGCGAGACGGACAGCCGTACCGTGCGCATCGAAGTCAAGGACGGGGGCCCCGGCATGACGCCAGAGGTGCTCGCGCACATCTTCAGGCCGTTCTTCACGACCAAGCCGCAGGGGCTGGG
>JAGNWJ010000086.1 GCA_017986065.1 Rhizobacter sp. | reverse complement strand
TGCGACTGCACCGATTTCGGCATCGTGCCCGACCGGCTCGATGCCACCCGCGAAGCGCTGCGTCGTGCGGCGCAGGAGCACGACCTGATCGTCACCAGCGGTGGTGTGTCGACCGGCGAGGAAGATCACATCAAGCCCGCTGTCGAGGCCGAAGGCCGCGTCGACCATTGGCAGATGGCGACGAAGCCGGGCAGGCCGCTGGCGTTTGGTGAAGTCAGGCGCGAACCCTTGCGAAGCGGCGAGTTTGAGGGTTCGGGCGCGGCTTACTTCATCGGCCTGCCGGGCAACCCGGTGTCCAGTTTCATCACCTTCCTGCTCGTCGTGCGCCCGGTGCTGCTGCACCTGCAAGGCGCAGTCGACTGGCAACTGCGGAGCCTTCCGATGCGCGCCGATTTCGACTGGCCCAAGCCCGACAGGCGTCGCGAGTTCCTGCGTGTGCGCCGCAATTCGGCGGGTGGCCTCGACCTGTTTGCCAACCAGAGCTCGGGCGTGCTGACGTCGGCCGTCTGGGGCGACGGTCTGGTCGACAACCCCTCGGCGCAGGCCATTCGCGCCGGTGACACGGTGCAGTACCTCGGATTCGCGGAGTTGCTGTCATGAACGTGCAGGTGCGCTATTTCGCTTCGATCCGCGAGGTGCTGGGCACCGGTGAATTGATCGAGGTGCCGGCTGGCGCCACGATCGGCGAGTTGCGTGACCGCCTGATCGCATCCAGCGCCGCCCACGCAGCCGCGTTGTCGCGTGACCGATCTCTGCGCAGCGCGCTGAACCAGCTGCTGTGCGATGAGTCCGAGCCTGTCGGCGCCGATGCCGAAGTCGCTTTTTTTCCGCCGGTGACCGGCGGCTGAGCACAGGTCTGACCGGGACAGCAGCATGAGCGTCAGCATCCAGACCGCCGATTTCGACCTGAGCGCCGAGGTCGCGGCCTTGCGTTCGGCCGATCCCGGTGTCGGCGCGGTCGCCACCTTCGTCGGCTGTGTGCGCGACCGCAACGACGGCAGCGGCGTCAGCGCGATGGAACTCGAGCACTATCCCGGCATGACCGAGAAGTCGATCGAATCGATGATCTCGGCCGCCCGGAGGCGCTTCGACATCCGCGCCGTGCGCGTGATCCACCGTGTCGGCCTGCTGCAGCCGCAGGATCAGATCGTGCTGGTGGCGGTGGCCTCCTCACATCGTGGCAGCGCATTCCGGGCCTGCGAGTTCCTGATGGACTACCTGAAGACGCAGGCGCCGTTCTGGAAGAAGGAGAGCACTCCGGAGGGCTCACGCTGGGTCGATGCCCGGGTCAGCGACGACGAGGCGATGGCGCGCTGGCAGCAGGGCGAGCCTGATCCGGCCACCGAGCCAGACCGATGAACCAGTCCGTGCCTTGGGCGCAGTTGATGGCCGTGGCGCTCGGATCGGCAGTCGGCGGCGTGCTGCGCTGGGCGGTTCAGCTGTGGCTCAACGCGCGCTGGGCCGGTTTCCCGCTCGGTACGCTGGTGGTCAACTGCGTCGGTGGCCTGCTGATCGGGATCGCGCTGGCGTGGTTCGCCAGGACGCCGAACGAATCGATGCGGCTGCTGCTCGTGACGGGATTCCTCGGCGGGTTGACGACATTCTCGGCATTCACCGGCGAGTCGCTGACGCTGCTGCAGCGTGGCGACTTCGGCTGGGCGGTGGCGCACAGCTTCGCGCACCTGGCCGGCGCGCTGCTCTGCTGCGCCATGGGATTCCGCGTTGCGAAGACGCTGCTGGCCTGACCGCCCTGCCGGGCCGGTCCTTCGATGAGCTACTGCGCAGGTTGGAAGCACAAAGGCTCGGTCTACCTGCTGGCCGACACGGTCTCTTCGGTGCAGATTCCGCCGCGCAGGCAGCAGATCAGCCTGGGTGAGTTGCTGACCGACCATCGCGATGAGCCTGTCGAAGAGCCCGCGCTGAAACTGGTTCGCATCGCGCCCGGTGCGGTCGCGGCCTGTACCGGCGATGCCGGTTCGGTGTCGCGACTTCTCGAATTCCTCCAAGCCAACCATGCAGGCGTGACGAACAACGGCGAACTCCTTTCGCTGCTCGACGTCCGCCTCGGCCCCTTCAGCGATGCGAAGCCGGTCTCGCTGCTGCTGGCTACCTCCGGCAGCGATGGTTCCAGCGAACTGCTGCGCTGGACCTCGTCCGGTGGGCTCGATGCGACCGGGTCGGATCTGCTCCAGATCGGAGATCCGACGCCTTATCACTCAGCACTGTCGCCCGAGATCCTGTCCATTCTGGCGGCCGCTGATCCGTCGCCGGAGCGCATGCTGCCCGTCCTGACGGCGATCGCGCAGTCGCGCGGCGTGTCGGGCGGCTCGATCGACCTGAATGGCGACGGAGTGATCTTCGGCTTGCTGACGCGGGGCGGAGCCGTCACCTGGCAGGAAGACACGCTCGTGGTTCTCTACGATCAAGCCTTCGCTTCGCCCGCCCATGTCGCGGTGCTGGCCCGCAGCGACGAACTGGTGGTGCACGCGTCGCAGGACGCTGCAACCCGGGTGTTCGTGCCGCTGCGGTCGAACCGCCGCAGTGCGGCCAGGGATGTCTGCTGGCTACGCGGCATACAGGATGAACTGGCAGCAGACCGTTTCCGCTTCCGGGTGTTCATCAGCACGTGCGATCAGGTGATCACGCTGATCATCCGCAACGACTTCGAACGGGAGAGCGGCTATGTGCGCCTGAAGCGCAAGAGCAACGGCCAGTTCGATTTCGCGCTCAGTCCCGAAATGACGTCGCTGCTGCTGCGTCCGTTGGAGGACCGCAGCCAGGGCAGCGTTCCTCTGCGGTTGAGCGTGCGGGAAGACTGAAGTCCAGCTGCCTTCGGATCGCAGCCTCGAAAGACGCGCGGTGCTCGCGAGCGCGTCACGTCGGGGGAAGCAGGCTCATGACGAAGCTGGTCAGTGCCGCGGCCCCCAGCCACACGCCGACGCGCTTGAGAAGTGCCGTGTCTATGGCCCTGGCACCGGGCATCGGGTTGCGCGTGAAACCGACGACGAACGCGTGTGCGGGCAGGGCGATCAGTACCAAGGTTCCGACCACCAGCCAAACGCTGCTCGAAGTGGTCGTGTCACCCAGCCAGGGCCAGAGCAGTGGCCAGGCCAGCGCTGAAAAAGTACCAGCCATTGCGGCGGTGGTCGGTGTCGGTTTCATGGGGGGGAGTTTCGCGCGATTCGGATCAAGACGGTGTCCGAGTCGCCGCAGCATGGTGCAGGTCAGGGATTGATCTTGATCAATTGCCGCCCGAAGCCATGCCTTGAAATGCGCAGGTACCCCCTCAGATTGCAGGGAATAGGAGGACCTTTCCATGCGTCTTGACAAATTGACCACCACGTTCCAGGAAGCCTTGGCCGATGCACAGAGCCTGGCCAACGGCCGCGACAACCCCTACATGGAGCCGGTGCATGTGCTGTCAGCCATGCTCGCGCAGGCTGACGGGCCGAAGGCGCTGCTCGCCCGCGCCGGCGTCAACACGGCCAAGCTGCAAGGTGCACTCGAGGCGGAGCTGAAGAAGCTGCCGCAGGTGCAGGGCGGTGAGCAGGTGCAGCCGAGCCGCGACCTTGGAGCCTTGCTGCAGGCCGCAGAGAAGGAGTCGACCAAGCGCGGGGACCAGTTCATCGCCAGCGAGATGTTCCTGCTCGCAGTGGCCGACAGCAAGTCGGCCATCGGCCCGCTGGTGAAGGAGCACGGCCTGAACCGCAAGGCGCTCGAAGCGGCGATCGACGCGGTGCGCGGCGGCCAGAAGATGGACAGCGCCGAGGGCGAGGGCCAGCGGGAAGCACTGAAGAAGTACACGCTTGACCTCACCGAGCGTGCGCGTCAGGGCAAGCTCGACCCGGTGATCGGACGCGACGACGAGATCCGCCGTGCGATCCAGGTGCTGCAGCGTCGCAGCAAGAACAACCCGGTGCTGATCGGCGAACCCGGCGTTGGCAAGACCGCCATCGTCGAGGGCCTGGCGCAGCGCATCGTCGCGGGCGAGGTGCCCGACTCGCTGAAGAACAAGCGGGTGCTGGTGCTCGACATGGCCCTGCTGCTGGCCGGCGCCAAGTTCCGCGGCGAGTTCGAGGAACGGCTCAAGAGCGTGCTGAAGGAAGTGGCGCAGGACGAAGGACAGACCATCGTCTTCATCGACGAGATCCACACGATGGTCGGAGCCGGCAAGGCCGAGGGCGCGATCGACGCTGGCAACATGCTCAAGCCGGCGCTGGCTCGTGGCGAGTTGCACTGCATCGGCGCCACCACGCTGAATGAGTACCGCAAGTACGTCGAGAAGGACGCCGCGCTCGAGCGGCGCTTCCAGAAGATCCTGGTCGGCGAGCCGTCGGTCGAGGCCACCATCGCGATCCTGCGCGGCCTGCAGGAAAAGTACGAGGTGCACCACGGTGTCGAGATCACCGACCCGGCCATCGTCGCCGCGGCCGAGCTGAGCCACCGCTACATCACCGACCGCTTCCTGCCCGACAAGGCGATCGACCTGATCGACGAAGCCGCTGCCAAGGTCAAGATCGAGATCGACTCGAAGCCCGAGGCGATGGACAAGCTCGACCGCCGCCTGATCCAGCTCCAGATCGAGCGCGAGGCGGTGCGCCGCGAGAAGGACGAGGCCTCGCAGAAGCGCTTCGGCCTGATCGAGGAGGAGATCACCAAGCTGCAGCGCGAGGCTGCCGATCTCGACGAGATCTGGAAGTCGGAGAAGGCTGCGGCGCAGGGCTCGGCCCACGTCAAGGAAGAGATCGACCGCATCCGGTTCCAGATCGAGGACCTCAAGCGCAAGGGTGATTTCAACAAGGTCGCCGAGCTGCAGTACGGTCGCCTCCCGGAGCTGGAAAAGAAGCTCGCCGAGGCGCAGTCAAAGGAGCAGGGCAAGGCGAAGGCGGGCGGCAAGCCGCAGTTGCTGCGCACGATGGTCGGCGCCGAGGAGATCGCCGAAGTCGTTGCGCGTGCCACCGGCATCCCGGTGTCCAAGCTGATGCAGGGCGAACGCGAGAAGCTGCTGCAGATGGAGACCCGTCTGCATGAGCGCGTGATCGGGCAGGACGAGGCCATCACAGCGGTCGCCAATGCGATCCGCCGCTCACGCTCGGGTCTGAGTGACCCGAACCGGCCGACTGGATCGTTCATGTTCCTCGGCCCGACCGGGGTCGGCAAGACCGAACTTTGCAAGGCGCTGGCGGGTTTCCTGTTCGACAGCGAGGAGCACCTGATCCGCATCGACATGAGCGAGTACATGGAGAAGCATTCGGTGAGCCGCCTGATCGGTGCGCCACCGGGCTATGTCGGTTACGACGAGGGCGGCTACCTCACCGAAGCGGTTCGCCGCAACCCCTACAGCGTGCTCCTGCTCGACGAGGTCGAGAAGGCGCACCCGGACGTGTTCAACGTGCTGTTGCAGG
This sequence comes from Rhizobacter sp., assembly GCA_017986065.1. Lineage (GTDB taxonomy): Bacteria > Pseudomonadota > Gammaproteobacteria > Burkholderiales > Burkholderiaceae_C > PBB1. Next base: position 4,413 of record JAGNWJ010000086.1, on the reverse strand, counting down.
TGCTCGACGACGGACGCCTGACCGACGGGCAGGGCCGCACCGTGGACTTCAAGAACTGCGTGATCGTGATGACCAGCAATCTGGGTTCACACCAGATCATGCAGATGGCCGGGCAGGACAGCGAACTGATCCGCGAAGCGGTGTGGGTCGAGGTGAAGCAGCATTTCCGCCCGGAGTTCCTGAATCGCATCGACGAGGTCGTCGTGTTCCATGCGCTCGACCATCGGCACATCGAATCGATTGCCGGCATCCAGCTGAAGGTGCTGGAGTCCCGTCTCGAGAAGATGGACATGAAGCTCGAGGTGACGCCGCAGGCGCTGGCGGAACTGGCCAAGGCGGGTTTCGATCCGGTGTTCGGTGCGCGGCCGCTCAAGCGCGCGATCCAGCAACGCATCGAGAACCCGGTCGCGAAGCTGATCCTCGAGGGCAAGTTCGGCCCGAAGGACGTGATTCCGGTGGGGGTCGCGGACGGGGAGTTCGTCTTCGACCGCGTCGTGCACTGAGAAGGGGGAATCCTTCTGCTGCTCGGGCCGATCTGACACCTCCGGTGCTCACCGTACGCTTGTACGGCTTGGCTCCTCGATGTCACCTCGGCCCGCTCGCGACGAGATATTCGTCCCTTCTCGTCGAGAGCGGCTCAGCGGTCCAGCAAGGGATCGAGCCGCTCGATCTGAAGACGGGCAAGCGTCAGGTTGGCGTTCGTCCGGTCCAGCACGGTCAGCAGCGCCATGCCTGCGTGCTTGGCGACCGAGCGCAGCAGCAGGTGATGCGATCCGAGCGTGATGGCGGCATCCGGCAGCGTGTGGCCGAGGCCGAGCGCCCGGCTGGTGGTGCCCATTGCCGACAGCAGGGCCCTTCCATGGCGCGCCAGCTCCTCCGGCGGGGCGCCGGCACCGCCGTGTGCCACCGGCAGCCCGGAGCCGATATCGAAAACGCAGCAGCCGACCACGCCGTTGAGTTCGCACACCTGATGCACGTAGACCTCGAGCACCTCGTCCTGCATCGGCACCGGCCTGGCCCGCACGTCCGGCATCGGTCGCAAAGGCAGCAGGTTGGTGGGCGCGAAACCTGAAGGATCGTCCGGCAGGGCCGGCGCCCGGTATCCGGCGTCGATCTGCGCACTGACACGCGCTGCAGCCTGGCTCTGGACCGGAGGTTGCGATGCGGCGGCGCGGTCTGTCGTGACGCTGCGAGCCGGTGCAGCCGGGGCGCCCAGAGGCGAGACAGCGCCTCGCAGCCGGCCCCAGGTGCCGTTGATGAAATTCCAGGCATCGGCCGGTCGCGTGACCACGGGCGTGGTGCGCAGCGTGATCGAGGTGCCGCGGACCATGTTCTGGCCGTTGGTCGTCAGCGCCGGGGTGTTGGTCAGCGGCAGCAGCAGCAGATTGCGGTTCAGCCAGGGACTGCGGATGAGTTCCTCGTGCCAGGGCCTCAGCAGGGCGTGGATGTTCTCGGCCGGCATGGCGCCCACCATCATCACTCCGAGCTGGCTGTAGGCCAGCAAGGTGCGCGCGACCGCATGGCGGGCCGCGGCGTCGGTGGTGTCGTCGATGTCGGTGGAGTAGATGCGCAGCGTCTCCTGCGCGCTGACGGGGACCTCGATGAAGTCGATCGTCGCCACCGGTGCACCACCGCCCTGGCGGCGCAGCACCAGCTTCTGGACCGCACGGTTGCTGGCCGCTGCGATGCCACGCAGCAACTGCCGCGACGAACGCGTGGCGAGATCGTGCACCGCGATGAATTCCGGATGCAGGTGCTCGAACTGCTGCTGCAGCGCCTCGCCCGGCGCGCAGGCCACGAACAGCTCGCGAACATCGTTGCCAACCGGCCGACCGATCTCCTGGCGATAAGCGGGGGGCGCATCGCCTTCGCGATCCATGATCTGGGTGGCCAGCGCAGTCTGGGCCCGCGTCGATTCCCAGCCGTCGTTCTCGATCGGCGGTGGTGCGGGACGGTCCGTGTAGGGACTGCCGGTGCGGCTGGTGTAGTTGCTCATGGGGCCCTCGTGCCGGTACGTTGTGGTTGGCGGCGTTGCCGGAGTCGGTGCATCGTGATTCGACGCGGCGACTCGCCATGCTGGCACAGTCTCTCGCACTGCACCATCCCTGCGACAGCATTACTTCGCACCGCGGGCGGTGCTGGCCGCCCGAGCCTGACGAACGGGGGCTGATCGATAGAATCCGGAGATGAATTCAGACCTTCGATCCGTGCCGAATTGCCATGCCGCTCATTGACCCGGCGCGCGCGCAGCTTCCGGTGGTGATCATCGGTGCAGGTCTGGCCGGATTGACGGTGGCGCTGCATCTGGCGGTCGACCATCCGGTGATCGTTCTGGCCAAGCGGGGTCTGGACGAAGGGGCCACCGCCTGGGCGCAGGGGGGCATCGTCGGCGTGTTGGGCGATGACGACAGCATCGATTCGCATGTCCGCGACACGCAGGATGCCGGCGCGGGTCTGGTCGACGAGCACACGGCGCGCTTCATCGCCCAGCACAGCGCCGAGGCGATCGGCTGGCTGGTGGATCGAGGCGTGCCGTTTTCGGCGGACCCCGAAGGTCCGCTCGGTCTGCACCTGACGCGAGAAGGTGGCCATGCGGTGCGTCGCATCGCCCACGCGGCGGATGCAACCGGCAAGGCGATCCACGACGTGCTGCTCGACGAGGTCAGGCGGCATCCCAACATCGACATGCGCGAGCGCTGGATGGCGGTCGACGTGATCACGTCCCGTCAGCTCAGGCGCGACGAGCAGCCGCGCTGCTACGGTGTCTACGCGCTCGACATCGATCAGCAGCGCGTCGAGACGTTGCCAGCGCGTGCGGTGGTGCTGGCCACCGGTGGTGTCGGCAAGGTCTACCGATACACCAGCAACCCCGACACCGCCACCGGCGATGGCATCGCGATGGCCTGGCGTGCCGGTTGCCGCATTGGCAACATGGAGTTCATCCAGTTCCATCCGACCTGCCTCTACCACCCGCAGGAGCGCAGCTTCCTGATCACCGAGGCCTTGCGCGGCGAGGGCGGACACCTCAAGCTGCCAGACGGCACACGTTTCATGGCTGCGCACGACGAGCGCATGGAGCTGGCGCCGCGCGACATCGTGGCTCGGGCGATCGATTTCGAGATGAAGAAGCACGGACTCGATCACGTGTGGCTCGACGCCACGCACCTGGGTGAGTCCTTCCTGAAGGAGCATTTCCCGACGATCCACGCGCGTTGCCTGGCGCTGGGCATCGACATTGCCCGGCAGCCGATTCCCGTGGTGCCTGCCGCGCACTACACCTGCGGCGGCGTGGTCACCGACCTGCACGGCCGCACCGACCTGCCCGGCCTGTACGCGGTCGGGGAGACCACCTACACCGGACTGCACGGGGCGAACCGGCTTGCCAGCAATTCGCTGCTGGAATGCGTGGTGCTGGGCCGCACCTGTGCGATGGATATCCATGAATTCGGCGACCACCCGGAGCCGCATCTGCCGGCCTGGGACGAGAGTCAGGTCGAGAACGCCGACGAGCAGGTCGTCATCGCGCACAACTGGGACGAATTGCGGCTGCTGATGTGGAACTACGTCGGCATCGTGCGCACCACCAAGCGGCTCGAACGGGCGTTGCACCGCATCAAGCTGCTGCGCAGCGAGATCGATGACTACTACGGCAGCTTCCGCGTCAACCGCGACCTGCTGGAGTTGCGCAACCTCGTCGACTGTGCCGAACTGATCGTCCGCTCTGCGCTGATGCGGCACGAGAGCCGGGGGCTGCATTACAGCCGCGACTTTCCCCAGGCGCTGCCGGTGAGTTTTCCGACCGTGTTGATGCGACGCACGCGCGTCGGCAGGAAGCCCAAGACGCATCGACTGAGCGTCTGAGGCCGGCACGGCTCAGCGCCTTGCGCGCATGGCCACCTTGGCCTGCACGAACTGGAATGCGAATTCCACCGCTTCGGCGATCGCGGCTTCGTTTTCCGAGCGCTCGCGCTCGGTCAGATAGAACGAGAAATCGACGTCGTGCCGGATGTAGCGCGGCGGCAGGCGGTTCAGCGCCACACAGGCCACGTCCGCCATGATGTGCGGGTCGCTGAGGTGGCTGAAGCGACTGGATGCGGCGAGCACGGCGTCGAACACCGCGTGCTCATAGTGGTTGTGGATCGAATCGAACACGGTGCTCATGGCAGTCTCCGCTCCCCCGTGGAGCTGAAACCCGAGTGTCCGGCCGACCTGGGCCGACCGAGACCCGGAATAGCACCGGAACTGCGGTCCAGATGGTCGTTCGATCCCTCAGAGGGTCGACACCACCCGCATCGAGTAGTCGGTCGCCCTGACATCCTTGGTCAGCCGGCCGATCGAGATCCGGTCGACACCGGTGGCGGCGATCTCGCGAACCTGGTCAAGCCGCACGCCGCCCGACACCTCGAGCAGGGC
>JAGNWJ010000085.1 GCA_017986065.1 Rhizobacter sp. | reverse complement strand
CGACCGGTGGTCATCGTGGTCGACGGCAGCATCACGCTGACCGGTGACGTGACGCTGCACGGACTGCTCTACGCATCCGCCGTCCGCTGGGACGATGCTGGGCCCCCGCGCGGGCGCGTCCACGGCGCGGTCATTTCCGAGTCGGGCTATGGCGGCAGCGCCGCCCCCGACCTGATCCACGACGCGACGCTGCTGCGCAGCCTGCAACGGCAGACCGGCAGCTATGCGCGTGTGCCCGGCAGCTGGAGGGACTTCTGATGAGCACTACACCTGCATTCCGGCACCCTCGGCCACGATCACAGCGCGGCGTCACGCTGATCGAGGCACTGCTGTCCTTCCTGGTGATCGCGCTCGGCGTGCTGTCGATGTCCAGGCTGCACCACCACCTGCAGGCCCATGCCGATCTGGCGCGGCAACGCTCGCAGGCCCTGCGGCTCGCGCAGGAAGACATCGAGACGGTGCGAGCCTACGCATCGCTGATGCAGCCCGCAGGGGCCCCACCGGCCGCGTCATCCTACGAACGCATCGAGCCCGTTGCCTCGGCGGTGGATCAACTGGGCGGACTGCAACTCAACACGGCGTACCGGCTGACCCGGCAGATCGACGCCGGGTCGGCGCTGCGCATGAAGCACGCCACCGTCGGCGTCGCGTGGACCGCGCGCGACGGCACGGAGCACCGGGCCGAGGTCAGCACGATCATCGCGGGCCAGCACCCGGCACTGTCCGGGGCGCTCGCGCTGGGTCCGAGCGCGCTGACAGCCTCCGGGGGCATGGCGCGCTCGGCGCGCATCCCGCTCACCGCGAAGAACCTGGGCGACGGCCGCAGTGTCCTGAAACCCGTCCTGGTGGGCAGCACGGCCTTCGTGCTCGACAACCTCAGCGGAGAGGTGACCCAGCAGTGCTCCGAAGTGCCCGCCGGCCTGTCCAACGGGGAACTGACCGCCGAGCACCTGACCCATTGCAGCGAGGCGCGGGGCCTGCTGCTGAGCGGCACGGTGCGATTCTCGAATGCGAACCCGCCCGACCCGCTGGCCGCCAACGATCCGCCACTCGAGCTGGCAATGGGGGTCGCGCTGGCCAGCGCCGTCGCCGCGGCAGATCCCTGGTGCGGCACCGAGGCACAGAAGACCGTGCTGTATCGCTCCGGCGACGGCGTCCACCGTGTCGCGGTGCCGCTGGCCGCCGAACCCGCCCGCGTCGGCGCGGCGGCATGGACCGACCTCGGTGAACGATTCGTCGCCTACAACTGCCTGGTGCCCGCCGCCGGCGATCCGCCGCGCTGGTCCGGAACCAGCACGCTGATTCCCTTCGGCTGGACGATCGGCACCACCGCAGCGGACCGCCGGATCTGCCGCTACGCCTGGGATCACGACGGCAGCGGGGCCATCGACCGCAACGACGAGCATCCCGCCGACTACATGGGTGTGGATCGCGCACTGCTGCAACAGAACTTCCTGGTGATCCGCGGCGATCTGGCCTGCCCTGATGGCGCTGCCCCGAGAATGGCGGATGCCGTCGGGTCGCCGCCCACCTCGCGCGTCGCCACGATTCAACACCAGCCCTGACCCCGCCGACCCAGATGACATCGACGCCATCCACGCCCACCGATTTCACGCACCGCCATGACGACTGGATGGCGCAGGCGCTCGCGCTGGCAGAGCAGGCCATCGCGCTGAGCGAGCCGAACCCGCGCGTCGGCTGCCTGATCGTCTCCGCCGACGGGCAGGTGATCGGTCGCGGCCACACGCAACAGGCCGGCGGACCGCACGCCGAGGTGATGGCGCTGCGCGACGCCGCCGGCCAGGGCCATTCGGCGCGCGGAGCCACCGCCGTCGTCTCGCTCGAACCCTGCGCCCACCACGGCCGAACTCCGCCCTGCTGCGAGGCACTCGCCGAGGCCGGCATCGCGCGCGTCGTGATGGCCGTCGAAGACCCGAACCCGCTGGTCGCGGGCCAGGGCGCGGCGCGGCTGCGCGCCACCGGCATCGAAGTGACCACGCAGGGCGTGTCGCCCCAGACCGTCAATGCCGCACGCGAACTCAACATCGGATTCTTCTCGCGCATGGAACGCCAGCGCCCTTGGGTGCGGATGAAGATCGCCGCATCGCTAGACGGACGCACCGCGCTGCCCAACGGCGTCAGCCAGTGGATCACGGGCGAGGCCGCGCGCACCGACGGCCACGCCTGGCGCCGCCGCGCCGGCGCGGTGCTGACTGGCGTCGGCACCGTGGTCGAGGACAACCCCCGGCTCGACGTCCGGCTGGTGCCCACGCCGCGGCAGCCGCTGCGCGTCGTCGTCGATTCGCGGCTCGATGCACCGCTCGGCGCCCGCCTCTTCGAGGCGCCGGGCTCGGTGCTGGTCTACGCCGCCCACCCCACCACCGAACGCCTCGCCGCCTTCGCCGATCGTGGAATCGACGTGGCCCGGGTCCCGGGCGCCAACGACAAGGTCGACCTGGCGGCGATGCTGGCCGATCTGGCAGCGCGGGGCATCAACGAGCTGCATGTCGAGGCCGGCCACAAGCTCAACGGATCGTTCGTGCGCGAGCGCCTGGTCGACGAGTTCCTGATCTACCTGGCACCCAAGCTGCTCGGTGCCGGACGCGATCTCGCCGCTTTCGGGCCCCTGACCGACCTGTCTGAGGCCGTGGAGCTGCGGTTTCACCAGGTCGATCGCATCGGCGACGACCTGCGGGTGCTGGCCCGTCCGAAGCTGCGCTGAGACAATAGCCGCATGTTCACAGGCATCATCACCGGCGTCGGCCGGATCTCCGACGTCAAGCCACTGGGCGACGCTGCCTCTCACGGCAACCGGCTCCATGTCGATGCGCCCGCGCATTACCTCGACGACGTCGGTCCGGGCGACAGCATCGCGATCAACGGCGCATGCATGACGGTCACGTCGCTCGACGCTGCGCGCTCGGTCTTCACGGTCGACGTGTCGGCCGAGAGCCTGGACAAGACCGCCGGTCTCGACGCGCTCGGGCCCGTCAACCTCGAAAAGGCACTGCGCGCCAACGATCGCCTGGGGGGGCACCTGGTCAGCGGCCACGTGGACGGCATCGGCCGCGTCACGCATTTCGCACCGGTCGGCGAGTCCTGGACCCTGAAGATCGATGCGCCTGCCGACCTGGCGAAATTCCTGGCCTACAAGGGCTCGATCACGGTCAACGGCGTCAGCCTGACGGTCAATACCGTCGCGGACCACCCGACCGGCTGCGAGATCGGCATCAACCTGATCCCGCACACCATCGAGAACACGTCACTCGGACATCTGAAGCCCGGCGGCACCGTCAACCTCGAGATCGATCTGATCGCCCGCTACGTCGAGCGCATGCAATCGGTGGCCTGCGTCGCACGGCCAGCTTGAGCGTGGGGTCTGCGGACCCGCAACCTACAATCCGTCGATGGCGATATCCCCCATTCCCGAGCTCCTGACCGAGCTCGCCGCCGGCCGCATGGTCATCCTCGTCGACGAGGAAGACCGCGAGAACGAGGGCGATCTCGTCATGGCTGCCGAGCATGTGACAGCCGAGACCATCAACTTCATGGCCCGCTTCGGGCGCGGCCTGATCTGCCTGACGCTGACGCGCGAGCGTTGCGAGCGACTGCAGTTGCCGCCAATGGCCAGCCGCAACGGCGCGCAGCACGGCACCGCGTTCACGGTGTCGATCGAAGCCGCCACGGGCGTGACCACCGGCATCTCCGCGGCCGACCGCGCCCGCACGGTGCAGGCGGCGGTGGCCCGCGACGCGAAGGCCAGCGACCTGGTGCAGCCGGGGCACATCTTTCCGTTGCAGGCGCAGGACGGCGGCGTGCTGATGCGCGCCGGTCACACCGAAGCCGGCTGCGACCTGTCGGCGATGGCCGGCCTGTCGCCGGCGGCGGTGATCTGCGAGATCATGAACGACGACGGCACGATGGCCCGGCTGCCCGACCTCGAGGTCTTCGCGCAGCAGCACGGACTCAAGATCGGCACCATCGCCGACCTGATCGAGTACCGCAGCCGCAACGAGACGCTGATCGAACGCACCGGCAAGCGCAAGCTGAAGACCGCGCAGGGCGAGTTCGACTGCACTTCTTTCATCGATCGCACCGGCGGCCTGCACATGGCGCTGACCCATGGTCAATGGACACCGCGCGACGAGGTGCTGGTGCGGGTGCACGAGCCGCTGTCGGTGATGGACCTGCTCGACGCCGGAGCCTGCGGTCATTCGTGGCCGCTGCCGCGCGCGCTGGCGCAGTTGCAGGCCAGCGAGCGCGGCGTCGCGGTGCTGCTGAACTGCGGCGAGGGTTCCGACGCGCTGCTCGGCAAGCTGAAGCCAGCCGGCGAATCGGCCGTGCGCGCGCAGAGCCAGATGGACCTGCGCACCTACGGCATCGGAGCACAGATCCTGCGAGAGCTGGGCGTCTCGCGCATGAAGCTGCTCGGCAGCCCGCGACGCATGCCGAGCATGGTCGGTTACGGCCTCGAAGTCACCGGCTTCGTCGCAGCCGATACCGCGGGCCGGGTCTGATGAAGTCCGATCGATCGACAGGAGGGCCGCATGCAGGGTGCTGACCAGGACGGACCTTCCGACGCCGAACTCGATGGAGCCGACCTGCGCATCGGTATCGTGCAGGCCCGATTCAACGCCGCGATCACGCAGCGCATGGCGGCGGTGTGCATCGCCGAACTGCGCCGCCTCGGTGTCGATGCCGAGCTGATCGACCATGTCAGCGTGCCCGGCGCGCTCGAGATCCCGGTCGCGTTGATGGCCATGGCCGACGGCGGCGATTTCGATGCGCTGATTGCCATCGGCTGCATCGTGCGCGGCGAGACCTACCACTTCGAACTCGTCGCCAACGAGAGCGGAGCAGGCGTGACGCGGGTGTCGCTGGATCACCAGTTGCCGGTGGCCAATGCGATCCTGACCGTCGAGACCGAGGAGCAGGCCTGGGAACGGGTCGAGGACAAGGCACGCGACGCCGCCCGTGTGGCGATCGAGATGGCCCACCTGATGGAAGATTTGTCGTGACCGAAGCCGAACAGAAGCCCGCTGAAACCAGCAAACCTGGCGCGCCGGCGAAGGCTGCCAAGAAGGCCACGCAGAAGTCGACACGCCGCCGCTCGCGCGAGTTCGCGCTGCAGGGCCTGTACGAATGGCTGCTGTCGGGCGAGCCACCGGATGTGGTGTCGGCGCATGTGCGCGAGCAGGACGGATTCGACCGATGTGACGCGGCGCACTTCGAGATGCTGCTGCGTGGGTGCATCGCCGAGGCTGCGCCGATCGATGCCGCGCTGGCCCGCCATGTCGACCGCAAGACCAGCCAGTTGTCGCCGATCGAGCACGGCGTGCTGATGATCGGCGCCTACGAGCTGACGCACTGCATCGACATCCCGTACCGCGTGATCATCAACGAGGCCGTCGAACTGGCGAAGAGCTACGGCGGCACCGACGGCCACAAGTACGTCAACGGCGTGATCGACAAGACCGCGGCCGACCTGCGGCCGGTCGAGGTCGACGCGGCGCGGGCCGCACGCCGCTGACTCCACCGTCCACCCGCACGCGGTCCGGCATGAGGCTCTCGAAGCGCCTGTCGCACATCGAGCCTTTCTACGTGATGGAGTGCGCCAAGGCCGCATCCGAACTGGCGCGCAGCCCGGTGTGCGACGCCAGCCGAGGCGGCCGGCCGATGATCTTCCTGAACATCGGTGAACCCGATTTCACCGCGCCTGCACTGGTGCAGGAAGCCGCGCAACGGGCCATCCGAGACGGCAACACCCAGTACACCGATGCCATCGGCCTGCAGCCGCTGCGCGAGCGCATTGCACGGTGGTACGCGCAACGTTTCGGGCTCGACATCGCCCCCGAACGCATCGTCGTCACCGCCGGCGCGTCGGCCGCGCTGCAACTGGCCTGCCTGGCGCTGATCGACCCGGGTGACGAAGTGCTGCTGCCCGATCCCAGTTATCCGTGCAACCGGCATTTCGTGGCGGCTGCCGACGGCGTCGCGGTGCTCGTCCCGACGGGACCCGCCGATCGGTTCCAGCTCAACGCCGCGGCGGTGCTGCAGGCGTGGAACGCGAAGACGCGCGGCGTGCTGCTGGCCTCGCCGTCGAATCCCACCGGCACCTCGATCGATCCGGCAGAGATGGGGCGCATCGTCGAGGCGGTGCGCGCGCGCGGTGGATTCACGATCGTCGACGAGATCTACCTCGGCCTCAGCTACGACGAGCGCTACGGCGACTCCGCACTGCGCCATGGCGACGACGTGATCTCGGTCAACAGCTTCTCGAAGTACTTCAACATGACCGGCTGGCGGTTGGGCTGGCTGGTGGTTCCGCAGTCGCTGGTGACGTCGGTCGAGAAACTCGCCCAGAACCTGTTCATCTGCCCCTCGGCGATCGCGCAGCACGCGGCCATGGCCTGCTTCGAACCCGACTCGCTGGCCGAATACGAGCGACGACGGCAGGCTTTCCGGGCACGCCGCGATTTCCTCGTGCCGGCGCTGAATGCGCTCGGGCTCACGGTGCCCGTCGAGCCGGACGGTGCGTTCTTCGCGTGGGCGGATTGCTCGGCCCACGCCGCCCACCTGCCGGGCGGAAGCTGGGACTGGACCTTCGACCTGATGCGGCGCGCCCAGGTGGCCATGACGCCGGGGCGCGACTTCGGGCGCCATGAACCATCCCGGTATGTGCGCCTGTCTTATGCCAACTCGATGACGCAATTGCAGCAGGCGATGGACCGCCTGAAACAGGCGTTGTGATCGACTACCCTCGCCCCGTGAGTTCATCCGCACCCCCGCCACCCGACACCGTCGCCGGCTACAACGGTCCGGACGAAGGGGGCCGCCCGCCGGCCGCGGCCGACGCCGCACCGACGCCCGAGGAGTCGCTGCCGTCGATCGGCTTCATCGGGCGCTACGCGCTGAAGTACCAGATCGGCAAGGGCGGGCTCGGCACCGTCTACGCGGCCTACGATCCACTGCTGTCGCGGGTGATCGCGATCAAGACGCTGCACCTGGAAATCGAACCCGAGCAGCGCGAGTCGTTCAATGCGCTGTTCCTGAACGAGGCTCGCGCGGCGGCCGGCCTGTCGCACCCGAACATCGTCACGGTGTTCGACGCAGGCATCAGTGAAGGCCATGCCTACATCGCGATGGCACTGCTCAAGGGGCAGGACCTGCGCCAGCTGCGCGAAAGCGGTTGGCGGCCGAGCCCGGCGCAGGCAGCGGTGCTGGTCGGCCGTGTGGCCGATGCGCTGGCCTACGCGCACCGCAAGGGCATCGTCCACCTCGACATCAAGCCGGCCAACATCTTCATGGTCGGTCGCGGCCAGCCCTGCGTGCTGGACTTCGGCATCGCGCGCATCGCCCACCGCCGTGACAGCCCGCCGGGCAGCGATATCGCCGCCGGCTCGCCTTATTACATGTCGCCGGAACAGGCGCGTCAGCAGGAGGTCGATCGCCGGTCGGACGTCTTCTCGCTGGGCGTCGTGCTCTACGAGTTGCTGACCGGATCGAAGCCGTTCACCGGCGTCGGGCTGGAGCAGATCACCACGGCGGTGCTGGAGCACACGCCGCTGCCGGCGCACCGCGTGAACCGCGCCGTCCCGAAGGTGCTCTCCGACATCACCGCCCGTGCGATGGAGAAGGATGTCGACAAGCGCTTCGAATCGGCCTCCGCGATGTCACGCGAGTTGCGACGGCATTTCGCCGCGTCCGGAACCGGAGATGACGCGGCGCCGAGTGTGTGGAAGCGGCTGGGCAACCACAAGGCGGCGCTCGCCGGTGCGTTGATCGGCTTGGTTGGCATCGGTGCCCTGACGCTCGGTGCCTGGAACGAGCAGCGCAGGATCGGCAGAGCGTCGAGCGTTGCATCCGCCGCGGCATCGGCGGCGCAGCAACCTGTGGCGCAGACGGTTTCCGCGAGTGAGCAGGCGAACGCGGCACCGTCGTCGCAGCAGCCTGCGGCATCGTCGGCCCTGGACGCATCGCCCCGGCCCGCTGCGGCAGACCGGCCGCGCCGGGACAAGGCCCCAGCCGACGCCCGGGCTCGCGACGCTGCCGGCCGCACCGGCGCCGCAGCGGCGGTCATGTCCAAGGGACGCGTCCGGCTCGCCATCAGCCCGTGGGGCCAGATCGAGGTCGATGGCGCCCCGGCCGGCACGGCACCGCCGTTGAACGAGCTGACGCTGCCCGAGGGCCGACACCAGATCACGATCAGGAACGCCGACTTTCCACCGTACAGTGCGACGGTTCAGGTCACCGCCGACCAGCCGGTGACGATCAAGCACAAGTTCGGATCATGAAATCCCTGTCCCCTTTCATCCTGGCGCTGCTGGTCGCCGGCTGCGCGATGTCGCCGCCGCCGCGGCCGGGCCTGCTCGACGTCGTCGAGCGGCCTGCCGAGCAGGCCTTGCTGGCCGGGCTGCGCGCCTACGAGGACGCGCAGTACACCGACGCCGAGAAGCAGTTCAGTCTGGCACTGAAGCTCGGACTGCCCTCGCCCAAGGACCGGGCCGCCGCCGCCAAGCACCTCGCCTTCATCTACTGCACCAGCAGCCGCCTGACCGAGTGCGAAGCGTCCTTTCGTGCGGCACGAGCGGCCGATCCCAATTTCGCGCTCGGCAAGTCGGAGGCGGGCCATCCGGTGTGGGGCCCGGTCTACAAGCGGGTGCAGCCTTGAGGTTCCTTGGCCTGCATGACCGTGGCCACTGCGCCGGTTCGCACCTGGCATGACGACCGTCGATTTCGAATTCACGCTGCGCGTCTACTGGGAAGACACTGACGCAGGCGGCGTCGTCTTCTACGCCAACTACCTGAAGTTCTTCGAGCGCGCCCGCACCGAGTGGCTGCGCGCGCTGGGTCACGGCCAGGAACGCATGCGCGTGGACGGCGGCGCGATGTTCGTCGTCAGCGACACCACGATGCGCTACCGTCGGCCCGCCCGGCTCGACGACCTCCTCAGGATCACGGTGCGGCTGGCCCACGTCACCCGCACCTCGATCACGCTCGATCAGCAGGCCTGGCGCGACGACGTGCTGCTGACCGAAGGCAGCATCCGCATCGCCTGCGTCGAGGCCGGAACCTTCCAGCCGCGCCGCATTCCGACCGAGATCGCCGCGCGCCTGCCGGCGCCGACCGCGACACCGATTCCCAAAAGTTGATCGAACCGAGTCCATGAACCAAGACATGTCGATATTGAGCCTGGTGCTGCATGCCAGCGTGGTGGTGCAACTGGTGATGGCGGGCCTGTTGATCACCTCGCTGGCAAGCTGGACGGTCATCTTCAGCAAGCTGTTCGGGCTGCGCAAGGTGCGCGGCGAGAACGAGGTGTTCGAGCGCGACTTCTGGGCCGGCAAGAACCTCAACGACCTGTACGACGAAGCCACCAAGCGCAGCACCTCGTCGGCCCCGATGGAGCGGATCTTCGCGTCGGGCATGCGCGAGTTCATGAAGCTGCGCGAGCGCCGCGTCACCGACTCGGGCGCATTGCTCGACGGCGCGCGCCGCGCGATGCGCGCGAGCTTCCAGCGCGAGCTCGACACGATCGAATCGAACCTGTCCTTCCTGGCCTCGGTCGGCTCGGTGTCGCCGTACGTCGGCCTGTTCGGCACGGTGTGGGGAATCATGCACGCATTCATCGGCCTGGCGAACCTGACGCAGGTGACGCTGGCCACCGTGGCGCCAGGCATCGCCGAGGCGCTGGTCGCCACCGCGATCGGCCTGTTCGCGGCCATCCCCGCGGTGATCGCCTACAACCGATTCGCGCGCGACATCGATCGCCTGGCAATCCAGATGGAGACCTTCATCGAGGAGTTCTCCAACATCCTGCAGCGCAACCTCGGGCAACCCGCACCGGCACCTTCGATGACCGGGGGACGCTGAGATGCCGGCCGTCAGCCACCGCGGCGGCGGACGCCGCCGCACCATCAACGAGATCAACATGGTGCCGTTCATCGACGTCATGCTCGTGCTGCTGATCATCTTCATGGTCAGTGCGCCGCTGATCACGACAGGTGTCGTCGATCTGCCGACGGTGGGCAAGAGCAAGCAGCGGCCCGAGCACGTGGTCGAGTTGATCGTCGGCCGGGACGAGCGCATCCGCATCCGCGTCGACAGCAAGGACGAAGGACAGGCGGTCGCGCTGGACAGGATCGCCGCCCGCGTGCTCGATCTGCAGGCCGGCGATGCGAACACGCCGGTGGTGATCTCGGCCGATC
>JAGNWJ010000002.1:103504-124828 GCA_017986065.1 Rhizobacter sp. | reverse complement strand
CGGGCAACGCCTACTCGCGCGCCTACCTCGACCAGATACTGCCGCTCGACGAAGCCTGCGGGCGACCCGGCGACTCGTGTTGCGTGGCAGCCGCCCCGTTTCTCGGCGATGTCGCGACGATCGATGCGCCGCTGGGCCAGTACCGCGTGCACGGACGCAACGATGGTGCCGCATCCCGGCTCGACGCCAGGCAGTTCAACCTTCACGTCGTGCGCGCGCGCCAGCGCAGCGCCTATGTACGGCAGATTGCACGACGCGTGGGAATCGAGGTTTCCGACAAGGCCCTCGACCTCAGTCTGCACTACCTGCCCTACCGACTGGCATCGCTGCGACTCGGTCCGGCGACGCACCCGATCGCTGGCGACAGCGCCTGGGCAGTGTTCGGCGACGTGCTGCGCGCGCTGCAGACACCGCAGGGCCTGTCACCAAAGGCCCGATGGATGATCGGCTTGTGGGCCGCGCTGGTCGTCCTGCTGCCCCGCAAGGCAGGGAACCGCCTGATCCTCTGGCGGTTCGTTCCGGCTGAGCGGCCGCAGGCGCTGCGTGCCACGCTGCTAAAGCTCGGGGTGATCCGGTGACGACCGAAAGCCTGCGCGTGCTGTTCATCTCGGCGGTGCCGACCGATCCGCCGGATGCCGGCAACCGCGTGCGCATCATGACCCTGACGCGGAGCCTGATCGCAGCGGGACACGAAGTTCACTTCGCCTACTTCCCCATGGAGTCATGCGATCTGCCAGCCATGCAGGCCCGCTTCGGCCCTGACAGGTTGCACGTCCTCCATTCACGCCTGGAACCACCGAGGGGTGGATTGCTCTCCCGTGCAGCACGAAAGCTGGGCCGCCTCATGAACATCGAGCAGGCCTTCGTCTGGGGTCTCGACGATTGGTATGACGAGCGAGCGAATTCCGAACTGGCAGCCCTGCATTCGCTGCATCAGTACGACGCGGTGTTCGTCGAATACGTCTTCGCTTCGAAAGCGCTCGAGGCCTTCCCGCCGGACTGCCTGCGGGTGCTCGATACGCACGATTGCTTCGGCCTGCGACACCGGCTCTACCTGAAGGCCGGGATGCGACCTCAATGGTTCTCCACCAGCATGGCAGATGAGGACTCCGGGTTCCGCCGAGCAGACATCGTCCTCGCGATCCAGGCGAGCGAATCGCGAGATTTCAAGGCGCGTGTCGAAGGGAGCAAAACCCGGGTTCTTCAGGTCGGCCATCTGATCGACATCGCTGACGCAGCGCCCCCGTCAAGACGCGAAGCAGCCGTTTTTCTCGGATCTGCCAACCCGATCAATGTGGCTGGTGCACGCCACTTCATCGATCGAGTGCTGCCGATCGTTCGCCGAACGAAGCCAGGATTTCAGCTGCTGCTCGCCGGCGCGGTGTCGGCTGAATTCGAAGATCAAGATGGTGTTGTGAAGCTCGGTTTCGTGCCGAACCTGCAGGATGCATTCGGTGCGGCCATGATCGCCGTGAATCCTGTTCTGGTGGGTACGGGAGTCAACATCAAACTGCTTGATGCGATGGCATCGGCCATGCCGATCGTGACCACCCGGTCGGGGGCGCGAGGCGTCGAGGAACTCGACGGCCATGCGCTTTTCGTCGTCGAAGATGAAGATCCGGGAGCGTTCGCCAATCGAATCCTCGAACTGATAGACGACGCAGATGCGCGTTGCCGGATCTCCGCACGCGCGCGTTCTGCTGCAGAACAGTGGAACGCGGCGCAGGTCAGCACGCTGGTGGGCGCCCTGGTCAGGAAGTCGACCCGATGCGCGGCACGTGACGCAGCCAAACCTTCGCAGTCACGGATCGCCATCGATCCCTTCAACTTGGGAGGGACGTGATGCCGAACTTGGTACTTCTGCTGCAGGAAATCGCCTGCAAGCTCTGGTGGGGCGTGGGTGAACGCACGGGCGTCAAGGGCTTTCATGCATTCGACGGTCTGCGCGGCTACATGGCCTGGTGGGTGGTGATCGGTCATGGCCTGCATCTATGCGGCCTTCAGAACATTGCGCCGGCCATTCTTTCCAGCGGCGACCATGCCGTGAACGTGTTCGTGAGCCTGAGCGGATTCGTCATTTCACATCTGTTGCTGGAACGGCGCGAGCCTTATGGCAGCTACCTGGTGCGACGAGCTTTTCGCATCTTTCCCATCTACTGGTTCGCGCTGGTCTGCGCCATGCTGCTGGCACAGATGTACAGCTCGGTATATGCAGGTGACTGGGTCTTCCAGCACGAGATGCGAGCGGCTCGCGCTGTCGCCACGGAAGCAGAGTTCAGCAAGTACCTGCTGCTGCATGTCAGCCTGCTGCACGGCCTGGTGCCCGATACCTGGCTGCCTTTCAGCTCGACAGCTTTTCTTGCGCCGGCGTGGAGTCTGTCGCTGGAATGGCAGTTCTACCTCGTCGCCCCGCTTGTGGTCGCTGGCCTCGCAAAGCCAGGCATGTCGAGGCTTCTCACGCTCTTGCTTCTGAGCGCTTCGTGGGTGTTGTTCAAGAAGGTGCTTCCGCTGCAATGGCAGTACCCGGCAGTCCTTCCACTTTCCATACATTTCTTCATGCTCGGCATCCTCTCGCGGGTATTCCTGCAAGTTCTGTCGAGCATCGGTTTCTGGCTGATTCCCGTCGTCCTGGTGATGAGCGGATTGGCTCCCCATTCCGTGAGTACAGAGGTGGCTGTATGGGGCGTCTTCCTGGCAGCGGCTTGCCTTCAGCTGCGCGCATCGCAGGGGAAGGGAGCCGCCCGGGATCCGGCCTGGTTCTCCAGGCTCCTGGAATTCGTCACTTCGAATTCGGTGGCACGTTGGCTGGGAGAGTTCTCCTACTCGACGTACCTCATACACATCACTCTCTTTTCGCTGGTCGGCTGGATTGCAGCGATGCTCGGCGGAGCATGGACTCAGCAGATTGCCGCGGTCAGCACGTCCATTGCCATCCTCCTCCTCATACCGCTGAGTTATTTGCTGTACCGGTTCATCGAAAAACCATTCATCCGCTGGGGCGCCGCGTTGGCCAAACCCCAGGGCATTTCACTGAAGGCGGTGTGAGCCGATGCTGAAGTCGCTGCTTCTCGGATCGGTCAACCGGGCGGTCAAACCTTTTCCAAGCGTCCAGCAAACGTTGGCTGGCTGGAAAACAAACGTCAAGCGGTGGGCCAAGCTCCGCTACTTCGCGAGCGATGTCATTCGCGCCAAGCGCTTCATGTTCTGGTCCGAGCGCGATCCGTCGTATGCGAAGCTCAGTTCCGAATTGCTCTTCCAGTTTCACAAGCTCGAGAAAGGGCTGTGCATCCCGGGCACGAAGCGCTACTTCGGTCGAGACCCGCTCGTTGCGACGTGCCAGCTGGTGGAGCGCTGGCAGGCGCATGGGTTCTCGATGCAAGACCCGGTCTTCATCGGTGCGATTGAAGCCTTGAGGGCCTATCGGACCCGCCTTGAAGCGACACCCGCGAACGCGGAAGATGCACCAATGATTCAACGACTGCTGAACAGTTGCCTGAGTCACACGACCGAAGCGCCGCAGTTCTCAACGCCACACGCCTATCGCAGAACCGAAGACGCAGCCGATGTATTCGACCGACTGTGCCGGGACCGCCGGAGCGTGCGCTCGTACTCCTCCACGGCGGTCCCTCTGCCCTTGTTGCAAGAGGCCATTGCAACCGCCCAGCTCAGCCCGAGCGCATGCAATCGACAACCGTGCAGGGTGCATGTCTACCGCGATGCTGCGCAGATCAAGCAGATGCTGTCCTTGCAGAACGGCAATTCCGGATTTGGTCACCTGCTGTCAACGCTGCTGGTCATCTGTGCCGACAGTCGTTCCTTCTTCGACGCATCCGAGAGGCATGAGCCCCATGTGGACGGCGGCTTGTTCGCGATGAGTTTGATCCTCGCTCTGCAGGCGCGCGGACTGGCGAGTTGCTGCCTGAACTGGTGCGTCGCGCCCGAGGTCGATGCGGAGGCACATGTGAGGGGCGAGTTGCCCGAGCACGATCAGGTGATCATGTACCTGGCTGTCGGCTACGCATCGCCAGATGCACTGGTGCCGAGATCTGCAAGGCGCGACGTCGGGTCGATCATGACGATCCACGGCGCATGAGCCCTCCCTCGGCCAATCGCAAGGGCATCCATTGAGCAACGACTTGCGCGCCAAGGTCAGATCGGGCGTGTTGTGGTCCGCCGTCCAGAACTGGGGAGTGCGGCTGAGTTCACTCCTGTTGTTCATGGTGGTCGCACGCTGGCTTTCTCCGGAACAGCTCGGTCTTTTCGCGGCAGCGACCGTGGTGATCGCCTTTCTCAACCTGCTGTCCGAACAGGGCCTGGGTGAGGCGCTGGTCCAGCGCGAAGAGATCACGCAGGAGCAGATCAACTCGGTGTTCTGGCTCAACCTGGGCGCGTCGCTGCTCATCGTCGGTCTGCTCTGGTTTGTCGCGCCGCTGATCGCAGCGCTCATGAAACTTCCGGAACTGGTCCCGATCCTGCGCGTCGTTTCGCTGTCGATGCCGCTGACCGCTGCCTCGTTTGGTCAGTTGGCCATGCGCAGGAGACGCTTCGAGTACCGATGGCTCGCAAAGACGGTGCTGGCATCCACGATGGTCTCGAGCATGGTGGCCCTGGCGATGCTGTTTGCCGGGCTTGGCGTCTGGAGCCTGGTGGCCCAGAGCCTCACCACGGCCGCCGTGATCAGTGCCTTGTTGTGGGTCAGGCCAAGCTGGCACCTCACGATGAAGACCGATTTCGCTGCCACTCGCCCCCTGATGTCCTACGGTGCGAAACGGGTCTCGACTTCCCTGCTCGACTTTGCCAACACGCGATACATCGAACTGTTCCTGGCCTCCACCTTGGGGCCTGCTTCGCTTGGGCTGTACACGGTCGGAGTGCGTGTCTACCAGGCGCTCATGCAGGTCTTCAGTTCGACCATTCTTGAAGTAGCGCAAAACGGCTTCTGCCGACTGTCTGCGGACAGGCCGGGCTTGATCCGTGCCTATTTTCAGAGCATCGCGGCCACAGCGGCGATCGTGATGCCGGTGTTCATTCTGATTGCGGCGGTAGCCCCGTCGCTGACGGTCACGCTGTTCGGTGCACGTTGGGTCGCCAGTGCGGAGGTCACGCGATGGGTGGCGATGCTGGGGGCCGTCCAAGTCCTGCAGGTCTACAACGGTACGGTCTACAACGCGATCGGCCGGCCTGGCGTGGGGCTGCAGTTCATGATCTTCAAGGTGATGCTGACATTCAGTGCCCTGTTCCTTGCTAGGGACGCCGGCCTTCAAGTCCTTCTCCAAGCCTACGTAGCCAGCCAGTTGGCGACCACACCCCTGAGCTTCTGGCTCGTGAGGCGATTGATCGGTGTGTCCCTGACGCAGCTGTTTGGGACTCTGTGGCCCTATGTGCTGTCCAGCACTTTCATGGCCCTTGTCGCGCTCGGTGTCGCTTCGCTGCTCGAGGCGAGGGGAGCTCCCGCTCCACTGGTGTTGCTGGGCGCATGCGCCGCTGCAGTCAGCGTGTACCTCGTCTGCCTGCAGTTCTTCGCGCCCGCAGCGTTGCAGACGGGCCTCCGGTTCCTTCGACCAGGACGGCAGCCCACCGCCGCGGCCTGAATCTCCAGCACAACCAGCGCTGAACGCCCAACTCACCATGCCCCTCGAACACCTGAAGCGACTCCGCCGGCACTTGCTTGCATGGCGAGACATTTCCGCACTGAAGGGGCAATTAGCTGATCGTGTGTGCGAGAAGCCGGAACCTGGCGAATCCACGCTGTTGCGGCGCCTCCTGATATTGCCAAGCGATCCCTGGACACTGGTCGGGGCCAAAGGTGACGAAGCCATGATGCAAGCGGTGACCACCCGTCTTCGACAGTACAGTGCCGACCTGCAGGTCGGCGTGATCACTGCAACGCCAGGCGCTGAAGCGGCAGCGGGCCAACTCGCCTTTGCTTCAGTGCCCGCGTGGGACTGCACCCTCGCTGAAGCTGCGACCCAGATCAAGGCATTCGATCCCGATGCAATGGTGGTGCTCGGTGCCGACGTACTGGATGGCTACTACAACCCGGTCACGGCCAGCCGGATGCTGCTATTGGCTGACGTCGCTGCCCGGCAAGGTGTTCGCGTCTCGATCCTGGGCTTCAGCTTCAACAATCGACCGAGCAGTCTGGTCAAACCGGTGTTCGAGGGCCTGAGCAAACGCGTAGCGATCAACTTGAGGGATCGAGTTTCATTCGATCGCTTCCATTCATTCTGCAATGCTCCGTGCCGCCTCGTTGCAGACTCTGCCTTCATGCTCGAGGCAGACTTCAGCGGCGATACCGTGCAGGCCGTCGAACATTGGTCGACAAGTCGGCGAGCCGCTGGCGATGTCATCGTCGGTTTCAACATGCACCCGATGCTTTTCCGGCATGCAAGTGCGGATCAGATCAATGCCCTGGTGAAGAGTGCGGTGAGCGCGCTTCGCGCCTTGGCGCAGCGCCGGCCTGTGTCCATCCTGCTGCTGTCTCACGACTACCGTGGGCACGATGGCGACGACGTCTGTCTCGCACCGATTGCACTGGCACTGGCTGACGAACTCGGACCGCGGCTGAACTACCCGACAACTCGGTTCTCTGCAGCCCAGCTCAAGGCCATGGCGAGCTTCACGGATGGCGTCGTGACCGGTCGCATGCATCTCGCCATCGCAACGCTGGGTATGGGTCGTCCGGTCGCCGCGTTGACCTACCAGGACAAGTTCCAGGGACTGTTCGCGCACTTCGAATACCCCGAACGCTTTCTGCTGACCCCTGCTGCCGCTGCAGATGCCAGCAAACTGACGGCCATGGTGGAAGAGTTCGTGGACCGTTTGCAAGAGTTGACGCAGTGCGTACGGGAACATCTTCCCGCTGTCAGAGAGGCATCCTTCGTCAATCTGGAGCGGGTGCTGCCGAGCAACGCGCCAGCCTGAAGAGACCGTGTGTCGATGCAGGAGAAGACCACCGACGCCGATAGATAGCGAGCTTCACCCCACCGACTTGGCGACTGTGCGGGGATGCGTTTGCACCGCCGGGATTCAGACATTCACCTGCGGGGGCGCAGCAGCAAGGCGACCGCATCGCCCAGGATCCTTTGAAAGTTTTTCTCGGTCAGCGTGGACGTGATGCGCTGGTGCCCACGCTGAGCGAGTTCGCTGGCTCGCCGAGGCGCCACAAGCATGTCGATGCAGTGACGTGCGAGCCCCTTGGCATCGGGCGCCACGAGAATGTCCTGGCCCGCAGTGAACAGCGGATGGTGCCCCTCCACCACCAACGGCGTGGCGATGACCATGCGGCCGTAAAGGTACGGCTCCAGGGCCTTGATGTTCGTGCCCGCGCCGGACCGCATCGGCACCACGCAAGCGGTGGCTTGCGCATAGGCGTCGGCCAGCGAATCGACAAAGCCGAGCGTCTCGACGCCCGGGCGCCTGCGCCAGCGCTCCAGCAGTTCATCGGCACCACTGCCGACGATCAGGAAACGTGCCTGCGGAACTTCACCCAACACGATCGGCCAGATGGCATCGAGGAACCAGTCGACCGCATCGAGATTCGGCATGTAGTCCAGCAGGCCGACGAACATGAGGGCCGGTTGTTCCGGCGGCGAGAAGTCAGGTGGTCCGGCACGATCGGCGGCTGGGGGCAGGTTGGGCAGCACGGCGCCCGGCAGCCATCCGAACACCTGGCGCTCGGCCTCGCGGCAGAACAGGTAGTGCGCACGCCGCCACGATGCGCCCTTGAGGCGGGTGCGCACGATGACCCGATCGTTGAACAGTCGAAGCAATACGCCAACCCAGCTTTTCAACGTACGCAGCGCCCGCCACGGCGGGTCGTACACGGCATCGTCGAAGTCGACGATCAATGGCACCCCTTCAGGCAGATCGAGCTTCATGGCCGGTCGCACGTAGCGACTGACCAGCAGGTCGTAGGACGCAAGATCAATGTGCCGCGCCACCTGCTTGCTGACATCACCCGACATCAGGTCGAACCGGGGTCGGCTACGCCATCCGCGTTGCACGAGTTGCAGTTCCATCACCTGGACCCCGTCCATCTCGGTCACCGTCAGTGTCGGCCTGGCATCTGCGATGTCGACGAAGCTGAGAACCAGCACGTCAACGACGCCATGCTGCTTCAACGCATCGATGAGGAATCGCGATCGTTTCGCCGAACCCCAACGCTGCAGCGGCGAGATGTAGGTCAGCAGAAGAATCGCCGGATGCCGCGCCGGGCTCGCTTGCGCTGCGAAATGCGGGCTCGAACTCTCTTGTTGCAAAGGTTGCCCACTCCAATTCCACGACATCCGGCCCTGCTGCCGGACATCAGTCTCAAGAAACGAACCGCAGAACGTCGAACTGAATCAGCTCGGGCAGCAACGCGTCGCGCCCGCCACCCGCTCCGAGCCGCATGCATTGTGTGCAGTGACCGAGGTGATTGAACCCATCGCAACATTTGGTAGCGATAAAGCCTGCAGGGTTTACGCCGAGTTGCGGCACAGTCAACGCATGAGTCCCTAGCGAATCGATCGTTGGTTGACACACACAGTCGCAGGCGTCTTCCAAGCCGGATGCGACTCTTCTCTCACGTTCTTGCCGGGATCCATCGAGTGGCGCGGCAGGGCCATGCGGTGAACCTACGGCCCGCACGCTGCGTGCTCGGCAGGTTCCTGGTGTCGGGCAACATGAACCATCTCGCGAAGCTATTTCTTGTACTTCTTTCTGTGGCTGCCAGTCTGGGGGCGATCGACCTCACGGCGGCTGCAGAACCGTCCTCCGCAACTGCATCAACCGAGCCGGCATCCGGCCCCACACCTTTCCCTGCAGACGCCAGGAATTGGCCCGGCAAAGGCGTGATCCGCGTCTTCGGCTGGATGACCGACAACCGCAAGGCGTTCTGGCTCGAGCGCGAACGAAGTCAGGGCAGCGTGGTGTTCGTGGGCGATTCGCTGATCGGCGGCTGGAGCAGCCTGAGCAAGGATCTCCCCGATCTGCGGGTGACCAACCGAGGCATCGGCGGCGAAGTCTCGCGCGGACTGCTGTTTCGCTTCAAGGAAGATGTGCTGGACTTGCATCCCCGGTCCATCGTCCTGCTGAGCGGCACCAATGATCTGAGCGCATTGCAGGACGTTCAGCAAACGCGCAGCAATCTCGTCGAGATGCTGGACCGGGCCGAGCGCTCGTCGCCCGGTGTGCCGGTCGTGCTGTGCACATTGCCGCCACGCAACCATCCGAAGGCCCCGGTCGATCCGACGCAACTGATCGAACTCAACACGCTGATCAGGTCGGCAGCCCAGGGCCGAGCCGACGTGGTGGTCCTCGACCTGTATGCGCTGCTCGCCGACCCGGAAGGCGCACCTCGCGCGGAGTACTTCGCAGCCGACAAGCTGCACATCTCGTCCGCAGGCTACCGGGTGTTCCGCGATGCACTGGTGCCGCTTCTCAATCGGTTCAAGCAGGACTGAGGAACGCGACCGTGGCCTTCACTTCGCCGATCTTCATCGCCTTCATCCTGGTTGTGGTGCTGCTCACCCAGGCGCTGCCGTCACCCGCTGGTCGCAGCGGCGTACTGCTGCTCGCCAGCCTCGTGTTCATCGCCAGCCACGTCGACAGCATCGGCCAGGTCGGCCCGCTGGCGGCCTTTCTGCTGCTTTGCTATGTCGCCATCGAGGGCGTGCGACGCAGCCGCACGGCGGCAAGCCTGTGGATGGGAGGGGTGGCAGTGATCGCGAGCTTCGTCGTGCTGAAGAAGTTCAGTTTCCTGGACGAATCGCTGCTACTGCCGTTCCCCTACCTGGTCATCGGACTGTCTTACGTGCTGTTCCGCGTGCTGCACCTGATGATCGATGCGAAGCAAGGAGAGCTCGGCGAGCGCATCGCACCGCTGCACTTCATCAACTACACGTGCAACTTTCTTTCCTTCATCGCCGGCCCCGTTCAGCGATACGGCGACTACACCCTGCAACAGGGCCGCGCACTCGCGCTGGATGAAGAGACGGTGTTTCAGGCGTTCGCGCGCCTGATCAAGGGATTCGTGAAAGTCGGCGTGGTGTCGGCGATCTTCAATTACCTGTTCAGCAGCATGTCGGGTCGGTTGCTGGACCCTGCGCTCGCGCCCGCACTGCCGCTGATGTGCGGCCTGTTCGTGGCTGCAGCGGTCTTCTACACGGTCTACCTGTACGCCAATTTCTCCGGCTACATGGACATCGTCATCGGCGTCGGCACGTTGATGGGCCAGGAGTTGCCAGAGAACTTCAACAGGCCCTTCACCGCGAGGAGCTTCCTCGACTTCTGGTCGCGCTGGCACATGACGCTGTCCGACTGGTTCAGGACCTACGTCTTCAACCCGTTGATGAAGACGCTGGCCAGCCGTTTCACCTCGCCCCAGGCCGGTCCGTATCTCGGTGTGCTGGCGTTCTTCGTGACGTTCCTGATCATGGGGGTCTGGCACGGCACGACCTCGGTGTTCGTCGTCTATGGCTTGCTGATGGGCTCGGGCGCCAGCATCAACAAGCTCTGGCAGGTGTTCATGACGAAGCGGCTGGGCAAGAAGGGATACAAGGCTTTGTCCGAGCGCACGGCATCCATCTACCTGTGCCGCGGCCTCACGGTGGCCTACTTCGCGCTTGCACTGACCTGCCTCTGGGTAGACATGCGCGAGTTGTCATGGCTTGCTGGCCGGCTCGGCATCGTCGGCATCGCAGCGTGCTACCTCGGGCTTGCAGTCGCGGCAGCGGCTGCGTTCTTCGCCTGGGATGCGCTCATGTTGCCGCTGGGACCGATCGCGCGGGTCATGACGCAACGATCCGGCGGCGTGATCGTTCGCAACCTGTCGCTTGCCTCCCAGATCCTGCTGATCGTGACCGTCGCCTCGTTCTTTCACAAGGCGCCGGAATTCGTCTACCGGGCCTTCTGATGAAGCTCGTCATCAAGCAGATCCTGCAGTTGATCGCCGCGCTGATGGCGCTGTATGCGGTGCTTCTGACCATCAGCCTGCTGCTGGTTCCGCGCTTCGGGGGCGGCCCGCGGCTCGATGCCAGCCAGGCTTCGTCCTCGCTGTTCCTGACCGAGCCGAAGTACGTCTTCATGGCGCGCAGCCGGTTGAACACGCCCTCCGACAAGGTGCTGCTGCTGGGCGCGTCGAACATGCTCGTCGGCTTCAGGCAGGCGCAGGTGCAGGCCCTGCTGCCAGAGGTCGAGGTTCACAACCTGTCGGTGGGCGGATCGAACATCGGCCAGGTGAGCCAGATCGTCGATCTGATCCGCGAAGTGCAGAGCCCCGAGTCACGCCGACACAACACCTACGTGATCGGCCTGTGGTACGGGGTCTTCGCTTCCGACCAGGCTCGCTGGAACACGCCGGATCGGCATGCGGGCGACACCGACATCGACATCGAACGCTATCGCTACGGCTTCTACCGGCGAACCGAAGCGGGCGCCGTCCCGGTGCTGCCTCCGATGCTTCTCGACACGGGCGTGCTGCTGATACACCCGTACCTCGTGCTGGACCGGACGGCCCGCGACCTGACGCGCTCGCTGCGCGATTTCATGGCGTCCAGACCGGCGTCGATGACGGACGACCAACGCAATGCGGTGGTGATCGGCGACGCCGACAAGCGCAGGTACCTCGCGTTCTGGCGTGACTACATGGGCTCGACGGACACGCTGGACGCGCAGCCGTTCCGGCTGCTGCAGCGCACGGTCGATGGCATCCTGGCCGAAGGGGGCCGGGTGATCCTGGTCGACATGCCGATTCCCGCTTGGCACACCAGCGCATCGCCACTTGCCGCCGACTACCGCACGCGACTCGATTCGTTGCTGAGCGGACTGCAGGGGCGCGCCGGAGTCGCCCTCCTCAGGATGGACGATGCCCATGCGGATGAAGACTTCAGCGACGAGGTGCACCCGAAGCCGCGCGTGACCGCGAGCTGGGCGCAGCGTCTGGCCGCTGTCATCAAGACCAGCGAATCCCTGCCCCCATCGCAGTCAGCCAGCGCGTACTGAGCGCCAGCGAGACAGCCTTCGAGCAGCTCCTTCCCCTCCCGATTCTTCAAGGACCCCCGCCATGAGCAACGATGCCCTGTATGCCAAGCTGACCGCGATATTCCACGATGTGTTCGACGATGAAGGCATCGTGGTGACTCCGGAACTGACCGCCGACGACGTCGATGAATGGGACAGCCTCAGTCACATCCGCCTCGTGCTGGCCATCGAGAAGAAGTTCGGCCTGAAGTTTTCGGCTGCAGAAGTCGGGCGATTGAAGAACGTTGGCGAGTTCGCATCGCTGATCGCGTCCAAGACGGCATGAGCAGCGCGCCTGTCTCGCGTGCCCTGGCGCTCGGTGAACTGGTCGAGGGCTTGCACGCCTGCGTCGATTTCTCGGTCACGGCAGCGCAGATGCAGCAGTTCGCCGAACTCTCGGGAGACTTCAACCCGCTGCACACCGACGATGCATTCGCGCGCACCAAGGGCTTTGACGGCGTCGTGGTCTACGGCGCGCTGATGGTGGCCAAGGTTTCGCAGCTGATCGGGATGCAGCTGCCGGGCCGCGACAGCGTGTGGGTCGGCATCGCGCTGGACTTCCGCAAGCCGCTCTACGTCGGGCAGGCCGCGCAGGTTGAAGGCGTGGTCACGGAAGCATCGGAGTCGACCGGGATGGTGGCGCTGAAGGTCACGGTTCGCGCGAACGGCAAGGTACTCGCCAAGGGCACGGCGGAGGTGGTCGTTGGACACTGAAACGGACGTTGGCCGCGCAGCCGACGAAAGATGGTTCCTGGTTTCCGGTGGCTCCGGTGGCATCGGCTCGGCCGTGTGCGAGCAGCTCGCCGCGCGTGGGTACACCCCGATCGTGGGCTATCACCGCAACGCGGCTGCAGCCGAGTCGCTGGCGCAGCGGACCGGCGGCCGGGCGCTCGCGCTCAACCTCGGCGACGACGCCTCCATCCTGGCTGCAGTGGCAGTTCTCGAGGCCGCACCGCGCCTTTGCGGCGTGGTGCTGGCAGGGTCCCCGCCTCTTTCGCCGGTTCCGTTCGGAAAGATCACCGCCGACGAGATGCGGCAGCAGTGGCAGGTCAACGTGATGGGCCCCCAGCGACTGCTCGCCGAACTGGTCAGACGCTGCTTTCGCAGGCACAAGCAAGGTTCGGTGGTGGGCGTGCTGACGCAAGCCATGGGAGACGGCGCCGCGGGTGCCGCCTCGGGCATGGGTGCATACGTGATCGCCAAGCACGGCATGGCCGGCATGCTGGCCCTGCTCGCCGCCGACCATCCCTGGCTGCGTGTGCGATCCGTGAAGCCCGGCTACACGGAAACGCGAATGCTCGCGGCCTTCGATGAGCGCTTCCTTGCCATGCAGCGCGAGAAGGCTGCGTTCCAGACGCCCGAACAGGTGGCGTCGCTGATTCTCGAGGAGGCCATCGGCCCATGAGCAACTCCCTCTATACGCAACTGGCATGGCTGCCGGCGGCACCCGAGGATTTTTCAGCCTCGTGCCGTCACCTTCTGAACGACCCCGCGGATCTGGGCCGTCGCCTGCAGCACCTGGCCAACCACGCGCTGGACGAGAACCAGCTGAACCGCCTGGCCAAGGTGATCGACAAGGCGCGCGATGCAGGGCAGTCGCTCGCACCGCTGACCGCGTTTCGCATCGGCATCATCAGCAACGCGACGTCGCACTTCATCGTGCCCGCGCTCATCGCCAGTGCAGCCCGCCACGGCATCGCGCTGGAGTGCATCGAGGCCGACTACGACCAGGTCATGCAGGCCGCGCTGTCAGCCGATTCGCCGATTCATCAGGCGAAGTGCGACGCGGTGCTGGTGGCCGTCGACCACCGTGGACTGCCGCTGGCCTTCACGCCGGGCGATCCGCAGGGGGCCCAGGCGAGCGTGCAGGCTGCACTCGGCCACCTCGAGATGATCCGCAGCGGCCTGCACAGCAACAGCAAGGCGATCTGCATCATGCAGACGCTGCCGCGCCCCGTCGAGTCGACGTTCGGGAGCTTCGATCTCGTGCTTCCCGGCACCCCGCGCCAACTGATCGACGAGATCAATCGCGGCATCGCGATGAGCGTGGCCGGCACCGAAGACCTGCTGCTCGATGTGGCCCACATCGCGGAGACCGTCGGGTTGGCCGACTGGCACGACCCGACTCTCTGGAACATGGCGAAGCTGCCGTTCGCGAGTGCCTTCCTTCCGCTCTATGCCGACCACGTGTGCCGCCTGATCGCGTCGGTGCGCGGCAAGAGCCGCAAGTGCCTGATCCTGGACCTGGACAACACGCTGTGGGGAGGCGTCATCGGCGATGACGGCGTCGAAGGCATCGTGATCGGCCAGGGCGATGCCACCGGTGAGGCACACCTTCAGGTCCAGCGCACCGCACTCGCCCTGCGTGATCGCGGCGTGGTTCTGGCCGTGTCGTCAAAGAACACCGACGAGATCGCGCGCCAGCCGTTTCGCAAGCACCCCGAGATGCTGCTTCGCGAAGATCACTTCGCGGTCTTCCAGGCCAACTGGAACGACAAGGCCACCAACATCAAGGCGATTGCCGAGGAGTTGTCGCTCGGTCTCGATGCGATGGTCTTTCTGGACGACAACCCGGTCGAGCGCGGGCTGGTCCGCCGCATGCTGCCTCAGGTGGCCGTACCCGAGCTGCCCGAGAACGCCGCGCTCTACGCCCGCACGCTGCTGGCCGCCGGCTACTTCGAGGCGATCGCATTTTCCGGCGAGGATCGGCAGCGTGCGGATTTCTACCAGGACAACGCCCGCCGCGTGACGCTGCAGAAGCAGGCGGGCGACATCGATGCTTACCTGGCATCGCTGAACATGCAGATGACGCTTCAACCCTTCGATGACACCGGGCGCGCTCGCATCGCGCAGCTCATCAACAAGTCGAACCAGTTCAACCTGACGACGCGGCGCTACACCGAGGCCGAGGTCGCCGCGGCGCAGAGCGATCCCGACGCCTTCACGCTGCAGGTGCGACTCACCGATGCCTTCGGCGACAACGGCATGATCAGCGTGCTGATCTGCCGACGCCAGGGCACCGACTGGCACATCGACACCTGGCTGATGAGCTGCCGCGTGCTGGGCCGCAAGGTGGAAGTCGCGGTGCTGCAGGAGCTGATGTCCCAGGCGGCGGAGCGGGGCGTCCTGAGACTGATCGGCAGCTACCTGCCGACCGAGAAGAACAGGCTCGTCGAGGATCACTACGACAAGCTCGGATTCACCCTGCTGCAGAAGAGCGAGGCGGGAGCCTCGACCTGGGAGCTGCTCGTGGCAGGCGCACCAGCCGCCACCCTGCCCATCGCGATTCAGCGAGTCGGCTTCGATGTGCCCGCGGTGCAGGACGAAGCTGCCATGAGTTGAAAGTGTGACGCAGCGTCTTCGAGCAGCTGCTGCCACTTGATCTCCAGCACCGAGCGGGAGAAGTTCAGGCCGACAAAGCGCTGAGCAGCGGCGCCGAGTCGCCGGCAACCATCAGCGTCGTCGATGAGTGCTTGAACCGCTCGGGCGAATTCCCCCGGGGTGCGGGTCACGATGCACTCCTTGCCCGACGTGATGCCCAGCCCCGCCACCGCCTGCTCGGTGGCGATGACGGCCAGGCCATTCGCCATGGCTTCCAGCACCTTGGTCTTGATTCCACCATCAGCCAGGATCGGAGCCACGAAGACCGTGTATCGAGCCAGCGTCGATTCCAGGTCGTTGACGTAGCCGAGATAGGTCGCCAGCCCGACAGGATCAGGCGGGCGCAGCTCGTGCGGGGCATGTCCGAGCACGTGAAGTGCAACGGAGCATCCCAGGCGCTCGAGTTCGGGCGCGATGCAACGGAGATAGTGCGTGACGGCTGCGAGGTTCGGCTGGTAGTCCAGCCCCCCCATGAACGCCACGGCACGGGCATGGCGACGAGAGGCATCGATGTGCGCGGGATCAGGCACATCGATGCCCATGGCGGTGCCGTGCACGGGGCGTCCCAGTTGCCGCGCCAGCTTGGCAGCCTCGATCGACGACACCAGAGTGACCGCATCAGCCAGCAAGCCGAATCGCCGCTCCTGCGCGGCGATCCGACGCGACTCGAACCTCAGCAGACGGTGCGCGATCCATGCAGCCGACCGGCGCAACGGCATGGGCAATCGATGCGAGAAATAGCCCAGCACCATGCGCCCATCCTCTGCCGCCGCGAGACCCGCATAGCGATCGGAAAGCAGATCATCGAGATCCAGAATCCAGGGGACATTAAGACCTGAACAGAACTGCGCGCTGCGGAGCATGTCGGCAACCACCAAGTCGTAGGCACCGCTGACGACCAGGCCTGCAATCCGACGCCGCGTTTGACGGCTCCAGTACAGGCATTCGTTGAGACTCTTCCGGCCCAACAGGAAGTGCCTCACGAAGTTGTGGCCCACGCGCAGGAAGCCGGGCGCCTGGATCGAAATGCCGCCCGTGGATGGTCCCGAGGGCCCGATGACCGCGATGTCGACCTGGTGCCCCAGCGCTTCGCAACTGCGGACGATGGTTTCGAGCACCACCTTCCTGCCGGTGCGCGGGCCATCAACACTGCGCGTCGCGACCAGGAGGATCTTCACGCGGTGCGCAACTGAATCGACCCGCGGCATTCGTGCACGACTGCTCCCATCGAAGTTGCGGCGCCCCATGCGGTGCGAGGCCACACGCCAAAAGGGGTGAATGCGTCCGGAGCGAACGGGGATCCGCGCTTGTCGGGCATTCGCGGTGCTGCTCGAGCACCACTGCACGCAGATTGCAATACAAAACTTCGATGTTTAGAAAAGTATCTGTGTCAATAACGTAAACACGTAACTCCGTGCAATGAAGAGGCCGGAATTTGCGAAAGCATGCAAAACTTTTCTTGGTGCATTGCAGCAATGTCTCGACATCTGCAGCCCACGTCCGGGCCACCAACGACTCAGGAGGGTTGAATGATTTCTGCTACCGCCTCCTCCAGCGACATGCACGCACTGCTGCGCCCGACAAATCGAGCCCGCTTGAGAGACACGGCCTACGTGGTCGGAAACAGGCTCGCCGCACTGCTGCTGCTGTGCGTGTTCGCGCCAGCGATGGCGCTGATCGCCCTGCTGGTCGCACACCGCGATGGGATGCCCGTCTTCTTCGGGCACTACAGAGTCGGGTTGAACGGAAAACTCTTCCGGTGCCTGAAGTTTCGGACCATGTACCGCGATTCAGCGCAGATGCTGGCCGATGTGCTGCGGGACGACCCGGTCGCGCGAAGCGAGTGGGCACTCCACAACAAGCTGAGCAAGGACCCCCGGATCACGCCCGTCGGCAACTTCCTTCGACGCACCAGCCTCGATGAATTGCCACAACTCTTCAACGTCCTGCGCGGAGAGATGACCCTCGTGGGTCCCCGTCCCATCACGGTGGCCGAGTTGTGCCGCTACGGACAGGTCCGCTGGGACTACCTGAGCGTGCTGCCCGGCATGACGGGACTCTGGCAGGTCAGCGGACGCAGCGACACGACCTACGAGGAGCGGGTGGCGCTCGACCTCAGGTACGTCGAGCAGCGAACGATCTGGCTCGATGCCGCGATTCTGTTGAAGACAGTGAAGGTGGTGCTGGCGCGCGACGGTTCTCGATGACCCGAGCCTCCGCTTGCATTTCGGGCTCGCGATCTCGCCACCGATGAAGACATCACTGCCCGACGGTCACCACATCGTCCACCTCGCGGGTGTCGTCACCGATGCGGTCTTTTCCCTGCTCGGGCCCATGACGGAGGTTCAGGCCGAACTGGGCATGGAGCAGACCGTCATCCTGGTCGACGCACCCGCCCATCGGCACCTGCTTCCCCGCTTCCACCCCACCATCCGTCTGGTGTTGATGCCGGGCGAAACGGGCCCGCTGCGACGCATCAACCGCTCGCTGCGCGCCCTGCTGACGGTGATCGAAGCCCAACCGACCCGCTCGGTGCACCTGCACGGATTCATACCGAGTCTCGTGGGCACTTACGCCAAGCGGTTTCACGGCTTGTCGCAGACGCTCTATTTCTCGCCGCACGGTTCGCGCCTGCTCAAACCCATCACTGCGGTCAGCGCGTTGACGGTGTTCCTGCTCAGGCCGGTGGTTCGACTGTCGGACCAACGAACCATCGCGAACTCGTCTTTCGATGCAACCGCACTGAAGCGCGTCACCAACGACAAGATTCCGATCGTCGAAAGCCCGGTGGACGCGGCATTCTTTTGTGCCGCTCGGCACGAGGCGCGTCGCCCGCTCCTGATCACCGGCAGCAGAAGCCGCAACCGCGCGGACGCCGCCATGTTTGCGCAGCTGGCGGTGCTGCTCGGTGAAGAGTCGCTCGAGGTGAGCTGCAACTGGCTGGGCACGGCAGATGACGACTCGCTGGCCCGTCTGTCAGCGGCGAACGTCGCTGTCTTCGATGTCACGGACGCCTCCGAGCGCGCGAGCCGACTGTCTGCGGCCTGGGTGTATGTGGCATTCGGCGGCGAGCTGGGCTTCCCGGTTTTCCTGACCGAAGCCATGGCCGCTGGCTTGCCGTGTGTCGTGTGGGACACGCCGTACCACCGGCAGGTGATCGAAGAAGGCGTCACGGGACACTGCTGCGGCACGTACCCGGCCTTGCTGGCCTGCATCGCACGGCTGATCGACTCGCCGGAAGAACGGCAGCGGCTCGGTTCGGCTGCGCGCGTCGAAGCCCAGCGGCGATTCGACGGCAAGAAGTTTCGCGATGCCTACCTGGCCGCCTACCATGCCGCCCCGCCGAAAACCGAAGCGGTGGAGCGATCGGGCCGCACCTTGGGCAAGTCCTCGATCTGAATCTCGTCGGCAGGTTGCTCGACAGCGTCGATGCCGGCAAACCGGTGTGAACCCGGTCCCGGGTTCACGTGCCCGGCAGCAGGAAATTCGGCTGAGCCGAAACGACATCGGCCGCGGAATCGCTTTCATCCTTGAGCCCCACGCCCGTGAGCTGGCGCCGGCGGGCCTCCTCCAGCAGATAGACCAGACGCGCGGCGGCATCGCGGTAGCCCAGGCCCTCGGGACGCACATTCGAGATGCAGTTGCGCTCGGCATCATGGCGACCGGGCTGCGGCTCCCAGGTGAGATACAGGCCCAGGCTGTCCGGTGAGCTGAGGCCGGGACGTTCGCCGATCAGAACCACGACGATGCGGCCATCGAGCAAACCGCCGATCTCGTCGCCGATCGCCACACGCCCCTGCTCCACGACCGCAACCGGAGCGACCGTCCACCGCGGCGCCTGCCCTGCGACCGATCGATCCAGCAACGCGAGCACTTCCGACAGCAGCGGCGCTGCGTGACGCTGCACGGCCAGCGCCGACAGGCCATCGACGACAGCGAAGACAAGATCGCTCTTCTGACCGCCCTGCGACTGCCGGCGTGCGCGCAGGGCTTCGAGGCGCTGGCGCGAGGACACATCGAGCTGGCGGCCGAGATCGGGGCGCTGCAGATACATGGATCGCGTGGTCGCGGCGCTGTGCAGAGGCAGCGTCTCGAGGCCCAGCGCCTCGACATCGGAGCACAGCGCCTGAACCTCGAGCGGTCGATGCACCGCATCGCGCGCCTGCGCGTGCGCCAGCTGGAAATCGAGCTGCGCCGACGTCGGCAGGCTCACTCCAGCGCGGCCCAGTCCGATGCGGGCTGGCGTGAATTGCTTCAGCACGCTCCAGGGGTTGGTGACGACCGGGGACTCGATCTCCGCCGCAACGGGATTCGTGGGCTTCACGGGGTCGGATTCGCTGGGCATCGCAATGAATACCGGTCGCGCGTCAGCGCAGCGCGGGCGTCGGCAAGGCGTGTTCGAAAGCCGGCGGCAGCCCGCTGGCATGACGCCCCAGCCGCGCGTTCCCGCCGGGGCTGAACACACCCATGCGTTCCAGCCAGGCCTCGAACTCGGGCGCAGGCCGCAGCCCGAGCACGCGTCGCGCGTAGAGCGCATCGTGGAACGAGGTGGTCTGGTAGTTCAGCATCACGTCGTCCGAACCGGGAATCCCCATGATGAAGCTGCAGCCCGCCACGCCCAGCACGGTCAGCAGCACGTCCATGTCGTTCTGGTCGGCTTCGGCGTGGTTGGTGTAGCAGATGTCGCATCCCATCGGCAGCCCCAGCAGCTTGCCGCAGAAATGGTCCTCGAGGCCGGCACGGATGATCTGCTTGCCGTCGTACAGGTACTCCGGCCCGATGAATCCGACGACGGTGTTGACGAGCAGGGGCTCGAAGTGGCGCGCCACGGCGTAGGCGCGCGCCTCGATCGTCTGCTGGTCGCACCCATGGTGGCCATTGGCCGACAGTGCGCTTCCCTGCCCGGTCTCGAAGTACATGACGTTGTCGCCGCGCTCCGATCGGGTTTCGTCTTCGAACAGCGCGCCACGCTTCAGCGACAACGCCGCCGCACGCGCTTCGGCCAGCATCGCCAGGTCGATCCCGAAGCTGGCGTTGGTGGCTTGCGTTCCACCGATCGACTGGAACACCAGATCGACCGGCGCACCGCGTTCGATCGCCTGCAGGGTGTTGGTCACGTGAGTCAGGATGCACGACTGCGTCGGGATACCGTAGCGCTCGATCACCGCGTCGAGCATCTGCAGCAGGCGTATCACCTGCGGCACGTTGTCGGTGGCCGGGTTGATGCCGATCACCGCGTCGCCGCTGCCGTAGAGCAGTCCATCGAGCAGGCTGGCCGCGATGCCGGCGGTGTCGTCGGTCGGGTGGTTGGGCTGCAGCCGCGTCGACATGCGACCGGGCAAGCCGATGGTGTTGCGAAACCGGCTGCGCACCCGCACCTTGCGCGCCACCATGATCAGATCCTGGTTGCGCATGATCTTCGAGACGGCCGCCGCCATCTCGGGCGTGATGCCGGCAGACAGGGCGGCCAGTTCCACGCTGTCGACTTCGTCCGACAGCAACCATTCGCGAAAGCCACCGACCGTGAGGTGCGCCACCGCGGCGAAGGCGGTTGCATCGTGGCTGTCGACGATCAGCCGCGTGACCTCGTCTTCTTCGTAGGGCACCACCGCCTCGTTCAGGAACTGACGCAGCGGGACGTCAGCAAGCGTCATCTGCGCTGCCACGCGCTCTTCTGCCGTGGCCGCCGCCACGCCGGCCAGACGATCGCCCGAACGCTCGGGCGTCGCGCGCGCCAGCAGCGTCTTCAGGCTGTCGAACCGGAAGTTGCGGACACCGACGGCGCGACTGTAGAGGGGCATGAGGGACGCAGGCCCGTCGGGGATCAGTACGCGCGGGCGGCTTCCATCGCCTCGCCACGCCGACTTGCCGTCGTCAGGAAGTAGAGGTAGCCGACGATCATCAGGCCGACGAACAGCCCCGCCACGATCGGGTTGAAGT
>JAGNWJ010000002.1:73063-103404 GCA_017986065.1 Rhizobacter sp. | reverse complement strand
CCCGTCGGGGATCAGTACGCGCGGGCGGCTTCCATCGCCTCGCCACGCCGACTTGCCGTCGTCAGGAAGTAGAGGTAGCCGACGATCATCAGGCCGACGAACAGCCCCGCCACGATCGGGTTGAAGTAGATCATCGTCAGCAGGCAGATCAGGGCCGCGCCCAGCGCAAACGCCGGAAACAGCGGGAACACCGGCGCGCTGAAGGGTCGCTCGAGGCGCGGCTCGCTGATACGCAGCTTGAACAGGCTGGCCATGCTGAGGATGTACATCACGATCGCGCCGAAGACCGACATGGTCACGATGTTCGCGGTCAGCGACATGCCGCCGATCTGGATCAACTGGTCACTGAAGATCGCAGCGATGCCGATCACGCCACCGGCAACGATCGCGACGTGCGGCGTGCCCAGCTTCGGATGGATCTGGCCCAGAGCACTGGGCAGGAAGCCTGCTCGCGACAGCGCGAAGATCTGCCGCGAATAGCCGATGATGATTCCGTGGAACGATGCCACCAAGCCGAACAGACCGAGCCACACCAGCATGTGCAGCCATCCGCTGCTTTCGCCGACAACGGTCTTCATCGACTGCGGCAGCGGATCGTTGATGTTGGCCAGCTTGGTCCAGTCGCCCGAGCCGCCGGCGAACACCATCACCCCGGTGGCCAGCGCAACGAGCGTCAGGATGCCGCCGATGTAGGCGATCGGAATCGAGCGGTGCGGTGTCTTGGCTTCTTCGGCGGCCATGGCCACCCCTTCGATCGCCAGGAAGAACCAGATCGCGAACGGGATCGCCGCGACGATGCCCGAGATCGATCCGATGCTGAAGGTGTCGGCCCCCGACCAGCCCCCCTTGACGAGATTGGCGACCGAGAAGGCCGGCGCCACGACGCCCATGAAAACCAGCAGTTCGAAGATGGCGATCAGTGTCACGATGAGCTCGAAGCTGGCAGCGATCTTCATCCCGGCGATGTTGAGCCCCATGAAGACGATGTAAGCGCCGACGGCGACCCACTTGGGATCCAGTGCAGGAAACTGGACGTTGACGTAGGCTCCGATGGCCAGCGCGATCGCCGGTGGCGCGAACACGAATTCGACCAGCGTGGCGTAGCCGGCGATGTAGCCGCCAGTCGGCCCGAATGCTCGCCGGCTGTACTCGAACGGTCCGCCAGCGTGCGGAATCGCGGTGGTCAGTTCGGTGAAGCTGAAGATGAAGGTGGTGTACATCAGCGCGATGAACGCCGACGTGACAAGGAAGCCGAGGGTGCCGGCCGAAGCCCAGCCGTAGCTCCAGCCAAAGTACTCGCCCGAGATCACCAGTCCGACGGCGATGCCCCACAGCTGGAAGGTGCCCAGCGTCTTGCCTAGCGTTTGCGTCGTCGATGAGCTCATGGTGTGGGTTCCTGTGGTCGAGGGATGCGTTGCGCACCAACTTGAAGTGGCCCGACGCTTGCTCGCACCTGAGTCGCGTCGACGAAGGTCAGGCTAAGGCGGATTTCCGCGTTGGCGTTATCGCAATTCGGCAAACCTTGCGGGAGTCCACCATGCGCGCACTTGTTGCTGATTCCGTCTCATCGTCACCTCGGCAAGCCGTTTCCGGTCCGGCGGCCATGCGCTGGTCGCAATCGGATGACGTGGTCACGCATGCCGCCAACCTGACGGGCTGGCAGCAGCAATACGACCAGCTGTCCCGAGGTCCCTTTCACGGCGAACTGTCGGAGCTCTGGTTCGATGAGATCCAGGTGTTCCGCGAACGCACCAGCCACGCGGTACGACAGACCTGCCAGATCCGGCCCGACACGATCTGGTGCGGCATCACGATGGCACCGGACGGCTCGCGCATCGAAGGGCAGGTGGTCGGAGCCGGCGGTGTGATGGTCAGCGGCAGCGGCGCCGAATTCGAACTTCTCACACCGAACCAGCACGAGATCTTCGGCATCGTCGCGTCGCGAAGTGCACTGAAGGAGGCAGCAAACACGCTGGGGCAGCCGTTGAACCTGGCGGCCCTGAGTCATCCGGGCTGGTTCGCCTGCGATCCAGCCGCCCACGCGCAACTGCACCGCGGGCTGGCGCTGCTGCTGGCCGAGGCAGGCTCCGGCGCGAGCAGTCACGACCACGCGCAGAGCCGCCGTTTCGCGCAATCGGCGGTGCTAGACAGACTCTTGTCAGTGCTGGCGACCCCGCTGGTCGAAGGGCACGAGGGACTGAGCTTCGATCGACGCCGCAGTCTGGTGCGTCGCGCCTGCGATCAGGTACGCATGCATCCCCACGCGGTTCCCACGGTACCCGAGCTGTGCGAGCACCTGCACGTCAGCCGACGCACCTTGCAGTACGCCTTCGAGACGGTGGTCGGCTCCAGCCCGGTGGACTTCCTGCGCACGTTGCGCCTGAACGCGGCTCGGCGCGACCTGCTGAGGGGTGCGGCAACGTCCGTGCAGGACGCCGCCGGCAGGAACGGGTTCTGGAGCCTGAGCCAGTTCGCCAGCGACTACCGCCGGCAGTTCGCCGAGCGGCCTTCGCAGACCTTGGCTCGCACGAGACCGGATTCGCGCGGCCTGCCAGCAGCCGGTACATCGTCGGCCCAAGCGACTCCGACACTGCAGTGACGCGTGCCGGTTCGACCGGTCATTGATGAACCGCGGGGCGGACCAGTGCCGGCCGGCCGCCAAAGCGTTTCAGGATCGACTGCTCGATCCCTGCCGAATCGAGGCCGCAGCGGGACATCAGAACCGCGGGATCGCCGTGCTCGATGAACTCGTCAGGCAACCCCAGCACCAGCACCGGCATCAAGATCCCGGCCTGCTGCAGCGCTTCGAGCACCGCCGATCCCGCACCACCCATCGCGCTGCCGTCCTCGATGGTGACCAGCGCATCGTGGCTGCGCGCCAGCTCGCAGACCAGTTCAATGTCGAGCGGCTTGGCGAAGCGCATGTTGGCCACCGTCGCATCGAGGCGCTCGGCAGCGTCTAGCGCGGCGTGAAGCAGCGTACCGAAGGCAAGTATCGCGATGCGTCTGCAGTGCGAGCCGCTCGAAGGGCTCGCCATACGACGGATCTCGCCCTTGCCGAGCGGGATCGCCGTCATGGCCTGATGCACCTCGACGCCGACGCCCTTGCCTCTCGGGTAGCGCACGGCAGTCGGGTGGTCCTGCAGAAAGGCCGTGTAGAGCAGCTGACGGCACTCGTTCTCGTCGGACGGGGTCATCACGCTCATGTTGGGAATGCAGCGCAGGTAGGCGATGTCGTAGTTGCCGGCATGTGTCGCGCCGTCAGCACCCACCAGACCGGCACGGTCGAGCGCAAACACCACCGGCAGATTCTGGATGGCGACATCGTGGATCAATTGATCGTAGGCGCGCTGAAGGAACGTCGAGTAGATCGCGACCACCGGCTTCAGGCCTTCGCAGGCCAGCCCGGCGGCGAAGGTCACCGCATGCTGCTCGGCAATGCCGACATCGTGATAGCGCCTCGGGAAGCGGCTCTCGAACTCCACCATGCCCGAGCCTTCGCGCATGGCCGGCGTGATGCCCACCAGCCGGGTGTCTGCCTCGGCCATGTCGCAAAGCCAGGTGCCGAACACCTGGGTGAACGTCGGCTTGCCGGGAGCGGCAGGCGTGATGCCCACGGCCGGGTTGAACCGGCTCGGGCCGTGGTACGCCACCGGATCGTTCTCGGCCAGGTGGTAGCCCTGCCCTTTCTTGGTGACGACATGCAGGAATTGCGGCCCTTTCAGGTTGCGCAGGTTCTCGAGCGTGGGGATGAGCGCGTCGAGGTCGTGGCCGTCGATCGGGCCGACATAGTTGAAGCCGAACTCCTCGAAGATCGTCCCGGGCACGACCATGCCCTTGGCATGCGATTCGAATCGACGCGCCAGTTCGAGCAGCGGTGGCGCGTTCTTCAGAACGGACTTGGCCGTGTCACGTGCGTTGGCATAGAAGCGCCCGCTCATCAGCCGCGCCAGGTAGCGGTTCAGCGCGCCGACCGGCGGCGAGATCGACATGTCGTTGTCGTTCAGGATGACCAGCACGTCGGCGCCGGCCACTCCGGCATTGTTCAGCGCCTCGAAGGCCATGCCGCCGCTCATCGCGCCGTCACCGATGACGGCGATCGCCTTGCGATGCTCGCCCTTCATGCGCGCGCCGACCGCCATGCCCAGCGCGGCGGAGATCGAGGTCGACGAGTGGGCGGTGCCGAAGGCGTCGTACTCGCTTTCGTCGCGGCGCGGAAAACCGCTGATGCCACCGAGCTGCCGCAGCGAACCCATGCGATCACGGCGGCCGGTCAGGATCTTGTGCGGATAGGTCTGGTGACCCACGTCCCAGACGATGCGGTCATTCGGCGTATCGAAGACCTTGTGCAGCGCGACCGTCAACTCGACCGTGCCGAGGTTCGATGACAGGTGACCACCCGTCTGCGAAACGCTGTGCAGCAGGAAATCGCGCAGCTCGCTGGCAAGCAGATGCAATTCGCTGCGCGACAGCCGGCGCACGTCTGCCGGCGACTGGATCGATTGGAGCAAGGCATTTTTCATCGTCAACTGTCCCGTTCAACCACCCTGTCGGCCAGGAGGCCAAGCAACACCGTATCGCGCAGACCCGAACTCGACAGCGCCGATTTCGCCTGGTCGCGCAACTCGAAGGCATGCCGGCGGGCCGGCTCCAGACCCATCAGGCTGACATAGGTCGGCTTGTTGGCATCGACATCCTTGCCCGCCGTCTTGCCCAGGACATCGGACTGCTGCGTCACGTCGAGCACATCATCGATCACCTGGAAAGCCAGTCCGATGGAGTCGC
Organism: Rhizobacter sp.; assembly: GCA_017986065.1. Classification (GTDB taxonomy): domain Bacteria; phylum Pseudomonadota; class Gammaproteobacteria; order Burkholderiales; family Burkholderiaceae_C; genus PBB1. The sequence continues at coordinate 98,619 of JAGNWJ010000002.1, read as the reverse complement.
CGTAGACCTCGAGCGCCGCCCATCCGCCCGCATCGACCTCGCCGCAGGCCGCGCCCATCATCACGCTGGCCCGCAGCAGCGCTCCGGTCTTGCGATAGTGCATGTCGCGCAGGCTGCGCTCATCGAGCGGGCGGCCGACGCTGGCGAGATCGATGGCCTGCCCGCCTGCCATGCCGGAGTGGCCAGCCGCCCGGGCAAGCAGGCCGCAGAGTCGAGCTTGCAGGGCAGGCGGTATCGATCGGGCATCGGCATCACAGGAATATGGCGTCAGCACCTCGAACGCCAGCGCCTGCATGGCGTCGCCAGCCAGCATCGCCTGCGCTTCGCCGAACTGCACGTGCACGGTCGGCTTGCCGCGCCGCAGCACGTCGTTGTCCATGCAGGGCATGTCGTCGTGCACCAGCGAGTAGGCATGGATGAGCTCGACCGCGCACGCCGCGCGCAACGACGCGATGCGCGCACCGCCCACCGCATGGGATGCCGCCAGCACCAGCAACGGCCGCAGTCGCTTGCCACCATCGAGCACGCCGTAGCGCATGGCCGTGCCCAATCCGGCTGGCGCGTCGGCCGGCAGCCAGAGCCCCAGGCATTCCTCGACAGCGACGAGTTCGGAGCGCGCCCAGGAATCGAAATCGGTCAGAGACGTCATCAGGTCGGATTCCAGGGCTTGAGCTGGCCGTCTTCGAGCACCTTCACCTGCTGCTCCACCGCTTCCAGGCGCTGACGGCAGAAATTCAGCAGCTCGGCGCCGCGACGGTACCTGTCGAGCAGTTGATCCAGCGGCAATTGCCCCGCCTCCATCGCCCCGACCAGTCGCTCCAGTTCGGACAACGCAGCCTCGTAGCTGTCGGGCAAGGCAACTGTGCCGGCCTGGGCAGAGACAGGGTTCGCAGCGGTGGATGATGTCTTGGCCATGGGCGGTCTCTGAGCCGACAGATTGTAGACAGCCGACCCGCATGAGCGCTGAAGGGGTACGAGGCACCGCGCCAGCCAGCGCTGGCGTTTCGGGAACACTGAGATGGATCAAGCCCCTCGCGGCATCGCCACCTAAAATACGAGGCCGGACGAAGATGGGGGATCTCCTCCATCCGCCGGGCAACCGTCAGGCGACCCGCGCGAGCCGGACCATCCGACGGGCCGAACGCCCGGTGAACCAGCGACCACCAGCCACCCTCTCCGAGGAGACCCGAAGGACCATGTCCGATCTGCATGTCGCGCGCGGCGCCCTGACGCCCAGCGCGGGGCGCCCCACCAGAACCGGGGCCCGGCACAACGCCCTGCCACTGGCCCCGTCGACGTATTTCGACGACGCACTGTTCCAGCGCGAGGCCGACACGCTGTTTCGCCACGGGCCACGCTACCTAGGGCATGAGCTGTCCGTGCCGAATCCCGGCGACTACTACACGCTGCCCCAGGAAGGCGACGGCCGGGTGCTGGTGCGCACACCGAAAAGCGTCGAACTGATCTCCAACGTCTGCCGCCACCGGCAGGCCCTCATCCTGCATGGGCGGGGCAACACGCACAGCAACATCGTCTGTCCGCTTCACCGCTGGACCTACGACCTGAAAGGCCAGTTGATCGGTGCGCCGCACTTCACCGAGTCACCGTGCCTCCACCTGAACAACTACAAGACGCGCAGCTGGAACGGCCTGGTGTTCGAGGACAACGGCCGCGACATCGCAGCCGACCTGGCAGCGCTGGGGCCGCGTGCCGATCTGGATTTTTCCGGCCACGTACTCGACCGGGTCCATGTGCACGAGTGCGACTACAACTGGAAGACCTTCATCGAGGTCTACCTCGAGGACTACCACGTCGGGCCATTCCACCCGGGTCTCGGAAACTTCGTCACGACCGATGACCTGCGCTGGGAGATGGGCCCCGAGTATTCGGTCCAGACGGTCGGCGTCGCCACCTCGTCGGGCGAGGCCCTGGGCAAGCCCGGCTCCGACGTATACAGCCGCTGGCACAACGAGGTCCTGCGCTATCAGCAGGAGCACCACGACGGGCGTCCGCCCAAGCACGGCGCGATCTGGCTGACCTATTACCCGGGTCTGATGATCGAGTGGTATCCGAACGTGCTGGTGGTTTCGACGCTGTACCCGCGCGGACCACGCCACACGACCAACGTGGTCGAGTTCTACTACCCCGAAGAGATCGCTGCGTTCGAGCGCGAGTACATGGACACGCAACAGGCCGCGTACCTCGAGACCTGCATCGAGGACGACGAGATTGCCTTGCGCATGGATCAGGGCCGCGCGGCCCTCTGGCAACGCGGGGACCACGAGTCCGGCCCCTACCAGAGCCCGATGGAAGACGGCATGGAGCAGTTCCACACCTGGTATCGCGAAGCGATGGAGTCCGATTTGCAGGCCTGCCCCGAGCGCCCGTCCGCCGGGATGCAACGACTGCTGAACTCGTCGCCCCTGAACGTCGAGCCATGAACCCGTCGGCCCCGCTGTACACGACGCTGATCGCAGCCGGCGACCTTCGATCGCTGGTCGACAGCGGCGCCCCGGTCCTGATCCTGGATGCCAGCTTCGATCTGGCAGACACGGCGGCCGGTGAGCGCACCTACCTCGAGGCTCACCTGCCCCGCGCGCACCATGTGCACCTCGATCGCGACCTGTGCGGCCAGAAGACCGGGCGCAACGGTCGCCACCCGCTGCCCGAGCCCGACGTGTTCGCCGCAACCGCAGGACGTCTGGGCATCACGCCGGCCACCCAGGTCATCATCTATGACCGCCAGGGCGCGATGTTCGCCGCGCGACTGTGGTGGATGCTGCGCTGGCTGGGCCATGCGCCGGTGGCGGTGCTTGACGGTGGCTTTGCCGCCTGGCAGGACAGCCGGGGTCCGGTCGAAGCCGGCGCCGTGGCAGCTGCGACGCCGCAACCGGCTTATCCGGTGGGCGGCATGGCCTCGTCGCCGATGCGCACGCTCGACGCAGCCGCACTGCAATCGCAGCTCGGCGGGATCGCGCTGATCGACGCGCGGGCGCCCGAGCGATTTCGCGGCGATGTGGAGCCGCTGGACGCTCAGGCCGGCCACATACCCGGCGCGCGCAATCGTTTCTTCAAGGAGAACCTGGCCGCCAGCGGCCGGTTCAAGCCGGCCGACGAGTTGCGCACCGGGTTTCTGGCGCTGCTCGGCACCCGCCCCCCGTCCGAGGTGGTGCATCAATGCGGCTCAGGGGTCACCGCCTGCCACAACCTGCTGGCGATGGCCGTTGCGGGGCTCGACGGCGCTGCGCTCTACCCCGGATCGTGGAGCGAATGGTCGTCGGACCCCACGCGCCCGGTCGCTCGTGGCTGAGCAAGGCCAAACCTGATTCAAGGCAAGGAGCACGTCATGTTCAAGCGCATCCTCGTCCCGACCGACGGCTCGGACATCACCGCCAAGGCGATCGACACCGCGATCGGACTGGCGAAATCGCTCGGCGGCCAGATCGTCGCCATGAGCGTCAAGGAGCCATTTCCGTACAACGCGATGTCCGAGATGCAGCCGGTGCCGCCGCAGGAGTACTTCGATGCGCAGCAGCGCATCTCGGCGGCGCGAGTCCAGCAGGTGCAGCAGGCCTGCGCCGCGGCGGGGGTCACCTGTGAATCGCACACGGTAGAGGCGGACCACCCGTGGCAGGCGATCATCGACCTCGCGAAAACGGCCCACTGCGATCTGCTGGTCATGGCTTCGCATGGACGCCGCGGAGTCACGGCACTGCTGCTGGGCAGCGAAACCCAGAAGGTGCTGACGCACAGCACGATTCCCGTGCTTGTGGTGCGCTGACCCCAGCGCCAGGATCAACCCACGCCGTTGGCCCGCAACCAGTCCAGGCAACGCTGCCAGCCATCGTCGGCCGCCGGCTTGCGGTAGCTGGGCCGGTAGTCGGCGTGAAACGCGTGCGGCGTGTCCGGATAGACCACGAACTGCGACCGCCTGGCACCTGGTGAGCCGGCTGACAGCGCGGCCTTCATCTGATCGACGCTGGCCTGTGGAATGCCGGCGTCGGCTCCGCCGTACAGGCCCAGCACCGGTGCGTGCAACTGCGCCGCGATGTCGACGGGGTGCATCGGCTGCAGCGCCGAAGCCGCACCGACCAGCCGGCCGTACCACGCGACGGCGGCCTTGACCGCCGGATTGCGGGCGCTGTACAGCCAGGTGATGCGGCCGCCCCAGCAGAAGCCGGTGATGCCGAGCCTCGAGGTGTCGCCACCCTGCGCCTTTGCCCAGGCCACGGTGGCATCGAGGTCGCCCATGACCTGCTCATCGGGCACCTTGGCGATGATTTCCGAGATCAGCCGGGCCATGTCGGTCGCCGCCTTCGCGTCGCCCTGTCGGACGAACAGCTCGGGAGCGATGGCCAGGTAGCCCAGCTTCGCGAATCGGCGCGCCACGTCGGCGATGTGCTCGTGCACACCGAAGATCTCGCTGATCACCAGCACGACCGGCGGAGCGCTGGCCTGCGCGGGGACCGCACGATAGGCAGGCAGCTCGAAGCCACCGACAGGGATCGTCACGGGGCCGGCCAGCAGGCCTGCGGTGTCGGTCTGAATGGTCTGAGCCCCGACCGGCAGCACCGCAACGGCAAAACCGCTGCCCACCGCGGTCTGCACGAAATCACGGCGGCTGTAGCCACGCGTCGGGCACAGACTCTCGACATCGTTCCTGAACATGGTGACACCTCGTTGAAGGGTTGAAACACTCGAGCCTGCGGGTCGATCGCCAGGCGCGGTGAAAGTTCGCCGACACGGCCGCCAGAGCGCTCCTGCATTCGCAAGCCTGCTCTGGCCACAGCACCGATCCTGTCACGGTTATCCCCGACAATTCCTCGATGAATTCGATCCTCTCTGCGCGGCCCGCTCCACCCGACAAGGCGGGAACACGCTGGCGAGGTCAGCTGGCCGCGATCGACATGGGATCGAACAGCTTTCGGCTCGAACTCGGTCAGCTCGACGGCACTCGCTACCGGCGCATCGATTACCTGAAGGAAACCGTCCGACTCGGCGGTGGCCTCGACGAGAACGGCCTGCTGACCGAAGAGGCCATGCTGCGCGGCCTGTCGTGCCTGTCGCGTTTCGCCCACCGGCTTCAGGGCGTCGCTCCATGGCAGGTGCGTGCGGTCGCGACCCAGACGCTGCGCGAGGCGCGCAACCGCAATGCCTTCCTGGCTCGCGCCGAGACCGTGCTCGGCCACCCGATCGAGGTCATCTCCGGACGCGAGGAAGCGCGGCTGATCTACGCAGGCGTGGCTCGGCTGCAGCCTTCGGAACAGCCTCGGCTGGTGATCGACATCGGTGGGCGATCGACCGAGATGATCCTCGGCGAAGGACGCAAGCCGCTGCGCGCCGAGTCGTTCCAGGTCGGCAGCGTGAGCCTGTCGATGAAGTACTTCGGGGATGGCCGGTACACCCAGGCCGCCTTCCGTGCGGCGCAGGTGGCGGCGGGCGCCGAGCTCGAAGAAGCGCTGGAACCCTTTGCGCCCACGCACTGGGTCGAGGCCCTGGGGTCGTCAGGTACCGTCGGCGCGGTCTCGCAGCTGCTCTCGGCCAATCGCGTGACCGATGGCCGCATCACGCCCGGCGGGCTGCGCTGGCTGATGGAGCAGTGCCTGGCCGCAGGCCGCGTCGACCGGCTTGCGCTGGCCGGCCTGAAGGAAGACCGCCGCGCCATCATCGCCGGTGGCCTGTCCATCCTGTACACGCTGGCCACGCACTTCGGCATCGATGCCCTGCTGCCGGCGCGCGGCGCGCTGCGTCAGGGCGTGATCTTCGATCTCGACGAGCGGCTCAATGCCGGCCAGCAACCGAACGACGGCGAGGACGTGCGCGACAGCTCGGTGCGCGAGCTCCAGCAACGCTTCCTCGTCGACGAAGCACAGGCGCAGCGGGTCGGCCAGGTCGCGGAAGCCCTCTACAACAACGTGCAGCCCGATGCCGGGCGCGATGCGCGGCGCGAACTGCAGTGGGCCTGCGCGCTGCACGAGATCGGGATGATGGTGTCGCACCACGACCATCACCGTCACAGCGCGTACATGCTGGGCAACGTCGATGCGCCGGGATTCTCCCAATCGCAGCAACGCCGTCTGGCCGAACTGGTGCTGGCGCAGCGAGGTGGTCTGCGCAAGGTCGAAGCCAGTCTGATGCAGCCCGATTTCGCGTGGCAGGCCATGTGCCTGCGACTGGCGATCATCAAGTGCCACGCCCGCGGGACGGTCGACAACCACGCAATCGCCTTGCGGCGCAAGGGCTCGGTGGCCGAACTGAGCTGGCAGCCGGGCTGGATTGAAATCCATCCCCGCACACATTACCTTCTCACCGAGGAGGCGGCCGCATGGCAGCGCGGCGGGCCTCTGGAGCTCGAGCTGCCGCGCTCGTCGGGCTACTGATCCGGGTCCGGGATCAGAGGCAATCGGGCGACTGCACCGCCTGCAGCACGACTTGCGTGTTGCCCTCGCGATCGCGGTGACGCAACCACCAGACTGCACACTTCTTGATCGACCACTCCTGCGGCGTGTCGGCCAGCAGGTGTGCAGCCACCAGCCCCAGCGTGGGCTGGTGACCGATCACCAGCACGGGGTCGGGGGATTCGGGCCAGCGAGCGGCCTTCAGCAGCGCATCACCGGCGGCATCGGGCGACAGCGCGTCAATCGTCTTGAAGGACCGGCCCAGTGCCTTCGCCGTCTGCTGGCAGCGCAGCGCCGGGCTGACAAGGATGCGCGTGGAATGCGCGAGCCGCTGGTTCAGCCAGTCGGCCATGCGCTGGGCCTGGCGCTCCCCCTTGGCGGTCAGCGCGCGTTCGAGATCGGTCTGCCCGTCCTTCACGATGTGCGCTTCCGCGTGGCGCCACAGGATCAGGTCCATGGCGTCAGGTCCTCCGGCTGCCCGACCTGTAGCGGGCCACCAGCGCCTGCTGGGCACTGGCTCCATTGCTGCCGAGGCGCGAGAAGCTGCCGTCGGAGTTCAGCATCCAGGCTTCGCGCCGGTCGTGGAGATAGGGCACCAGGCACTCGTCGATCACCCGCTGACGCAGCGCCGCGTCACGCACCGGCCAGGCCACTTCGATGCGGCGCTGCATGTTGCGGCTCATCCAGTCGGCGCTCGACAGGTACAGCACTTCGTCGTCGTCTCCCGGTCCCCAGCGGAAGTACATGACCCGCGAGTGTTCGAGAAAACGGCCGACGACCGATCGCACCCGGATGCGCTCGGTGGCACCGGCCACGCCAGGGCGCAGCACGCAGGCTCCGCGCACGATGAGGTCGATGTCGGCCCCTGCCTGGCCGGCACGCACCAGTGCGTCGATCAGCGGCGGGTCGGTCAGTGCATTGAGCTTGACGACGATGCGAGCCGGCAGGCCGGCACGCGCCGCATCGGCCACGCGATCGATCGTGTGGATCAGCCGGCGATGCAGTGTGAACGGCGCCTGCAGCAGCTGCCGCAGCGGCTTCATCTTGCCCAGGCTGGCCAGTTGCTGGAAGACCGCATCGGCATCGGCGGTCAGCTCGGCATCGGCGGTCAGGTAGCCGACATCGGTGTACAGCCGAGCCGTCTTCGGGTTGTAGTTCCCGGTGGAGAGATGGACATAGCGGCGCAGTCTCACGGCGCCCCCGGTGCCGACCTCGCGCCGCGTCACCAGCAGCAGCTTGGCGTGCGTCTTCAGACCAACGACGCCGTAAACCACCTGCGCGCCGACGGCTTCGAGCCGTTCGGCCCAGTTGATGTTGGCCTCTTCGTCGAAACGCGCCTTCAGCTCGACGACGACCATCACCTCCTTGCCGCGGCGCGCCGCTTCGATCAGCAGGTCCATCAACGGGGACTCGCTGCCGGTGCGGTAGATGGTCTGCTTGATCGCGAGCACCGCCGGGTCGTTGACGGCTTCGCGCAGGAACTGCACCACCGGATCGAACGATTCGAATGGATGGTGCAACAGCACATCGCCGCGGCGCAGGCTGGCGAAGATCGACTGGCCGCGCGGCAGGCGTTGTTCCGGCCAGACGCCCTCATGCGGCGGAAAGCGCAGCGGCGGCCGCGCGCTGCGATCGGTCACCTGGTCGATCAGCTGGTTCAGACGCACCAGGTTGACCGGGCCATTGACCTTGTAGAGCGCCGCCTCCGGCAGGTCGAACTGTTCGAGCAGGAACTCGGACAACTCGGGCGGACAGCTGCTCACCACCTCGAGGCGGATCGCCTGACCGAAATGACGAGAACTCAGACCCGAACGCAGTGCCTGCCTCAGGTTCTTGACATCGTCCTCGTCGACTTCGAGGTCCGAATCGCGGGTGACACGGAACTGCGAGAACGTCTCGACTTCGCGCCCCGGGAACAGTTCACCCAGGTGCGCACGGATCACGCTGGTCAGCAGGACGAAGCCCTGCTTTCCGCCGACCAGCGCGTCGGGAAGGCGGATCACGCGCGGCAGCACGCGCGGCACCTTCACGATGGCGATCGTGTTCTCGCGGCCGAACGCATCCTTGCCGCCCAGCCGCACGATGAAGTTCAGTGCCTTGTTGGCGACCAGCGGAAACGGATGCGAAGGGTCCAGTCCGATCGGCACCAGCAGCGGCCGCACCTGCTTCTGGAAGAAGTTGTCCACCCAATCGCGCTGCGCCTCGTCCCGATCGGCGTGATTGAGGATCACGATGTCCGCGCGCTGGAGCAGCGGCATCACCTGATCGTTGAACGCGGCGTACTGATCGTCGATCAGGCGATGTGCTTCGGCGGTGATCGCCTGGACGTCGGCATCGGTGACTCCGGCATTCGGCAGCCGGGAGGCCTCGAGGTAATCGGCAAACCGGACCTCGAAGAACTCGTCGATGTTCGACGACACGATGCAGATGTAGCGCAGCCGTTCGAGCAGAGGCACATCGGCGCGCAGTGCCTGCGCCAGCACGCGCCGGTTGAATTCGAGGATCGACGTTTCCCGCCCGAGCATCAGCGCCGGATCCCCGGGCTGCGGGGCGGCCGCAGGCGCGGCAGTCGCAGGAACGGCAGCCGCATCGACCGGCGCTGTCAGGGCCACGGGGCTGTCATTCGCTGGCTGCGCGGGTTCGGTACTCATTCGGCTAGTTTATGAAGGATGGCCCGCCCAGACGGATCCTGCGCAGATGGTGCACACGTCGGTGCGTCGCCCTCAATCATGTGTCAGATCCATGACAGGACCGTGACAGACCGGGCGATACCATGCGCCACCGCCCCGCACCTGCTGCCGCAATGTCACCACCCGATCCGAACCGCGACTCCGTGCTCGAAAACAAGGTTTTCCTGATCGTGCTGGTGGCGGTGTCGCTGGGGTTCGCGTGGATCCTCACGCCGTTCTTCGGGTCGGTGTTCTGGGGCGTGGTGCTGGCGATCCTGTTCACGCCGCTGCATCGAAAGCTGCGCAACAGGCTGCCCGACCGGCCCTCGCTCGCAGCGCTGATCACGCTGGCTGCGATCGTGCTGATCGTGCTGATCCCTCTGGCGGTGATCGCCGCCTCGCTGGCCCGCGAAGGCGCCAGCGTCTATGCACGCACGCAGTCCGGTGAACTGGATTTCGGCCGCTACTTCGAGCAGATCGTTCTCGCCCTGCCGTCCTGGATCAAGGACTTGATGAACCAGTTCGGCTTCGGGAACATCGCCGCCCTGAAGCTGAAGCTCACCGCGGCGATCACGCAGGGCACCAGCCTGATCGCCACCCAGGCGCTGAACATCGGCCAGATCACCTTCGAATTCATCGTCAGCTTTTCCATCACCATCTACCTGGTGTTCTTCCTGCTGCGCGACGGAGCTGCCCTGGCGCTTCGGATCAACGCGGCCATACCCCTCGACGAGCAGGACAAGCGCGACCTGCTGCGCAAGTTCACGACGGTGATACGCGCCACGGTCAAGGGCAACGTGGTCGTCGCGGCGACCCAGGGAGCGCTCGGGGGCCTGGCTTTCTGGTTCCTCGGGGTCACCGGTGCGCTGTTCTGGGCGGTGCTGATGGCCTTCCTGTCGCTGCTGCCGGCGATCGGGGCCGGACTGATCTGGCTGCCCGTGGCCCTGTACTTCCTGGTCACCGGCGCCGTCGGGCCGGGCCTTGCGCTGATCGCCTACGGCGTTCTGGTGATCGGTCTGGTCGACAACGTGCTGCGCCCCATCCTGGTCGGCAAGGACACGAAGATGCCCGACTACGTGGTGCTGATCTCCACGCTGGGCGGCATGGCCGCTTTCGGGCTGAATGGCTTCGTCATCGGGCCGGTGATCGCAGCGATGTTCATGGCCGTGTGGGATATCTACATCCTGGCTCGGGGCAGGCAATCCGGACCTTAGCCACCGGGAAAGCGCTGCGCCGGATCGCGGACCAGCGCATTGCCGCGCAAGTCGGGTCGCGCATCAATGTGCTTCATCCCAGTTGGCTCCGACCCCCACTTCTGCCAGCAGCGGCACCTTCAACGAGGCCACCGAACCCATCGCTGCCGGCACCGCTGATCGCGCCCAGTCGAGCTCGGCATCCGGAACTTCCAGCACCAGTTCGTCGTGCACCTGCATCACGATGCGCGCCGCGCGTCCCTCGGCATCCAGCACGCGCTGCACCGCCAGCATCGCCAGCTTGATCAGGTCGGCGGCAGTCCCCTGCATCGGCGCGTTGATCGCCTGACGTTCGGCGCCTGCCTTGCGCGGTCCGTTGCCGCCGTTGATCTCGGGCAGGTACACGCGGCGACCGAAGAGGGTTTCCACATAGCCCTTTTCGCGTGCCGACTCCCGTGTGTCGTCCATGTAGCGCTTGACCCCGGCGAAGCGCTGGAAGTAACGGTCGATGTAGGCCGCAGCGGCGCTTCGCTCGATGCCCAGGCTTTGCGCCAGGCCGAACGCGCCCATGCCGTAGATGAGCCCGAAGTTGATGGTCTTGGCATACCGCCGCTGTTCGGAGGTGACAGACGCGGGCTCGATGCCGAACACCTCGCTCGCGGTGGCCCGGTGCACGTCCATTCCCTCGGCGAAGGCCTTTAGCAGGCCCGGGTCCTCGCTGATGTGCGCCATGATGCGCAGCTCGATCTGAGAGTAGTCGGCACTCAGGATGACATGCCCCGATGGCGCGATGAAGGCCTCGCGCACCTTGCGGCCCTCGGCGGTGCGGATCGGGATGTTCTGCAGGTTGGGTTCGTTGCTGGCGAGCCGACCGGTCACCGCCACCGCCTGCGCGTAATTGGTGTGCACGCGGCCGGTGTCGGGGTTGATCATCAGCGGCAGCTTGTCGGTGTAGGTGCCCTTGAGCTTCGACAGGCTGCGGTGCTCGAGCAGGCGCGCCGGCAGCGGGTAGTCAGCAGCCAGTTCGGCCAGCACTTCCTCGTCGGTGCTCGGCGCGCCCGTGGCGGTCTTCTTCTTGACAGGCAGACCCAGCTTGACGAACAGGATCTCGCCGATCTGCTTCGGGCTGCCCATGTTGAACGGCTGCCCGGCCAGTTCGTAGGCCTCGGACTCCAGAGCGACCATTCGTTCGCCGAGCTGCTGGCTCTGCGAAGCGAGTCGGGCCGGGTCGATGAGCACGCCGGTGCGCTCGATGCGCTGCAGCAGCAGCGCGGTCGGCAGCTCGATGCGCGCGTAGACGTCGCGCAGTCCGGGCTCGGCGTCGATCAGGGGCCACAGCGTGCGATGCACGTCGAGGGTCATGTCGCTGTCCTCGCACGAATACACCGCCGCCTTCGCCACATCGACCTGGCTGAACGGGATCTGGTGCGCGCCCTTGCCGCAGAGATCCTCGTAGCTCAGCCCGCTGCGGCCGAGGTGACGCTGCGCCAGGCTTTCCAGACCGTGCGGCTTGTGCGCCTCGAGCACGTAGCTTTCGAGCATCGTGTCGTGCACGTAACCGCGGACATGGATGCCGGCGTTCTGCAGCACATGGGTGTCGTACTTGATGTTCTGGCCCAGCTTGGGTGCACCTGCGTCTTCGAGCCAGGGCTTCAACCGCGCCAGCACATCGACCGGAGACAGTTGCTCGGGGGCGCCGGTGTAGTCATGGCGCAGCGGGATGTAGGCCGCCTCGCCGGGCGCCACGCTCAGGGAGATGCCGACCAGTCGAGCCTTCATGGCATCGAGCGAATCGGTCTCGGTGTCGATCGCGGTGACGGCACCGCTTCGTGAAGCGGCCTCGATCTTCGCGATCCAGGCATCGAGCGCTTCGCTCGTCAACACGGTGTCGTAGCGATGCTCGACCGGGTCGGCAGGTACAGCGGCGCCGGCAACGTCCCCGTTGTTTTCCGCCTCTGTCTCGAACAGGTCCGGTTCGCCCGACGCGGGGCGCGCCGCCGCCGAGCGCTTGCGGGCCGGAGGCTCGGCCGCGGCGACTCCGAGCTGCGACTCGATGTCGCGCAGCCACGTCTTGAATCCGTAGCGCGCGTAGAAATCACGCAGAGCCACCTTGTCGGCCTCTTTCAAGGCCAGCGCATCGAGCCCCGGCCAACCCGGCACGTGACCGGCGAGGTCGCAGTCCAGGCGCACGGTGACCAGCCGCTGGGCCTGCGGCAGCCAGTCGAGCGCGCGGCGCAGGTTCTCCCCGGCGGCACCCTTGATGCTGGCCGCCGCGTCGATCACGCCCTGCAGCGACCCGTGCTCGGCAATCCATTTCGCCGCGGTCTTGGGGCCGACCTTGTCGACGCCCGGCACGTTGTCCACCGTGTCCCCCATCAGCGTCAGGTAATCGACGATGCGTTCCGGAGGCACGCCGAACTTGGTCATGACTCCCTGCACGTCGAGCCGTTCGTTGCTCATGGTGTTGATCAGCGTGACGCGCTCGTTGACCAACTGGGCCAGGTCCTTGTCTCCCGTGGAGATGACCACCTGGTGGCCCGACGCGGCCGCCACCCGCGCCAGCGTGCCGATCGCGTCGTCGGCTTCGATGCCGGGCACCACCAGCACCGGCCAACCCAGCAGCCGAACCACCTCGTGGATCGGCTCGATCTGCTGCACCAGCGGCTCGGGCATCGGACTGCGATGAGCCTTGTACTCGGGGTACCAGTCGTCGCGGAACGTCGGTCCCTTCGCGTCGAAGACGCAGGCCGCGTGCTCGGGATTCACATCCTTCAGGGCACGCTGCAGCATGGCCACCATGCCGTGGAGGGCGCCGGTCGGGAATCCGTCCGGGCCACGCAGGTCGGGCAGCGCGTGGTAGGCGCGGTAAAGGTAGCTGGATCCGTCGACCAGCATCATCACGGGGAGCGGGGTGGAACTCATCGACGAATTGTGCGGCCCGTCCTGGACGGTGGGGCGCTGCGCTGCGGCGCAGCAGCACCAGCGGCCATGCATGTCGCCGGAAATGCCGCGGCGCCTAAAATGCAACGATGCTCACATCACACCGCCGGCTCCCCACACTCCTCGCGCTGTGCTGCGCGGCCAGCTTGCATCTGGTCGCTTCGGCCCAGGAACGGGTTCCGGCTGCGGCACGCCCGTCGGCGTCGGCTGTCCAGCCGTCGGCCCGACCGCTGGCACCAGCCAGCACCGCCGCAGAGGAGAAGACCGCGCAGGGAGAACCTGCGGTGCGCAGGACTGTCATCGAGGACGATGGCGCCCGCATCGACGAACTGAAAGTGCGCGGCCAGACCAAGCGCATCACCGTCACCCCGAAGACGGGCGGCAAGCCCTACGAAATCATCCCGCCCAGCGGCGCACCCGACCAGACCGAGGGTCCGAACGGCTCCAACGGTTCGGTAGGTAAACGGGTGTGGCCCGTGCTGTCCTTCTGACCGCGGCCGCCCCGGCGGTCAAGAAACCCTCACTCCAACTTCTTTCCCGCGACTCTCGTTCGCGTCTGTCTGCGATGGCTGTCTACACCGAAGTGCCGTTCGATACGGCGGCTGAATTCGTTTCGCGCTTGAACATCGGCCGCCTGACGACGCTCGAAGGCTGCTCAGGCGGCATCGAGAACACCAACTACTTCGCCGACACCACGCAGGGCCGCTACGTCCTGACGCTGTTCGAGCGCCTGACCGCCGAGCAACTGCCGTTCTACCTGCGGCTGATGAAGCATCTGGCACAGCGAGGGATCCCCGTGCCCGATCCGTGCGCCGACGCCGGGGGCGAGATCCTGCACACACTGCAGGGCAAGCCGGCCGCGGTGGTCGATCGCCTGCGGGGCAGCAGCCGGCTGGCACCCGACGTCGAGCATTGCAGGCAGCTCGGCGCGATGCTGGCGCGCATGCACCTCGCCGGGGCCGATTTCGACTTGCACCAGCCCAACCTGCGGGGCCTCGCCTGGTGGGCCGAGACGGTACCGGTGGTGCGACCCTTCCTCACGGAATCGCAAGGCACGCTGATCGAGGCGGAACTGGCCTTCCAGCAGCATCTGGCGCAGTCAGCCGCCTGCAAGCGCCTGCCGCGGGGACCGGTTCATGCCGACCTGTTTCGCGACAACGTGATGTTCGACGAGAGCGACGAGGGCGACGACCGGCTGAGCGGCTTCTTCGACTTCTACTTTGCCGGCGTCGACACGTTCCTGTTCGACATCGCCGTGTGCGTCAACGACTGGTGCATCGACCTGGTGACCGGCCGCCTCGACGAGGATCGTGCCTCGGCACTGGTCGCTGCCTATGATTCGGTCCGCCCGATCACCGGGGACGAGGTGCGGCTGTTCCCCGCAATGCTGCGTGCAGGTGCCCTGAGGTTCTGGATCTCTCGCCTGTGGGATCTGCACCTGCCGCGCGACGCCGCCATGCTGACCGCGCACGATCCGACCCACTTCGAACGCGTGCTGCGACAGCGGGCCGACACCCCGTGGCATCCGCCCCTTCCCCTATCACGAGACGCCACGCCGGACGCTGAATGAGACTGTTGACCGTGCCGGCAAGCCGCGGCGTTCTCTGGGTACGCAGCGGCTTTCGCGTTTTCTTCGGCCGGCCGCTGGCGTTTGCCGCGCTGTTCGCCAGCTTCCTGTTCGGTGCGATGCTGCTGTTGCTGGTGCCCGTGATCGGCACGCTGCTGCTGCTGACTGCCCTGCCGCTGGTCTCGCAAGGCTTCATGCTGGCCACGCAACGCGCCCTGGCCGGACAGACGCCGATGGCCGGCGTGTTCATCGAGCCGGTGCGTGGGGGCCGTCCTCAGGCGATCGCCATGCTGAAGATCGGCTTGATCTACTCGGCTGCCAGCCTGTTCATCATGTGGTTCAGCAACGTGGTGGACGGGGGCACCTTCGATGCGCTGCAGGAAGCCATGACCGCGAAGACCGCCGACACCGAACGCCTCGACGTCCTGCTGAACGACCCGCGCCTGTCGGCCGGCATGCTGGTGCGTCTCGGTCTGGCCAGCCTGCTCGCGCTGCCCTTCTGGCATGCCCCGGCGCTGGTGCACTGGGACGGCCAGGGCCCGGCGCAGTCGCTGTTCTCGAGCACCATCGCCTGCTGGCGCAACAAGGGCGCGTTCATGGTGTACGGCCTGACCTGGGCTGCGCTGGTGTTCCTGTTCGCGCTGCTTGCCAACACGGTGTTCATGCTGCTCGGCGCACCGCAGCTGGTGGCGGTGGCGGCATTGCCCGCCGGCCTGATGTTCTCCACGGTGTTCTACGCATCGCTCTACTTCACCTTCACGGACTGCTTCGAACAACGCACTGCGGCCCTTGCACCGCCCGACGCCGAGCCATCACCATGATCGAGAAAATGCCTGTTGCCGTGGTCACCGGCGCCGGAAGCGGAATCGGCCGGGCCTGCTCGCTGGCCTTGCTGGAAGCTGGCTACATCGTCGTGCTGGCCGGTCGGAACAAGACGAGCCTGGACGCCACCGCGAATGCCGCGGGAGTCAACGCGACGCACGCGCTCGCCGTGCCCACAGATGTCTCCGATCCCGCCTCGGTGGCGGCCCTCTTCGAGCGGGTGCGCAGCATCTGCGGAAGACTCGACCTGCTCTTCAACAACGCAGGGACGGGCGCTCCGGCGGTGCCGCTCGACGAGCTGAGCTTCGAGCAATGGAAGACCGTTGTCGACGTGAACCTGACCGGCGCCTTCCTGTGCACGCAGCACGCATTCCGCCTCATGAAGGCCCAGACGCCGCGCGGCGGTCGCATCATCAACAACGGGTCGATCTCGGCCCACGTGCCACGTCCCTACACGACGCCCTACACCGCGACCAAGCACGCAATCACCGGGCTGACACGCTCGACGTCGCTCGAAGGCCGCGAACACGACATCGCCTGCGGACAGATCGACATCGGCAACGCAGCCACCGACATGACCGCGCCCATGGCAGCCGGCATCCTGCAGGCCAACGGCAGCCGGATGGCCGAGCCGCGCATGGACGTGGCGCACGTCGCCAACGCCTTGATCCACATGGCCAGCCTGCCTCTGTCGGCCAACGTGCAGTTCATGACGATCATGGCAACGGCCATGCCGTACATCGGACGCGGCTGACATTCCCGCGTTTCATCGTCGCGCCAAGAAAGAAGGCCCCCCGGGCCGCATCGTTCGATCGATGCAGTCCGGGGGGCCCGGTCGAGCGGATCGGTCGGTCAGGTTCCGATGATGCCGCCGTCGTCCTTGGTGATCACGACCACCGATGAGCGCGGCCGGCCACCCGGCAACGCGGTGACGCCGTCGGATTCCACGGCGAACTGACCCTGGGGCCAGTTCGAGAACTGCGTCGGATTCGCTGCCAGGGCGTCCTCGCCCGGGTGCTGGATGCCGACGAACATCGTGCGGCCGTTCGGAGTCATCGTCACGCCGGTGACTTCGCACTTGTTCGGCGAGGTCAGGAAGCGGCGCGTCTCGCCGGTGTTCGGGTCGGCGCACACCATCATGTTCGCGCCGATGTTGACGAAGTCGCCCGAGCCGTCGCCGATCTGGTCGGTCTGCACCCACAGGCGGCCGAAGTAATCGAACCACAGGCCGTCCGGTGCGCCATAGTCGGCACTGCCATCGGGGGTGTCGACTATGTTGCCCTTGTAGTTGTTCGTCGGCTTGGCGACCTTGGCGGTCAGCGTGTCACCGGCCTGCGCGAACAGATCCCAGGTGAATGCGGTGGCCTTCACCGACTTGCCGGCCTCGCGCCAGCGGATGATGTGTCCGTGCACGTTGTCTTCGCGCGGATTGGCGGCGTCCACGGCGGGACGCGCCGATGCAGCCAATGTCGAGCCGTCGGGCAGGTTCGACGACGGGGTGGCGGAAGATCCGCGACGGTTGTTGTTGGTCAGCGTGCAGTAGACCTCGACCTCCTTGAAGCCGTTGATGCGCGGACGCGCTCCGGTCCACTCAGGGCGGTCCATCATCGTCGCGCCCACCGCGTCGGCGGCCATGCGGGTCTTGATCAGGATCTTGGCCAGGACTTCCGCATCATCGGCGCCGGCGAAGTTGGCGTTCTCGCGCAGGGCCTTGCCATCGAGCCCGATCGAGGCCGGCGTCAGTGGCAGCCACACGCCGGTCAGGTCGGCATCGAAGCGCGCGACGTAAAGCGTGCCTTCGTCGAGCAGGTTGCGATTCGCGGCGCGGCGGCCCTTCTTGAGCTGACCCTTGCAGACGAACTTGTAGATGTACTCGTTGCGCTCGTCGTCACCCATGTAGAAGGCGACGTGATCGTCCTTGTCGACGACGTACTGTGCGCTCTCGTGCTTGAAGCGGCCCAAAGCGGTCCGCTTGACGGGAATCGCCTTTGGATCGTAAGGATCGATCTCGACCACCCAGCCGAACAGGTGCGCCTCGTTCGGGTTGGTGGTGAGGTCCCAGCGCGGGTCGGTGGTGTGCCAGCGGTAGCCGAAGCCGCCTGCGTTGAGCCCGTAGCGGCGGTTCAGCTTGCCGATCTCGGTGGTGACGGACGTGTCGACCGCCCCGGTGCCACCGAAGTTGCCGTTCCAGTTCTCTTCGCAGGTCAGGTACGTTCCCCAAGGCGTGATGCCGTGAGCGCAGTTGTTCACCGTGCCATTGGCCACGCGGCCGTTCGTGGTGTTGCCGGTCGGCGTGCTGGCGACGTCGGTGATCAGGAATTCACGCGTCTGCATCAGCGCGTGGCCGGCAGCCGGGCCGGACACCTGCATGAAGGTGTTGGCAGTGATGCGACGACCGAGCGACGAGTTCTTCGCAACCGACCACTTGCCGCCCTTGCGGCGTGCCTCGACGATCGAGACGCCGTGAGCCGCCTGCGACTTGCGTGTCTTGGCGATCGTGTAGCCGGCGCCCACCTGCCCGTCGGTGAACAGCACTTCCTCGTGGGTGTACTCGTTGTTCACGCACAGGAGGCCGCGCTTGCTGGAGCCGCGGTCGTCGTCATGTTCATCGTGCCCGTCACGGCGCTTGTCGTCGTCGCGGTCGTCGTCGCGGTCGTCGTCGATCGGGAAGAAGTGCATGCCGTCGTTGTGCATGCCGAACTGCTTGAGCTGGTCGGCAGCGGTTTCGCTAGCGGTGCCGCTGAACGGCGCGCCACCCGGCATGATCGGGTCGCCCCAGGAGACGAACACGTTCGCGGTGTAACCGGCGGGCACCTTCACCAAGTCGGCCACCGGCGCCCGGCTCGCGGGGACGCTTTCGAACCCGATGCCAGGGAAGCCCAGGCTCGCCGGAACCGTTGCGGCCTGCACCGTGCTGACCAGTCCGCCGAGCGTCAGGCCACCGGCCGACGCCAGCGCCGCAGCGCTGGCGCTGCCCTGGATGAATTGGCGACGGCTCGAATCGACGCGATCGATCACGTCGCGGATCGAATGACCGCTCGACGGATTCAGCGACACATCGTTGGTGGGGTGCGATTTGCCCTTCATCGGGTACTCCTGGAGGTGGTTGTTCGGGGATATTCGAGAGCCGCGGCGCGCCGTCGCGGCGCACCCTCACCGGGCATGGAGCCACGGCTGCCGCGGACTATCACGGTCGCGTGTGACAGCATGAAGAAAGGCCCCGCGTGCGCGAAGCGCACCCCCCTGCATCGGGTGGCCCGATGGATACTGCTTTCGCCAGGGTGCATACAACCCACGGGGCAAGCAGGCTCCGCGCACCCCAACCATCAGGGAGCACGCTTGAATCAGCCACCTTGCACCGCACAACGCGACCGGACAGGACAGGACCGCTTCGCCGACATCGCCGAGCGATCACCCGGCCGGCGCGAACTGCTCCGCCAGGGAGCGAGCGTGATGCTGGCGGCGCTGCTGGGGCCCGTGCTGCCCGCAGCGGCGTATTCCCGAACACCGAGCGGCTCGGCGGCACCGAAGGCGCTCTTCGATCCCGTCGAGGCATCGACGGCCGACACGGTGCGCGTACCGGCCGGCTACCGGGTTCAGGTCGTCTATGCCTGGGGGGATCCGATCGATGGCGTCGGTCCCGCCTTCAAGCCCGATGGCAGCAACAGCGCAGCCGATCAGGCCCGGCAGGCCGGCATGCACCACGACGGCGGTCACTTCTTCAGCCTGCCAGGCTGGAAGGCAGGTTCGTCGACATCGGGCCTCTGGGCTGTCAATCACGAGTATGTCGATCCGAGCCTGCTGATCGGGCCGCCCGAACGGTGGAGCAGCCCGGAGGGCGTCGCCAAATCGAAGGCGGCGCATGGCGTTTCGGTGGTCGAGTTCGCCCGCGATCGCAGCGGCCGCTGGACCGTCGTCAGGAACTCCCGGCATGCACGCCGCATCACCGCCGACACCGAGATCGACATCGCGGGCCCCGCCCGCGGAGACCCGCGTCTGAAGACCGCGGCCGATCCGGAAGGCGGGCGGGTGCGGGGAACGATCGGCAACTGCGCAGCCGGCTTCACACCCTGGGGCACCTACCTGACCTGCGAGGAGAACTTCAATGCCGTGTTCGGCAGCGACGACGCCGGGTTCCGTCCCACAGCCGATCAGCGGCGCTACGGCCTGTCGGCCCGCGGCGCCATCGGCCATGCCGGCTCGCTCTACCCCTGGTGGAAGCAGGATCCGCGCTTCGACCTGGCTCGAGAACCGAACGAGGCGAACCGCTTCGGCTACATCGTGGAGATCGACCCCTACGAGCCAGGCCGGCCTCCGGTCAAGCGCACCGCGATGGGCCGGTTCAAGCACGAGAACTGCGAATGGCTGGTGACCAAGGACGGTCGCCTGGCGTTCTACATGGGTTGCGACGAGGCCAACGAGTACATCTACAAGTTCGTCACCGACGGAAAGTTCGATCCGAAGCGGCGCGACGCCAACCGCGACCTGCTCGACCACGGCACGCTGCACGTCGCGAAGTTCAACGATGACGGAAGCGGCGTCTGGCTCGAACTGGCACCGGGGCGCAGCGGCCTGAGCGCCGAGCACGGCTGGAGCAGCCCGGCCGACATCGCGATTCGAACCCGTCAGGCTGCCGACCGCGCAGGCGCCACCCTGATGGACCGGCCGGAATGGGTGGCCGTCAACCGCCGCACCGGAGAGGTGTTCGCCACGCTGACCAACAACGCGCGGCGCGGCACACTGCCGGCTTCCACCCATGCCGTCGATGGAAGCAGCGCGGGCAGCTCGGCGCGCCCCCCGACGGACCGCGTCAACCCGCGCGCCGGCAACATCTACGGCCACATCGTGCGCTGGAAGGACGACGACGGCGACCCCGCGAGCCTCACCTTCCGCTGGAATGTCTTCGTGCTGGGGGGCGACCCAGCCCAGACCGATCCTGCACGACAGGGCTCGATCGATGGCGACGTGTTCGGCTGCCCGGACGGCCTGTGGGTCGACGACACGGGCATGCTGTGGATCCAGACCGACGTGTCACCGGCGCGCCTGCCCACCAGCGGCCCGGACAGTCCGGACCCGGAGTTCGGCCGATTCGGGAACAACCAGATGCTGATGGCCGATCCGTCCACCGGCCGCATCCGGCGGTTCCTGACCGGGCCGGTGAAGTGCGAGGTCACCGGCGCCCACATGACGCCGGACCGCAAGACGATGTTCGTCAACATCCAGCATCCCGGCGAGGCGGGATCGGACGCCGATCTCTCGGTGTCGCCAACGCGGTACTCGTCGTGGCCGGACGGGGCGATGGGCGGTCGCCCCCGGTCGGCCACGATCGCGATCACCCGCGGCGACGGCCGCACGATAGGCAGCTGAAGCACCGGTGGATCCGGGGCCCCGCCACGCCCTGCCAGACAAGGACCGACCATGAACTGCACCCGTCGCCGGTTCCTGAACCGCACCAGCATCGCCGCTGCAGCAGGCGCCGGCGCCCCCGCGTGGCTGCTGGGCGGCTGCGCTCCCGCGCTGCGCCTGGAGACGCCGGGCTCCACGCCAGCTGACGTGGCGCGCTTCGACCTCGGCGTCGCCTCCGGTCACCCGAGCAGCATCGGCATGGTCCTGTGGACCCGGCTCACCGGCCCTGGCCTGCCCGACCGGGTCGACGTGCGGTGGGAACTGGCGCATGACGAGGCGTTCCAGCGCATCGCCGCCCGCGGCATCGAGACCGCCGAAGCAGCCTGGGCGCACAGCGTCCACGCCGAGCCGCGCGGTCTGGAACCGGGGCGCTGGTACTGGTACCGATTTCAGGCGCTGGGTGACCGCAGCGCGATCGGCCGCACCCGCACCGCGCCATCCAACGATGCGCGATCCGGGGCGGCAGCCCAGCTGCGCTTCGCCATCGCCAGTTGCCAGCGCTACGACGCGGGGCACTACGCTGCCTGGCGCGACATCGCAGCCCAGAACCTGGATCTGGTGCTGTTTCTCGGCGACTACATCTACGAGTCGGGCTCGCGGCCCGACGGCCTGCGACGTCACGAAGGCGGTGTCACCCGAACGCTGGAGGAGTACCGGGCCCGCTACGCCACCTACAAGCGTGATCCGCTGCTGCAAGCTGCTCACGCCAGTGCTCCGTGGCTGACGATCTGGGACGACCACGAGGTCGAGAACGACTACGCGGGGTTGCAGGGGGCCCACCTCGACGCCGATTTCGCACCCCGCCGGGCGGCTGCGTACCAGGCCTGCTGGGAGCATCTCCCGTTTCCCTCCTCCGCCCGGCCCCGGCTCGACGCGAACGGTGCAGCGATGCGCATCACCGGCCGCCTGGACTGGGGCGCGCTGGCACGCATCCACCTGCTCGACGACCGGCAGCACCGCGCACCCCAGGCCTGCCCGCGACCCGGCCAGGGCGGCTCGAACACGGTCGCGCTGAAGGACTGCCCTGCACTGCGCGATCCGCAACGCAGCCTGCTGGGACTCGACCAGGAGCGCTGGCTCGCCACCGGCTGGGATCTGGAGCGGTCGTGGAACCTGGTCGGGCAGCAGACCCTGATGGCACGCCACAGCTGGAGCGATCCGGCCCGCGGCGGAACCTACTGGACTGACGGCTGGGACGGCTATGTCGCCTCGCGCAACCGGTTGCTCGGCACGGTGGCCGAGCGCCAGGTGCCCGGGGTCGTGGTGCTGGGCGGCGATGTGCACGCCCATGTGGTGGCCGATCTGAAGGCCGATTTCGACCGCCCCGACGGGCCCACCGTCGCCACCGAGTTCTGCGGCACCTCGATCTCCAGCCAGGGCATGCCGCAGGACAGGATCGATGCGGCGCGACCGTTCAACCCCCACATCCACCTCAGCCGCGGCGACCAGCGCGGCAGCATGCTGTTCACGCTCGACGCGCATCGCCTGCAAGTCGCGCTGCGGGTCGTGGAAAACGTCAAGGACCCGGCCAGCCCGGTGCGTACGGGCGCGGAATTCGCGGTGGAAGCCGGCCGGCCGGGCGCGCTGGCGGGCTGAACGACCGCCGAACACGCCTGGAAGGCGTGGCGGATGCCACGGGAAGCTCGTTTCAGTCACCGGACCCCTGCGGGCGGGTGGTGAACGGACGGGTCGATTCGCCCCCACAATTAGCCCCCCCGCCGTCCGGATCGACGGGTGGGGACGAAATCGTGGCATTCGGCGAGCCTCGCGACACCAGGCGGGGCTCGCCAAATTCCGCTTTTTCTTTACTTCCATTGGAGATCCCATGAACCGCACCGCCACGGAAAGGCAGCACACCAACCTGCCCGCCGACATGAAGCACCAGCGCCTGAAGGCCTGGGTGGACGAGATCGCAACCCTGACCGAAGCATCCGGTGTCTATTGGTGCGATGGCACGCAAGCCGAATACGACCGGCTGTGCAACCAGCTGGTCGCCGCAGGCACGATGAAGAAGCTCAACCCCGAGCTGCGTCCCCGCAGCTTCCTGGCCACCAGCGACCCGAGCGATGTGGCCCGCGTCGAGGACCGCACCTATATCTGCAGCCAGCGCAAGGAAGACGCCGGCCCGACGAATAACTGGATGCAGCCGTCCGAGATGCGCACCCTGCTGCAATCCGGCGACAAGGCACTGTTCCGAGGCGCGATGAAAGGCCGCACGCTGTACGTCGTGCCGTTCTCGATGGGCCCGCTCGGCTCGCACATCTCGCACATCGGCGTCGAGCTGACCGACAGCCCCTACGTGGCGGTGAGCATGCGCACGATGACGCGCATGGGCCGTCCGGTGATCGACCTGCTGGGCAGCGACGGCGATTTCGTCCCGTGCGTGCACACCGTCGGTGCGCCGCTGGAAGCTGGTCAGAAGGACGTGGCCTGGCCGTGCAACAGCACGAAGTACATCGTCCACTACCCCGAAACGCGCGAGATCTGGAGCTACGGCTCGGGCTACGGCGGCAACGCGCTGCTGGGCAAGAAGTGCTTCGCGCTGCGCATCGCGTCGACGATGGGCCGCGACCAGGGCTGGCTGGCCGAGCACATGCTGATCCTGGGCGTGACCAATCCGGCGGGCAAGAAATACCACGTCGCAGCGGCCTTCCCGAGCGCCTGCGGCAAGACCAATTTCTCGATGATGGTGCCGCCGGACGGCTACGTCGGCTGGAAGGTCACGACCATCGGTGACGACATCGCCTGGATCAAGCCGGGCAAGGATGGCCGCCTGTACGCGATCAACCCGGAAGCCGGCTACTTCGGCGTGGCGCCGGGCACCAACCACAAGACGAATCCGAACTGCATGGATTCGCTGAAGTCCGACGTGGTGTTCACCAACGTCGCGCTGACCGACGACGGCGACGTCTGGTGGGAAGGCATGACCGACACGCCGCCGGCGCACCTGATCGACTGGCAGGGCAAGGACTGGACGCCGGCCATCGCCAAGGAAACCGGCGCCAAGGCCGCGCACCCGAATGCGCGCTTCACCGTGGCAGCGGGCAACAACCCGGTGCTCGACCCCGAATGGGACAACGCTGCCGGTGTCGCGATCGACGCGTTCATCTTCGGCGGCCGCCGCTCGACGACCGTGCCGCTCGTGACACAGGCTCGCACCTGGGTCGAGGGCGTCTACATGGCCGCCACGATGGGCAGCGAGACCACCGCCGCAGCGGCCGGCCAGCAGGGCGTGGTGCGCCGCGATCCGTTCGCGATGCTGCCATTCGCCGGCTACAACATGGCCGATCACTTCCAGCACTGGCTGAACCTCGGTGAAAAGCTGGCCGCCACCGGCGCCAAGCTGCCGCAGATCTTCTGTGTCAACTGGTTCCGCAAGGGCGCCGACGGCAAGTTCGTCTGGCCGGGCTACGGCGAGAACATGCGTGCGCTCGAGTGGATGCTCGGCCGCGTGGATGGCACAGCCGGTGGCGAAGACAACGTGTTCGGCGTCAGCCCGCGCTACGACGACCTGCACTGGGATGGCCTGAACTTCACGCGCGAGCAGTTCGCCAGCGTCGTCGGCATCGACAAGGCCGCCTGGAAGCAGGAACTGGTCTTGCACGCCGAGCTGTTCAAGCAGCTGGAATTCCATCTGCCGAGCCAGCTGCCTGCGACGATGGCGCGCATCGAGGAGCGCCTGGGCGCCTGATCCGCATTTCGGCCGGGTTCACGCCCGGCCATCGTGCCCAGCCTGCGACACTGCCTCCGGTCGGACGCCCGACCGGAGGCAGTTTTCGTTGCACGCAGGGCAAGCGTGCGGCAGAACCAACCGATGGCATGCCGATTGCGGGTGTCCACTACCGGGCCACAGAGCCCTCGACCCATCCTCATCACCCTGCGAAGAAAGTCCCCACATGGCCAACATCCACTTCATCGGCGGCGAGAAAGGCGGCGTGGGCAAGTCGCTCGTGTCGCGCCTCGTCGCGCAGTACCTGATCGACAAGGATCTGCCGTTCCTCGGCTTCGACACCGACCGCTCGCACGGCGCGCTGCTGCGCTTCTATGCCGGCTTCGCATCGCCGGTGCTGATCGACCGCTACGAGGCGCTCGACTCGATCATCGAGGCGGCGGTCGAGCAACCCGACCGCCGCATCCTGGTCGATCTGGCCGCGCAGACGCACGATCCGCTGGTCAAGTGGATGGACGAATCGGGCGTGCTCGACATGGCTGCCGAAGCCGGCTTCACGATCACCTACTGGCACGTGATGGATTCGGGCCGCGACTCGGTCGATCTGCTGAAGAAGCTGCTCGACCGCTTCGGCGCCCGGCTCAACTACGTGCTGGTTCGCAACCAGATGCGCGGCGACGACTTCGCCATGCTGGAGCAGTCGGGCGAGCAGGATCGCGCGCTCGGCTTTGGTGCCCGCGTGGTGTCCATCAAGCACCTGAGCGACGCGGTCATCCAGAAGATCGACGCGTCGAGCAGCAGCTTCTGGGCGGCGCAGCATGACGCCGACAGGTCACGCACCGGACTCGGCATGATGGACCGCCAGCGGCTGAAGATGTGGCTTCGCGACGC
>JAGNWJ010000002.1:41429-72963 GCA_017986065.1 Rhizobacter sp. | reverse complement strand
ACGCGGTCATCCAGAAGATCGACGCGTCGAGCAGCAGCTTCTGGGCGGCGCAGCATGACGCCGACAGGTCACGCACCGGACTCGGCATGATGGACCGCCAGCGGCTGAAGATGTGGCTTCGCGACGCGTACCAGCAGATCGACGCGGCGCAGGTGTAGTGGCGTTGTTGCGGAAAAGGCCGCAAGAGCGGGTTGACTGCGGCTTCGACGATGAATGAAAACGCTGCCTGCCAAGACCATCGGGTGGCTGGCGCAGCGAAGTAAAGGGGGAGTCGCAGGCGAAGCCTGCGATGGAGGACATGAGCGGAGCCGGCCATCCGATGGCCTTGGTACGCGCATGACACGCTGTAAACGCACGGACAGCTCGAATCGGAGAACCCGAAACGACCGAGATTGTCGAGTCAAGGAATCGGCGTCAACTTCGCTACCGACAGCGCCAGCCACTTCATGCCGTGGCGGCCGAAGTTGACCTGCGCGCGGGCATCGTCGCCGCTGCCTTCGAGCGTGACGATCACGCCCTCGCCGAACTTGGTGTGGAACACGCTCTGGCCCGATCGCAGGCCGTGCGATGGCGCCTTCGGGATCACCGACGGCGGCGCCGTCGCGATGCGCCCGGCGCCGACGATCGATCCCAGTCCCGACCCGCGTGCCCACGCGGCCTGGTAATCCCGCGTGAAGCCCGAGCCGAAGGCCTGGTTGCGCGGCGTGATCCACTTCAGCGAAGCCTCGGGCAGCTCGTCGAAGAAGCGGCTCTTGATGTTGTAGCGGGTCTGCCCGTGCAGCATGCGGGTCTGGCTGCAGCTCAGATAGAGCCGCTTGCGCGCCCGCGTGATCGCGACGTACATCAGCCGTCGCTCTTCTTCCAGCCCGTCGAGGTCGGACACGCTGTTCTCGTGCGGGAACAGGCCCTCTTCGAGGCCAGTGATGAACACCGCATCGAACTCCAGTCCCTTGGCGGCATGCACCGTCATCAGCTGGATCGCGTCCTGGCCGGCCTGCGCCTGGTTGTCGCCGGCCTCCAGCGAGGCGTGCGTCAGGAAGGCGGCGAGCGGCGACATGATCTCGCCGGTTTCTGCATCGGGCGTGGTGATCAGCGACGCGATCCCGCCAACGGATTGCGCCGCGGCAGCACCCGCCTCGATCCCCAGCCCGGACAGCACTTTCGTCAGCTCCGAATCGGACCCCATCGGCACCGGGGTCGAAAACTCATCGACCGGCAGCGCCACCGCGTCCTTGCCGAAGCCTTCCTGCGTGACGAAGGCCTCGGCCGCGTTGACCAGTTCGTCCAGGTTCTCGAGGCGGTCCTGGCCTTCCTTGTCGGTGCGGTAGAAATCGACCAGGCCCGACGCCTTCAGCATGTGCTCGATGATCTCGCGCAGCGTCAGCCCGCGCGTGGCCTCGCGCATCGCGTCGACCTTCGCCACGAAGGCCTGCACGTTGCCGCCCCCCTTGCCTGCCACCGCACCGACGCTTTGATAGAGGCTGCGCCCGCTGGCGCGCGCTGCGTCCTGCAGCAGCTCGATGGTGCGCGCGCCGATGCCGCGGGTCGGAAAATTGACGACGCGCAGGAAGCTGGTGTCGTCATTCGGGTTCTCGATCAGCCGCAGGTAGCTCAGAGCGTGCTTGACCTCGGCGCGCTCGAAGAAGCGCAGGCCGCCGTAGACCTTGTACGGAATGCCCGCGTTGAACAGCGCGCTCTCCAGCACGCGGCTTTGCGCATTGCTGCGATACAGCAGCGCGATATCGCGGCGTGCCACGCCGTCTCGGTGCAGCTGCTGCGCCTCCTCGATGAACCACTGCGCCTCGGCGAAGTCGCTGGTGGCCTCGAATACGCGCACCTGCTCACCCGGACCGGCCTCGGTGCGCAGGTTCTTGCCCAGACGCCGCGAGTTGCGCGAGATCAGCTCGTTGGCCGCATCGAGGATGTGGCCGTAGCTTCGGTAGTTGCGCTCGAGCTTGATGACCTGCTGCACCCGGAACTCGCGCTCGAAGTCGGCCATGTTGCCGACCTGGGCTCCCCGGAACGCGTAGATGCTCTGATCGTCGTCGCCGACCGCGAGCACCGCGGTGCCGTTCGGTCCGGGCGGGCCGGCAAACATCTTCAGCCAGGCGTACTGCAGCCGGTTGGTGTCCTGGAATTCGTCGACCAGGATGTGCCGGAAGCGACGCTGGTAATGCTCGCGCAGGCTCTGGTTATCGCGCATCAGCTCGTAGGTGCGCAGCATCAGCTCGGCAAAGTCGACAACGCCTTCGCGCTGGCACTGCTCCTCGTAGGCCTGGTAGACCTGCACCAGCACGCGGCTCTGCTCATCGCGCACCTCGACATCCTTCGGACGCAGGCCTTCCTCCTTCTGTCCGGCAATGAACCAGGTGGTGGTCTTCGGCACAAAGCGTTCCTCGTCGAGCTTCATCGCCTTGATGACGCGCTTGACGGCCGACAGCTGGTCCGCCGAATCGAGGATCTGGAAGCCTTGCGGCAAGCCGGCCAGCTTCCAGTGCGCGCGCAGGAAGCGGTTGCACAAGCCGTGGAAGGTGCCGACCCACATGCCGCGCACCGGCACCGGCAGCATCGCACTCAGCCGCGTCAGCATTTCCTTCGCGGCCTTGTTGGTGAAGGTCACCGCCAGCACGCCGCCCGGCGACAGCTGCCCCGTCTGGATCAACCACGCGATGCGCGTCGTCAGCACGCGGGTCTTGCCCGAACCGGCGCCGGCCAGGATCAGCGACGGGCGCGCCGGCAAGGTGACGGCAGCCAGTTGCTCCGGATTCAGCCCGCGCAACAGGTTGTCGGACGAAGGAACGGCGAGGCCCGGCTCCGCATCGATCTCACCCGCGGCGCGCCCCACTGCGCCCGGGGGCTCGTCTTCCTCGAACAGGGGTATCGAGGGATCCTCATGAGGAGCGACGGCAGCTGGGCTTTCCGGGGGGCTGGACATCAAGGGATTCTAGGAGCCGCCCTCCTACAATTCGGCCTCCGTTTTTCCGCTCTCCGGCGCCCGATTTCGCGGCGCCCAACCCGGTGTCCCCATGACCGAACTGGCCAAGTCCTTCGAACCCGCCGCCATCGAGGCCCATTGGGGGCCGCTGTGGGAACAAAGCGGCGTCTACGAGCCAACGCTCGATGCCGCCCAGCCCTCTTTCTCGATCCAGCTGCCGCCGCCCAACGTCACAGGCACGCTGCACATGGGCCACGCGTTCAACCAGACGATCATGGATTCGCTGACGCGCTACCACCGCATGCGCGGGCACAACACGCTGTGGGTGCCGGGCACCGACCACGCGGGCATCGCGACACAGATCGTCGTCGAGCGCCAGTTGCAGGAACAGAAGCAGAGCCGCCACGACCTCGGGCGCCCGAACTTCGTCGCGAAGGTGTGGGAGTGGAAGCAGCAGTCGGGCTCGACCATCACGCAGCAGATGCGCCGCATGGGCGACAGCGTCAGCTGGAAGCACGAGTACTTCACGATGGACGACAAGCTGTCGAAAGTCGTGACCGCGACGTTTGTTCAACTGTTCGAAGAGGGCCTGATCTACCGAGGCAAGCGGCTGGTCAACTGGGACCCGGTGCTGAAGTCGGCCGTGTCCGACCTCGAGGTCGAAAGCGAGGAGGAGGACGGCTCGCTGTGGCACATCCGCTATCCGCTGGAGGATGGCTCGGGTGATGTGGTGGTGGCCACCACTCGGCCCGAGACGATGCTCGGCGACGTCGCGGTGATGGTGCATCCGGAAGACGAGCGCTACACCGCCCTGATCGGCAAGCGGGTCACGCTGCCGCTGTGCGGGCGGACGATCCCGGTGATCGCCGACGACTACGTCGATCGCGCGTTCGGCACCGGCGTCGTCAAGGTCACTCCGGCGCACGACGTCAACGACTACGCCGTCGGCCAACGCCACGGCCTGCCGATCATCGGCGTGCTGACGCTCGATGCGGTGATCAACGACAACGCGCCCGAGGCCTACCGCGGGCTGGACCGCTTCGTTGCTCGCAAGCGCGTCGTCGCAGACCTCGACGCGCAGGGTTTCCTGGTCGAGGTCAAGAAGCACAAGCTGATGGTGCCGCGCTGCGCGCGCACCGGCCAGGTGATCGAGCCGATGCTGACCGACCAGTGGTTCGTCGCGATGACAAAGGCGGGACCGGACGGCAGGAGCATCGCGCAGAAGGCGATCGACGCAGTCGAGAGCGGCGCGGTCAAGTTCGTTCCCGAGCAGTGGGTCAACACCTACGACCAGTGGATGAAGAACATCACCGACTGGTGCATCTCGCGCCAGCTGTGGTGGGGGCACCAGATCCCGGCATGGTACGGGACGAACGGCGAGTTGTTCGTCGCGGAGAACGAGGACGAGGCACGTGCGAAGGCCTCCGCGGCCGGCTACAGCGGCGAACTGACGCGCGACCCCGACGTGCTCGACACCTGGTACTCGTCGGCGCTGATCCCGTTCTCGTCCCTGGGCTGGCCCGAGAAGACGAAGGAACTGGACCTGTTCCTGCCATCGAGCGTGCTGGTCACCGGCTACGACATCATCTTCTTCTGGGTCGCCCGGATGATCATGATGACGACGCACTTCACCGGGAAGGTGCCCTTCCACCACGTCTACATCCACGGCCTGGTGCGCGATGCGCAGGGCAAGAAGATGAGCAAGTCGGAAGGCAACGTGCTCGACCCGGTGGACCTGATCGACGGCATCTCGCTGGCGCCCCTGCTCGACAAACGCACGGTGGGGCTGCGCAAGCCCGAGACGGCACCGCGCGTGCGCAAGGAGACCGAAAAGGAGTTCCCCGAAGGCATCCCGGCCTTCGGCGCCGATGCGCTGCGCTTCACCTTCGCCTCGCTGGCCAGTCTCGGCCGCAGCATCAACTTCGACAGCAAACGCTGCGAGGGCTACCGAAATTTCTGCAACAAGCTCTGGAACGCGACGCGCTTCGTGCTGATGAACTGTGAAGGTCAGGATTGCGGTCTGGCCGAGCACACGAAGACACAGTGCGAACCGGGCGGATCGGCCAACAAGTATCTGAGCTTCTCGCAAGCCGACCGCTGGATCACCAGCGAGTTGCAGCGCGTCGAAGCGGCGGTCGAGCAGGGCTTCGCCGACTACCGGCTCGACAACGTGGCCAATGCGATCTACTCGTTCGTCTGGGACGAGTACTGCGACTGGTACCTCGAGATCGCCAAGGTGCAGATCCAGACCGGCGACGAAGCGGCGCAGCGCGCGACGCGCCGCACGCTGATCCGCGTGCTGGAAACGGTGCTGCGGCTGCTGCACCCGATCACGCCGTTCATCACCGCCGAGCTGTGGGAGCGGGTTGCGGTGGTCGCCGGCCGCAAGGCTGCGGGCTCGGCAGACAGTCTGGTCACTGCGCGTTACCCCCAACCGCAGCTCGAGCGCATCGATGCGACGGCCGATGCCTGGATCGCGCAGCTCAAGGGCATGGTCGGGGCCTGCCGGCGCCTGCGCAGCGAGATGAGCCTGTCTCCGGACAAGCGGGTTCCGTTGATGGCACTGGGCGACGGCGCCTTTGTCTTGGCTGCCACGCCGCTGCTCAAGGTGCTGGCCAAGGTCTCGGAGGTGCAGATCCAAACGGACGAAGCCGCCTACGCGCAGGCCACACTCAATGCACCGGTCGTCGAGTTCGGCGGAACACGGCTCGCACTGCACGTCGAGATCGACGTCGCCGCGGAGACCGAGCGGCTGCGCAAGGAAATCACCCGACTGGAAGGCGAGATCGCGAAGGGAACCGCCAAGTTGTCCAACGAAAGCTTCGTTGCCCGCGCTCCGGCTGCGGTTGTGACTCAAGAACAGGCGCGAATGGCCGAATTCACCGCCACGCGAGATCGGCTGCAGGCGCAGGTTCACCGGCTTTCGACGACGGCCTGACTCCATCCGGCACGGGAATCAAACCGTTACGTGACGCATCGGCCGTCCTGCACGAAGTTGTCTTTTTCGCGTGTGAGAATCATTTGAGAAGCGGTTCAACAGCCGGGACAACAGGAGTGCGCAGATGAAGATCAACAAAGCCATCTTTCCGGTGGCCGGCCTCGGCACGCGGTTCCTGCCAGCCACCAAGGCGCAGCCGAAGGAGATGCTGCCGGTCGTCGACAAGCCATTGATCCAGTACGCGGTCGAGGAGGCGTATGCCGCCGGCATCCGCCAGATGATCTTCGTCAACGGGCGCAACAAGCGCGCGATTCCCGATCACTTCGACACGGCCTACGAACTGGAGGCCGAGCTCGAGGCCGCCGGCAAGCACGAATTGCTGGAACTGGTGCACTCCATCAAGCCCGACGACATGGAGTGCATCTACATCCGCCAGCCGAAGGCGCTCGGACTGGGCCACGCGGTGCTGTGCGCACAGTGCGTGGTCGTCAATGAACCCTTCGCGGTGCTGCTGGCCGACGACCTGATGGTCGGCAAGCCTCCGGTGCTCAAGCAGATGGTCGACCGGTTCGCGGATTGGCAGGCATCGATCATCGCGGTGCAGGAGGTGCCCGACGATCAGACGCGGCGCTACGGCATGGTGGCCGGCACGCCGGTCAACGATCGCATGATGGACATGACGCACATCGTCGAAAAGCCCGCGCCGGAGGACGCGCCGTCGCGGCTGGGCGTGGCGGGCCGCTACATCCTGACGCCGGGGATCTTCAAGGAGATTGCCGGCCTGCCGCGCGGCGTCGGCGGCGAGATCCAGTTGACCGACGGCATCGCCGCGCTGATGCGCCGCGAGAAGGTCTTCGCGTTTCGCTACGACGGGCGGCGCTATGACTGCGGCAGCAAGGAAGGCTTCCTCGAGGCCAACGTCGAGCTGGCTCTCACCCACCCGAAACTGGGCCCGGGATTCCGCGAGTATCTGAAGAAACTCGAGCTCTGACTTGCCAGGATCAGCGCCTGCGCAGCAGGTGCACGAACTCGGTCTCGCTGCTGGACTGATCCACCAGTTCATTGCCGGTCTGCTTGGCGAACGCCTGGAAATCACGCATCGATCCGGGGTCGGTCGACACGACCTTCAGCACTTCGCCGCTCGCCATGTCCGCCAGGGCCTTCTTGGCCTTCAGGATGGGCAGCGGGCAATTGAGCCCGCGGGTGTCGAGTTCTTTCTGGATCAGGATCATCGGGTGCGCTCCGCTGTGCGTCGCTGATTCTAGGGATCAGACGGGAAACACACCGGTCGACAGGTAGCGGTCACCACGATCGCAGACGATGAACACGATGGTCGCGTTCTCGACCGTCTTCGCCAGCTCCAGAGCGACCCAGCAGGCACCCGCCGCAGAGATGCCGGCAAAGATGCCTTCCTCGCGCGCGAGGCGTCGGGCCATCTCCTCGGCATCTGCCTGGCTGACGGAAGCGGTCTCGTCGATGTGCGTCGGATCGTAGATCTTGGGCAGGTAGGCCTCGGGCCACTTGCGGATGCCCGGGATGCGCGAACCCTCGCTCGGCTGCGCTCCGATGATGCGGACAGCCGGGTTCTTTTCCTTCAGGTAGCGCGAGGTGCCGGTGATGGTGCCGGTGGTTCCCATCGCACTGACGAAGTGCGTGATCTGCCCGCCCGTGTCGCGCCAGATCTCGGGGCCGGTGGTCTCATAGTGCACGCGCGGGTTGTCGCCATTGGCGAACTGGTCGAGCACAACGCCCTTGCCGTCGCGCTGCAGCTGGTCGGCCAGATCGCGAGCGTGCTCCATGCCACCGGAGCGCGGCGTCAGCATCAGTTCGGCGCCGAAGGCCCGCATGGTCTGCGCGCGCTCGATGGACAGGTCCTCCGGCATGATCAGCAGCATGCGGTAGCCGCGGATCGCCGCGGCCATCGCCAGGGCGATGCCCGTGTTGCCCGAGGTGGCCTCGATCAGCGTGTCGCCAGGCTTGATGTCGCCGCGCTCTTCGGCGCGACGGATCATGCTGATGGCCGGCCGGTCCTTGACCGACCCTGCCGGGTTGTTGCCTTCGAGCTTGCCCAGGATCACATTGCCGCGACGCTCGGCGTCGGCGCCGGGCAGGCGAACCAACCGTACCAGCGGCGTGTTGCCGATC
This sequence comes from Rhizobacter sp., assembly GCA_017986065.1. GTDB lineage: Bacteria > Pseudomonadota > Gammaproteobacteria > Burkholderiales > Burkholderiaceae_C > PBB1. The sequence continues at coordinate 64,945 of JAGNWJ010000002.1, read as the reverse complement.
AGGTCTTCCAGCGAGCGGTAGATCGGCTGCTTCTTGGCCATGCCACGGTGTATGGGTGAGCGGTCGGTCTGCTGCCGTGGATGCGGCATTGCACCGCATCGGCAAACAAGAGAAAGTCGGTTGGTGCCTCCGGTCGGAATCGAACCGACACTCCGTTAAGAACCGGATTTTGAGTCCGGCGCGTCTACCAATTCCGCCACAGAGGCCCAGCGCAGGAGCGGATTATTCCACAGCCCCCTTGGCGGAGCACGGCCCCTGCGCGGTGGTGTGGGATCGAGGCGGAATCAAGTCCGGTTACGCTCGCATATCGCTCGCACAGCCCATCGAACACAGGATCTCGCGCATGCCCCCGATGCCTCCCATCACCCAAGCCCTGCTGCTGATCAACATCGCGGCGTTCTGCATCGACGGCTTCTTCGGGCCCTGGTTCACTCGCCTGCTCGCGCTGTGGCCGGTGGGGCACGGCTTCCTGCCCTGGCAGGTGATCACCTATGCGTTCCTGCACGGCGGTCTCGGTCACCTGTTCTTCAACATGCTGGGACTGTGGATGTTCGGCTCCGAGCTCGAACGGGTCTGGGGCCCGAAGCGATTCATCCACTTCTACACCGCCAGCGTGCTGGCCGCAGCCGCGGCGCAGTTGCTGATCACCGCGCTGCTCGGCTCGACGTTTCCGACCGTGGGCGCTTCGGGCGGCCTGTTCGGGCTGCTGCTCGCCTTCGGGATGATGTTTCCGAACCGCACCATCGTGCCGCTGTTCCCTCCGATCCCGATGAAGGCCAAGGTGTTCGTCGCGTTGTACGGCGGACTCGAACTGCTGCTCGGCGTGACCGGCAGCGCATCGGGCGTTGCGCATTTCGCGCACCTCGGCGGCATGCTCGGCGGATTCCTGATGCTGCGCTACTGGCGCGGGCAGTCGCCGTTCGGGCGCGGGCGCTGAACACCGCGCCCCTCGACCGCGGCTCAGATTCCGTCACTCACCGTCGGATAGCGCAATTTCAGGCGAAGTTCGCGTTTCAATCTTCGGTTGTCGAGCCGGCGCGACTCGCTCATGAAGCTCAGCAGCATCGGTGACAGGCGTTCGCGCGCCTCGTCCCGTGTGATGCGGGGCGGGCGCTCCAGACCGCAGAGCTCGGCCGCGAGATCGAAGTAGTCACCCATCTTCAGGTCGGTGTCATCGCTGGCATGGATGGCGCGCTGCGGCCACGCCCTCGTCAGCGCGGCCACACAGGCGCGGGCCAGGTCATCGGCATGGATGTGGTTGGTGTAGACGTCGTCCTCGGCCCGCAGCACCGCCGTGCCGCGCAGCAGACGTTCGCGCGGATGGCCGCCTTCGCGATCCTTCGCGTAGATGCCGGGAATGCGAAGGATCGCCACGCGCGCGCCATGCGACCGGCCATACCAGCGAAGGCGGGTCTCGGCATCGACCCGCCGACGCGCCCGATCGGTCGCCGGGTTCACCGCACGCGTCTCATCGAAGCGCGCCCCCCCGCAGTCGCCATACACGCCACTGGTGCTGCCATAGACGATGCAGCGCACACGGCCCTTGCGGGCGAGCGCAGCCAGCAGATTGCGGGTGCGCGGGTCGGTGCGTCCGTGCAGCGGAGGAGGCGCGAGGTGCAGCACGGCATCGGCGAGGCCGGCCAGCCGTGCCAGCGTCGCCGGTTCATCGAGATTGCCCTGCAGCGGCACCGCACCGGCTGCGCGCAGGGATTCGACGCGTGCAGCACTGGAAGTCAGCGCCAGCAGGCGATAGCGCCCCTCGAGCAGGCGCAGCACCCGCATGCCGACGTCCCCGCACCCGACGATCAGCAGCACGGGAAGCTTGAAAGCAGAGGGAAGTGCAGGCATGGGCAACGTCATCGGACGAGGGCGGGCAGAATCGCGCCTCAGTTTACGTTTCGCCCGTCGCCACCATGAGCATCACCGTCACGCTGCAGCCCAGCGGCCGCAGCTTCCCCGTCCAGCGCGACGAGCCCATCCTCGCCGCGGCATTGCGCGCCGGCATCGGCCTGCCTTATGGCTGCAAGGACGGCGCCTGTGGTTCCTGCAAGTGCCGGCTGATCGAAGGTCGCGTGATCCATGGCGCACATCAGCTCAGCGCGTTGAGCGTCGCCGAGGAAGAAAGCGGCTACGCCCTCACCTGCTGCGCCACGCCGCAGACAGACGTGACCCTCGAGGCACGCACTGTCGCGGGTCTTGGCGAGATGCCGGTTCGACGCATGCCTGCACGCGTGAGCCGCATCGCCAAGCCCTCGGCCGACGTCGCGATCATCACGCTCCAGCTGCCGGCCAACGAAGCCCTGCGATATCACGCGGGCCAGTTCGTGGACGTGCTGCTGCGCGACGGCGCACGTCGCAGCTACTCGATGGCCAATGCACCGCACACCCAGGGCGACAAGCCATGGATCGAACTGCACATCCGCCACCTGCCGGGCGGACTCTTCAGCGACCAGGTGTTCGGCGCCATGAAGGAGAAGGACATCCTGCGCCTCGAAGGCCCGTTCGGCAGCTTCTTCCTGCGCGAGGAGTCACCGAAGCCCATCGTGCTGCTCGCCTCGGGCACCGGCTATGCACCGATCAAGGCCTTGATCGAACAGCTGATCTTCAAGCGCAGCGACCGACCTGTGGTGCTGTACTGGGGCTGCCGGACCCGGGCCGACCTGTACCAGCACGAGGCGGCACTGGAACTGGCCCGCGAGCTGCCCCAGCTGCGTTACGTTCCCGTGCTGTCCGAGGCACTTCCCTCGGACCACTGGACGGGACGAACCGGCTTCGTGCACGAAGCGGTCATGGCCGACCTGCCGGACCTGTCCGGCCACCAGGTCTATGCGTGCGGCACGCCCGCGATGGTGGATGCGGCACGTCGTGACTTCGTCGAGCGCTGCGGTCTGCTGCAGGATGAGTTCCACGCCGATGCGTTCCTGAGCGCGGCCGACAAGACCACCGGCACCGCGGCGCGGCCCGAAGGCGCGGCCTGACTATTCGCCCAGGTAGGCGGCCCGGACCTTCGGATCGCTCAACAGCGACTTCGCATCGCCGTTCATCGTGATCTCGCCCGACTCCATCACGTAGCCGCGACTCGCCAGTTGCAGCGCGCGGCTGGCGTTCTGCTCGACGAGCAGCACGGTGACACCCTGCCTGTGGATGTCGTTGATGACCTCGAAGATCTTGTCGACCATCATCGGCGACAGTCCCATCGACGGCTCGTCGAGCAGCAGCACCTTCGGCCGGGCCATCAGTGCGCGGCCCATGGCCAGCATCTGCTGCTCCCCGCCTGACATCGTGCCTGCGAGCTGGCTGCTGCGCTCCCTGAGGCGCGGAAAGATGGCGAACACCCGGTCGATATCGGCAGCGATGTCCTTGTCGTCGCGGATGAACGCACCCATCTGCAGGTTCTCGGTGATCGTCATCCGGGCGAACGTACCGCGTCCCTCCGGCACCATCACCAGGCCCTGCCTCACCAGCTCCCACGGGCCTCGCCCCTGGATCGACTGACCCATGAACTCGATGTCTCCGCTGGTCATCGGCTGCAGGCCGGTCACGGCCTTGAGCGTGGTCGTCTTGCCGGCGCCGTTGGCACCGATCAGACTGACGAGCTCGCCTTCCTGCACATCGAAGCTGACGCCCTTGACTGCCTGGATCCCGCCGTAGGCGACCTTCAGTCCACGCACCGCGAGCAGCGTTCTGGCCATTTACTCTTTCCGGGGTTGCGGATCAGTTCTGCACGTGCGCTGCGCCGAGGTAGGCCTCGATGACCTTGCCGTCGCGCTGCACCTCGGCCGGCGTTCCCTCGGCGATCTGCTTGCCGTAGTCGAGGACGGTGACCCGGTCGCACAGGCCCATGACCAGCTTCACGTCGTGCTCGATCAGCAGGATGGTCCGGTTGTCACGCCGGATGCGGTCGATCAGCTCGCGCAGCACGAGTTTCTCCGTCGCATTCATGCCGGCTGCCGGCTCATCGAGCGCGATCAGCTTCGGATCCGTGGCAAGCGCACGTGCGATCTCCAGTCGGCGCTGATCGCCATAGCTCAGCGTGCGCGCCTTGAAGTCGGCGTACTTGCCGATGCCGACGTAATCAAGCAACTCCTGCGCGCGCTGCGCGATGGCCTGCTCTTCGGCCTTGAAGGCCGCGGTTCGAAAGACGGCGCCGATGAGTCCCGAGTTCGACCGCACATGTCGCCCGACCATCACGTTCTCGAGCGCGGTCATGTCGGAGAACAGCCGGATGTTCTGGAAGGTGCGCGCGATGCCGGCCTTCGCGACCTCGTGCACGGCGCTCGGCCGGTAAGGCTGGCCGGCCAGTTCGAAGCTGCCCGAGTCCGGCGCGTAGAGCCCCGTGATCACGTTGAAGAAAGTCGTCTTGCCAGCTCCGTTCGGGCCGATCAGCCCGTAGACCATGCCGCGCTCGATCGTGATGCCGACATCGGACAGCGCCTGCAGGCCACCGAAACGCTTCGAGACGCCAGCCACCTTCAACACGGCTTCAGCCATGGGGCACCCCACCCCGCTCACCGGATTCAGCCCGAGCGCCGTGACCGTGCTCGGGAGCCGGCCACAGCCCGCGCGGGCGCGCCAGCATGATGCCGATCATGGCCAGTGCGATCAGCAACTGGCGCAGGATCGACGCATCGAGCCGGCCATCCGTCATGACCTGGAGCGGTCCGGCAACGTAGCGCAGCACCTCGGGCAGCGCGGCCAGCAGCAGCGCACCGACGACCACGCCGGGAATGTGGCCGAGACCACCGAGCACGACCATCGCGACGATCATCACCGACTCCTGCAGCGAGAACGACTCGGGGGAAACGAAGCCCTGGAAGGTCGCGAACAACACGCCTGCGACACCACCGAAGGTGGCTCCCATGCCGAACGCGAGCAGCTTCAGATTGCGCGTGTTGATGCCCATGGCCCTCGCCGCGATCTCGTCCTCACGGATCGCCATCCAGGCACGCCCGATGCGGCTGCGCTCGAGCCGGTGACAGATCACGATGGCCAGGATCACCAGCGCGAGGAACAGGTAGTAGTAATTGGTGACCGACGGAACTTCGAAGCCGAACAGTTCCCATTTCTTGCCCAGGTCCCATCCGAACAACGACAGCGAGTCGATCTGTCCGATGCCGCGAGGCCCGTTGGTGATGTTGAGGGGCTGCTCCAGGTTGGCCAGGAACACGCGGATGATCTCGCCGAAACCCAGCGTCACGATGGCCAGGTAGTCGCCACGCAGCTTCAGCGTCGGCGAGCCCAGCAGCACGCCGGCCAGTCCGGCCAACGCCGCACCGAGCGGCAGCACCACCCAGATGGGCATGTGCAGGCCGTTGGGAAACATCGCTGCGATCGCCGGGAATGTCTCGGTCAGGTGGGGGCTGGCAAGCAGCGCGAACATGTAGGCACCGACGGCATAGAACGCCACGTAGCCCAGGTCGAGCAGGCCGGCGTAGCCGACCACGATGTTGAGCCCGAGGGCCAGCAGCACGTACAGCAGTGCGGTATCGACGATGCGCACCCAGGCATTGCCGAACTGCTGAGCGATCAGCGGCAGGATCAGCAGGGCGATGGCGGCGACCAGCATCAACCTGAATTGTTTTCCGCGTGGCGGTGACGAGCTCATGCGCGGGTTCTCAGACGGGCAGGTGCTGCGTCACGCACGGTCGGCCACCCGTTCGCCGAGCAGTCCCTGCGGCCTCAGCGTCAGCACCAGGATCAGCACGATGAAGGCAAAGATGTCCTGATACTGGCTGCCCAGCACGTTGTTGGTCAGCGCACCGATGTAACCGGCGCCCAACGCCTCGATCAGCCCCAGCAGCACGCCGCCGAGCATCGCGCCGGCCAGGTTGCCGATGCCACCGAACACCGCCGCGGTGAACGCCTTCAGGCCCGGCAGGAATCCCATGCTGTGCTGCACCGATCCGTAGTTGGCGGCATACATCACGCCGGCCAAAGCCGCCAGCGCCGCGCCGATCACGAAGGTGGCCGAGATGACCATGTCGGGCTTCACGCCCATCAGCGCGGCAACGCGGGGGTTCTCGGCGGTGGCCCTCATCACGCGCCCGAGCTTCGTGCGATTGACGAGGATCATCAGCCCAGCGAGCGTGACCGCGGTGGTCACCAGGATCAGGATCTGCGTGGTGTTGATGACGGCGCCGCCTATGTTGAACGGCTCGCTCGGAAGCAGGATGGGGTAAGGCTTCGGGTTCGGCTTCCAGATGATCATGGCAAGCGTCTGCAGCAGCAGGCTCACGCCCATCGCGGTGATCAGGGGCGCCAGGCGAGGGGCGTTTCGCAGGGGCCGATAGGCAATCTTCTCGATCGCGAAATTGAGCGCAGCGCACACCGCCATCGCGGCGATCAAGGAGATCAGCAGCATCAGCCAGCCCGGCAGCCCGCTGTCCGCCAGCGCCGAGACGACGGTCCAGCTGGTCAGTGCACCGACCATCAACACCTCGCCGTGCGCGAAGTTGATCAGGTTGATGATCCCGTAGACCATCGTGTAGCCCAGTGCCACCAGCGCATAGACGCTGCCGAGCACCAGTCCATTGATGATCTGCTGGATGAAGGTGTCCATCGCGGTTGGCGGTTTCGTCGGTGTCTGGTGGCCGGGATGGCGTCAGGTCTTCTTCCTGGCCGCATCGTTGAGACGACGCAGTTCATCGAGCTTTTCGCCGATGCGGATCTCGAGCCCGCGGGGCACCGGTTCGTAGAACCGCGGCCCGTCGACATCGTCGGGCCAGTAGCGCTCGCCGGCAGCGAAACCGCCTTCCTCGTCGTGCGCATACCGGTAGCCTCGCCCGTATTCGAGGTCCTTCATCAAGCGTGTCGGCGCATTGCGCAGCCGCAGCGGAACGGCACGGGTTCCGTCCTGAGCGATGAAGGTCCTGACGCTCTTGTAGGCCCGATAGACAGCGTTCGACTTCGGCGCGACGGCGAGATAGACCACGGCCTGCGCCAGCGCCAGTTCACCTTCGGGCGAGCCGAGCCGCTCGTAGGTCTCGGAGGCGTCAAGGGTCATTCGAAGCGCGCGCGGATCGGCGAGGCCGATGTCCTCGCTCGCCATGCGCACGAGGCGCCGCGCCGCGTAACGCGGGTCGACCCCGCCGTCGAGCATGCGGACGAACCAGTACAGCGAGGCATCGGGATCGCTGCCGCGCACTGCCTTGTGCAGCGCAGAGATGGTGTCGTAGAACTGCTCGCCGCCCTTGTCGTAGCGACGCAGCTGTTCGCCGAGCGAGCGCTCGAGCAGGGCCTCGTCGATCTCCAGCAAACCGGGCTGTTCCTTCGCAGCGTCAGCTGCCATCTCGACCAGGTTCTCGTAGGCATTCAGCAGGCGGCGCGCATCGCCGTCGGCGTAGGCCACCAGGCGATCACGGGCAGCGTCCGACAGCGCAGGTGCCGAGAGAAGCTGACGGGCGCGCGCGAGCATCTCGACCAGATCGGTCGCATCGAGGCTCTTCAGCACATGCACCGTGGCCCTCGACAGAAGCGCGGAGTTGACCTCGAAAGACGGGTTCTCTGTCGTCGCGCCGATGAAGGTGAAGAGGCCTGATTCGACGTGCGGCAGGAAGGCGTCCTGCTGCGCCTTGTTGAACCGGTGCACCTCGTCGACGAACACCACGGTGCGCCGGCCGCTCGGCTGAACCGCTTGCGCGCGCTCGACCGCTTCGCGAATGTCCTTGACACCACCCAGCACCGCCGAGATCGCGATGAACTGGGCATCGAATGCGTCTGTCATCAGCCGCGCCAGCGTGGTCTTGCCGACCCCTGGAGGGCCCCACAGGATCATCGAATGCAGGCGGCCCGAATCGAACGCCGAGCGCAGCGGCTTGCCGGGGCCCAGCAGGTGCTTCTGGCCGATCACTTCGGCCAGCGTGTGGGGACGCAGCCGCTCTGCAAGGGGTTGCGTGGTGTCCGCCGTGGAGGCTGCGGGCGCCGGGGCAGGTACCGTGTCTTCCAGCGGCAAGGGCAGCGACGTCATGCGACGGATTGTGGCAGTCGCGGTGCGCTTGCCAAGTCACTGCTCCAGGACGTCGGCCCCCTTCGGGACGGTGAACTTGAAGGCTTGTGGCGCAATCTCGGCGTTGGCAGTGAACTGCGAGAAAGTCAGCCTCGAACGCTGCGCAAAGTTGTCGACGATCTCGACCGCCGCGAGTTGCTTGCCACGGAATCCGATGCTCATCGATTCGAAGGCGCCGTCCCTGGCCTTCGGCGTGGCTTTCGCCCATTCCAGGCCGTCTTTTGCCGGCAGCGGCAGCAGGTCGAAGTCGCGCGCCAGATCACCACCGGCCAGCAAGGCCGCCGGCGTCGCACCCAGCGCCTGCGAGAACTTTCGGCTGCTGACCTGATTCAGGTCGACGTCGTGGATCCAGACCTTCTGGCCGTCGGCGACGATCAGTTGCTCGAACGGCTTGGTGTACGCGAAGCGGAAGCGATCGGGCCGGGCGAACTCGAAACTGCCACTCGAGGTCTTCGTCTTGCCCCCATCGGGCGAGGTGACGGTCTGCGTGAAGGTGGCGCGACCGGTCTTGACGTCCTGCACGAATGACTTCAGCGCTTCGACCGCGTCGGCACGGGCCGCCAACGGTGCAGCGGTGAACAACGCGCAGGCCAGCCATGCGGCCGCACGAACCACGCAGTCCCGCTTCATTCGGTGCGTGCCGGGACGATGATGTCGCGATTGCCGTTGGTGCCCATGGACGATACGAGCCCGGATTTCTCCATTTGTTCCAGCAGCCGCGCCGCGCGGTTGTAACCAATGCGAAGGTGCCGCTGCACCAGCGAGATCGACGCGCGCTTGTGCTGCAGCACGATGGCCACCGCCTGGTCGTACATCGCGTCGCTCTCGTTACCGGGACCGCCGCCGTCATTGACCGCGATCTCGCCGGAATCGCCATCGAGTACGCCGCCTTCGAGGATGCCTTCGATGTAGTTCGGCTCGCCCTGGCTCTTCAGGTACGCGACGACGCGATGAACCTCGTCGTCGCTGACGAAGGCTCCGTGAACGCGGATCGGCAGGCCGGTGCCCGACGGCATGTAGAGCATGTCGCCCATGCCCAGCAAGGCTTCGGCGCCCTGCTGGTCGAGGATGGTGCGGCTGTCGATCTTGCTGCTGACCTGGAAACTCAGCCGGGTCGGGATGTTGGCCTTGATCAGGCCGGTGATCACGTCGACGCTGGGGCGCTGCGTGGCCAGGATCAGATGGATGCCGGCCGCCCGCGCCTTCTGTGCGAGACGTGCGATCAGTTCCTCGATCTTCTTGCCGACCACCATCATCAGATCGGCCAGCTCATCGATCACGATGACGACATGCGGCAGGCGCTCGAGCGGCTCCGGCGCTTCCGGGGTCAGGCTGAACGGGTTGCCCATCGTCTCGCCGCGTTCGGCAGCGTCGTCGATCTTCTTGTTGTAGCCGGCCAGGTTGCGCACGCCCAGCTTGCTCATCAGCTTGTAGCGGCGCTCCATCTCGCCGACGCCCCAGTTGAGCGCATTGGCCGCCTGCTTCATGTCCGTGACGACAGGGCAGAGCAGATGAGGAATGCCCTCGTAGACACTCATCTCGAGCATCTTCGGGTCGATCAGGATCAGGCGGACATCGCGCGCCTCGGCCTTGTAAAGCAGGCTCAGGATCATCGCGTTGATGCCGACCGACTTGCCCGAGCCTGTGGTGCCGGCGACCAGACAGTGCGGCATCTTGGCCAGATCGGCGACGACCGGTGCGCCGACGATGTCCTTGCCCAGGCCCATCGTCAGCATGGAGGCTGCGCTGTTGTAGACCTGCGAACCGAGGATCTCCGACAGATGGATCGTCTGCCGCCGTGCGTTCGGCAGTTCGAGCGCCATCGTCGTCTTGCCCGGAATGGTCTCGACGACGCGAATGCTGACCAGGCTCAGGCTGCGCGCCAGATCCTTCGCCAGATTGAGCACCTGCGCGCCCTTGACGCCCGTGGCCGGCTCGATCTCGTAGCGGGTGATCACCGGGCCCGGCGACGCGGCGACGACGCGCACCTCGACGCCGAAGTCCTTCAGCTTCTTCTCGATCAGCCGCGAGGTCATCTCCAGTGTCTCGGGTGACACCGACTCGGTGCGGCCCGGCGCTGCGTCGAGCAGATCGACCTGCGGCAATTTCGTGTCGGCAAGCTCGATGAACAGCGGCTTCTGCCGTTCCTTGACCACGCGCTCGCTCTTCGGCACCTCGACCACCGGGGTCTCGATGACGATCGGGGCATGGTCCTCATGCAGGGCGTGCTCGACCTCGACCACGTCCTCGCGCTCGCGCAAAGCCTGCTCGCCGAGGCGGAAGTCCTCGGCCATCTCTATGCGCTCGACACGACGATCCCGCCAGGCGTCGAGGCGGCCACCAATCGCATCGGCCAACTGCAACCAGGAAAAGCGGAAGGACAGCGACAGACCGACCACCATCGCGGCGATCCACAGCACGCCCGAACCCGCGAAGCCCAGCCACTTCATGCTCAGCGGCCCGAGCAGGTAACCCAGCACGCCGCCTGCATGGCTGCCCGGAAGTCGGGGCTCCCATTGGTACATGCGCGTCCATTCAAGCGCCGTGCTCGCCGACATCAGCAGCGCGAGCCCGAGCCAGAAAGCCCAAAGCGGCCAGGCCCGACGCATCGGTGACAGGTGGGCTGCCTCGCCATCTGCGCCTCGCAGCACATCGGCCAACGCCCCGAGCCAACGGTGCAAAGCCACCGCCATCAACCACCACACCGAAAAACCGAACACGAAGAAAGCTGCATCCGACAGCCAGGCACCGATGGCACCGGCCTTGTTGAGCGCCAGCTCGCCGGCACCCGACGTCGAGAAGGCTGCGTCCTGGGGGCTGTGCGTGACGAGTGCGATCAGCATCAGCAGCCAGACCACGCCGCCGAGGAGCAGGCGGGCCTGACGTGGCCAGGTCGACGCCATCGATCCGGTACCGGATGCAGCAGCGCCGACCTCGCGATCACGAGAATCACCGGCCACCGAGGCACGGTGAGCAGCAGTGGAATCTGCCGCGGCAGAGCGGAGCGAACCGATCGGAAATGTCATCCGCTCATTGTGGCGGAATGTCGCTGACGACCGAGGCGACCCCGGTCCGGAGCAAGGCTCAGGTCAGTCGTTCCTTCAGCACCACCGAGCCGTTTTCCTGCGTCTCGATCATGCCGCGCTCCTCGAGGTCCTTCATGACACGGCTGACCATCTCGCGAGACGCTCCCACCACCTTGGCCAGGTCCTGACGCGACACCTTGTTGCGGATGATCTTCGCGTCACCGATGACTTCGGCCATGTCCAGCAGCGACCGGGCAACTCGCCCGTAGACATCCAGCAGCGCCAGCGACTCGATCTGCCGGTCTGCACTGCGCAGGCGCGCCACGAGGCCACGCATGATCGCGTAGGACAGGCTGGAGTTCTCCGGCAGGCAGCGGGCAAACTCGGGCCGACCGAGGATCAGCATGTCGGTCTGTATCTCGGCGCGTACGGTGGCGGAATGCGGTTCGTTGTCGATCAGGCTCATCTCGCCGACGTAATCGCCGGACTGCAGCACGGCAAGGATCACCTCACGGCCCCGCGAGTCGGCGGTGAGCACGCGCGCCCGACCCGTCAGCAGGATGAACAGGGCATTCGACTTGCGACCGTGCTCGACGATGATCTCGCCGCGCCGGTATCGACGCTTGACCACACTGTCGGCGATGCCCTGTGCCTGGTCGTTGGTGAGCAGCGAAAAGATCGGCACGCGCCGGATCAGGTCGAGATTCGAAAGCATCGCCATCGTGGAGCTCCTTTGTGGACGTTATCGGCGTTATCGGCAGGACGTGTGAGGAATTCACTGGACAAAAGATCTTTCTCTATTGTCGCCATTGGATTCGCTGCTGCCAGTGCTGTTGCTGGCATGTCAAACTGATCGGGTTTTCTCCATTTACGGCCCCGCCATGAGCACCACATCCACCCACGCACGTGTCCTGATCCTGGGTTCCGGCCCCGCCGGCTATTCGGCCGCCATCTACGCGGCCCGCGCCAACCTGAACCCGGTGCTGATCACCGGCATTGCCCAGGGAGGCCAGTTGATGACAACCACCGATGTCGATAACTGGCCGGCCGATGTCGATGGCGTGATGGGACCGGACCTGATGCAGCGCTTCCAGAAGCACGCCGAACGGTTCAACACGCAGATCGTTTTCGACCACATCAACCAGGTCGATTTTTCCGACCGGCCTTTCAAGTTGACCGGTGACTCGGGAAGCTACACCTGTGACGCACTGATCATTGCCACCGGGGCATCGGCCAAGTATCTCGGCCTGCCATCGGAGCAGGCATTCATGGGGCGCGGGGTCAGCGGCTGCGCGACCTGCGATGGTTTCTTCTATCGCGGCCAGGATGTCTGCGTTGTAGGAGGCGGCAACACCGCCGTAGAGGAGGCGCTCTACCTGTCGAACATCGCGAACACGGTGAACCTGATTCATCGGCGTGACAAGTTCAAGGCCGAAGCCATCCTGATCGACAAGCTGATGGACAAGGTCGCGGCCGGCAAGGTGAAGCTGCACCTGTGGAGCACGCTGGATGAAGTTCTGGGAGATGCCTCAGGCGTCACCGGCGTGCGCACTCGCAACACAAAGGACAACTCCACGACCGAACTGGCGCTGCAAGGCTGCTTCATCGCGATCGGCCACCAGCCGAACACCGAAATCTTTGCCGGACACCTGGAAATGAAGGACGGCTACATCGTCACCAGGGGCGGACTCAACGGCATGGCGACGATGACCAGCGTGCCGGGCGTGTTTGCCGCGGGCGACGTGCAGGATCACGTCTACCGTCAGGCCATCACCAGTGCAGGCACAGGCTGCATGGCTGCCCTGGACTCCCAGCGCTTCCTAGAACAGTGATCGGAGACCGCTTCTGGCCAGTTGGGCTGGAAGCCGGTTATACTCGCGGGCTTCGCTGTGCTGGGGACCTTGATCTTTCGAGGGTCGTTGTGCAGCGGTTACGCAGGCGCAAGCCCCGATGCATCACACGCCCTTGGCGCGCTGCATCAGCGATCCTCAAACACGAACCTATTGGAGCAGCGTCATGGCACGCGTCTGTCAAGTCACGGGCAAGCGCCCGATGTCGGGAAACAATGTTTCCCATGCGAACAACAAGACCAAGCGTCGATTCCTGCCAAACCTGCAATACCGCCGGTTCTGGCTCGAAACCGAGAACCGCTGGGTGCGCCTGCGCATTTCTAACGCAGCGCTGCGCTTGATCGACAAGGTGGGCATCGAGAAGGTCGTTGCCGACCTGCGCGCCCGCGGCGAAATCTAATTCAGGAGCGGATCATGGCAAAAGGTGGACGCGAGAAAATCAAGCTGGAGTCTTCGGCTGGTACCGGTCATTTCTACACGACCGACAAGAACAAGAAGACGAAGCCGGAGAAGATCGAAATCATGAAGTTCGATCCGAAAGCCCGCAAGCACGTGATGTACAAGGAAACGAAGCTGAGATAACAGCTCCCGACCCAACAAAAAACCCGCTGGAATCCAGCGGGTTTTTTGTTGCCGGTCATCCCTGCGGAGGACTGGTCTGCCCTTCGTTGAAGGTCAGGCGTGAGCGGCGCGCAGCTTCAGGGCGAACTCCTGCAGCGCGATGATTCCGCTGTCCTCGGCCTTCTTGCACCAGGCCTGGAGATCGACCACCAGCTGGTCAGCCGACACATTGGTACGCGTCCACAGCTGGCGAAGTTCCTCGCGCATGGACACCAGCTTGGAAAGCACGTCGTTCTGCGCGCACACCGTCGCGACGCGCTCCTGCACGACGAGGGGGATCCGGTCGCTGTCACGGTGCAGCCAACGCTTCGCAAGGTGCATGTCCTTCCAGCGAGCCGAATTTTCGCCGCCTTCCGCCTTCAGTCGCGCCAACTCGCTGCGGCATTCTTCTCGCAGGTGAGCGGCGTACTTGGCCATCACTTCGTAGCGGTTGGCGATGATCGCCTCGAGCGTCTTCGAGTCGGCCACAGGCTTGATCTCGCCCAGCTTCAGCTGGGGCGCCGTCTTGCGCACCTTGGCGAGGCCCAGCATTTCCAATGTGCGGATGTAAGCCCATCCGATGTCGAACTCGTAAGGCTTGACCGACAGCTTGGCCGACGTCGGGTACGTGTGGTGGTTGTTGTGCAGCTCTTCGCCGCCAATGATGATGCCCCACGGGGAGATGTTGGTGGAGGCGTCCGGTGCCTCGAAATTTCGGTATCCCCACCAGTGGCCGAGGCCATTGATGATGCCGGCGGCGGTCACGGGAATCCAGATCATCTGGACAGCCCAGACGGTCAGTCCAGCCGCGCCGAACAAAGCCAGGTTGATCAGGAGCATCAGCCCCACACCCTGCCAGCTGTAGCGGGTGTAGAGATTGCGCTCCAGCCAGTCGTCCGGCGTTCCGTGTCCGTACTTGACCAGGGTTTCCTGGTTCTTCGTCTCGGTGCGATAGAGCTCCGCACCGGTCAGCAGCACGGTCTTGATGCCGCGCGTCTGCGGGCTGTGCGGATCGTCGGGGGTTTCACACTTGGCGTGGTGCTTGCGGTGGACGGCCACCCATTCCTTCGTGACCTGACCCGTCGTGAGCCACAGCCAGAGCCGGAAGAAATGCGACGGAATGGCATGCAGATCCAGCGCACGATGCGCCTGCGATCGATGCAGGAAGATCGTGACCGCGGCAATCGTGATGTGCGTGGCCACCAATGCATACAGAACAATCTGCCACCAGGTGGTCTGGACCAAGCCGTTGGCGAGCCAATTCAAGAGACCGTCCGAAACCGTCATCAACAAGTTCATGAAATCAATTCCACACTGTGGCAAACAAAACCCGCCTATTGTAGGGGCCGATCACTCGACTGAATCAGGTGATTAACGGGCCGAGCGCCCCCTGATTCCCCAGCAGTTGAGGCCAGTCACACCCAGATCAAGCGCGCTGCCAGACCGCGGCAAAAAAGCCGTCGGTGCCATGGCGGTGCGGCCACAAGCGCAGGTACGGACCGCGAACCAGCGTGTCGGCCTGATCGACATGCGCGGAACTCAGTACATCGTGAGCCGCCAGCGGCTTGAATTCGCGCACCCGCTCGGAAGAGAACGCTTCCGCGATCTCCTCGTTCTCGCCCTGGAGCAGACTGCAGGTGGCATAGACCAGACGGCCACCCGGCTTGACCAGTCGCGACGCGCTGGCCAGGATCGCCGCCTGCTTCACCTTCAATTCCTCGACGGACTGCGGCGACTGCCTCCACTTCAGATCCGGATTGCGACGCAATGTACCGAGACCCGAACAGGGTGAATCGACCAGCACCCGGTCGATCTTGCCGGCCAGCCGCTTGATGCGATCGTCACGTTCGTGCGCGATCTGAACCGGGTGCACGTTCGAAAGGCCGCTGCGCGCCAATCGCGGTTTCAGCGATGCCAGTCGGTGCCCGGAGGTATCAAAGGCATACAGGCGACCGGTGTTGCGCATGGCCGCACCGAGCGCGAGTGTCTTGCCTCCGGCGCCCGCGCAGAAGTCGACCACCATTTCGCCGCGCTTGGCGTCGGTCATCAGAGCGAGCAACTGGCTGCCTTCGTCCTGAACCTCGACATCGCCGCGAAGGAACACCTCGAGTTTGTGCAGCGCCGGCTTGCCCTGAATGCGAAGCCCCCACGGCGAAAAAGGCGTGGGCACGGCCTCGATGTTGGCGGCGGTGAACTCGGCCTGCACCGTTTCGCGCTTCGCCTTGAATGTGTTGACGCGCAGATCCAGCGGCGCGCTGCCGTTCAGGGCTTCGACCAGAGGCCAGAACTCGTCGCCGACCTCGGCCAGCAGACGATCGGCCAACCACTCGGGCATGTTGTGGCGCAATTTTTCCGGCAGCGTCGTGCGGTCGACGACGCCGACCTGTTCCAGCCACTGCACTTCGTTCTCCTGAAGCGCAGCGCGCAGGAAAGCGGCGTTGCCCTGCCAGCCCAGCAGCACGAGCCGCCGCTCCATCTCACCCTTGCCTGACTGGGCCAGATGCTGGAACAGCAGGCGTTGCCTCAGCACGGTGTAGGTGGTCTCCGCCAGCGTGTGGCGCTCGCGCATGCCGAGCCCGCGGTTCTGACGGAAGAAATCGGATACGACGTTGTCGGCCGGAGAGTCGAACTGCATCACCCGGTGCAGCAGTTCGGTGGCGAGTTCTAGGAGGGCGTTAGGGTGCATCCACCGGATTATCCGGGTCGGTATCCATCAGCAGCTGCGACTCGCCTGTGCGCACCAAGATGCGGCCATCGTCGGTGTGGTCGAGCAGCCCGTCGACCCACCAGCGCACGGCCCTGGGGTAGAGCCGATGCTCCATCGCCAGCACGCGCGTCGCCAACGCGTCCTCGGTGTCATCAGGCCGCACCGCAACCACCGCCTGCCCGACTATCGGGCCGTGGTCCAGCTCTGCGGTCACCACATGCACCGTCGTGCCGGCCAGCTTGCATCCCGCCTCGATGGCACGGCGATGCGTGTGAAGCCCGGGAAACGCCGGCAGGAGCGAGGGATGAATGTTGAGCATGCGCCCGTCGTAGTGCTGGACGAAGCCTGGCGTCAGGATCCGCATGAAGCCCGCTAGCACGATCAGATCGGGCTCGAAGCCGTCAATGACATGTGCCAGGGCCGCATCGAACGCTTCGCGCCCGTCGAAGTCACGGTGATTCACCACGGCAGTCGGGATGCCCTGCGCCCGGGCGTACTCGAGACCCGCCGCATCGTGGCGATTGCTGACGACGGCGGCGATGCGCGCATCCCAGCGCTCGCTAGCACACGCTTGCGCAATGGCCACCATGTTCGACCCGCGACCAGAAATGAGGATGACCAGGTTCTTCATGATGCGGAGGCAATGACCGGGCAAGGACGGCGCAGCAGTGTATCGGCCGGGCGAGCAGGCCAAACCTACAATCGCCACCCTCACCACCGAGCGATTCCATGAAACAGAGAGTCCTGTCCGGCATGCGTCCCACCGGCGCCTTGCACCTCGGCCATTACCACGGCGCCCTGAAGAACTGGGTGCGCCTGCAGGCCGATTTCGACTGCTTCTATTTCGTCGCCGACTGGCATGCGCTGACCACCCACTACGAAGACCGTGAAGTCATCGAGCGCAACGTCTACGACATGGTGATCGACTGGATTGCCGCCGGGCTCGACCCCGAACAGTGCACGATCTTCATCCAGAGCCGCCTGCCCGAGCACGCCGAACTGTTCACCCTGCTGGCCATGGGCACACCGCTCGCCTGGCTGGAGCGCATGCCGACCTACAAGGACCAGATGGAGAAGCTCAAGGACCGCGATCTGGCGACCTACGGCTTCCTCGGCTATCCGCTGCTGCAGGCGGCCGACATCCTGATCTACAAGGCGGCATTCGTGCCGGTCGGCGAGGATCAGGCCCCGCACGTAGAGATCACCCGCGAGGTCGCGCGCCGGTTCAACCACCTGTATGGCCGCGAAGCCAACTCCGAAGCCTTGGCTCTGGCCGTCGTCAAGAAGATGAGCAAGGCCGATGGCAAGGCGTTCAGCGCGGCCCGCAAGGAGTTCCAGGAAACCGGCAGCGAGGCAGCGCTCGAGCAGGCGCGCGCACTGATCGCCGCCGGCGGCGCCCTCAGTGCGGCCGATCGCGAACGCCTCGATGCCTTTCTTCGAGGCACCGGCAAGACCATCCTGCACGAGCCGGCGGTGCTCCTGACCGAGGTCAGCAAGCTGCCTGGACTCGATGGAGCCAAGATGAGCAAGAGCTATGGCAATGCCATCGCGATGCGCGAGGAGCCGGCCGAGGTCGAACGCAAGGTCAAGCGGATGCCGACCGACCCGCAACGCGTGCGGCGCACCGATGCCGGCGACCCCGACCGCTGCCCGGTGTGGCAGTTCCACCGTGTCTATTCAGACGCGGACACCCGGGACTGGGTCGTCAAGGGCTGCAAGAGCGCAGGGATCGGCTGCCTGGATTGCAAGCAGCCGGTGATCGATGCAATCCTGCGCGAGCAACAACCCTGGCGCGAACGCGCCGAGGCCTACCTGAGCAATCCGAAGCAGGTTCAGTGGATCGTCGATGTCGGTACCGAGCGAGCCCGCACCGTGGCCCGGCAAACGATGTGCGACGTCCGCGAGGCGATGGGCATCAACTATTGAGTTGCCGTCAACTCGCGCCGCTCCGGAACTCGGCGCCGAGGGGTTCAGCCTGCGCAATCCCGCGAGTGAGATTCCAGCTCTACGCGCAGCGGCGGCGCCCTTCAGACCGAAAGGAAATGCTCGCGATAGTGCGCGAGTTCCTCGATCGACTCCCTGATATCCGCCAACGCGGTGTGCGCCTGAGCCTTCTTGAATCCGTCCAGGATGCCGGGCTTCCAGCGCTTGGCCAGTTCCTTCAGCGTGCTGACGTCCAGGTTGCGGTAGTGGAAGAACGCCTCCAGCGTCGGCATCGTCCTCGCGAGGAACCGCCGATCCTGGCAGATGCTGTTGCCACACATGGGCGACTTGCCCTTGGGCACGTACTGCTGCAGGAAGGCGATGATCTGCGCCTCGGCGGCCTCTTCATCGACAGAGGACGCCCTGACTCGATCGATCAGGCCACTGCGGCCATGAGTGCCCTTGTTCCATGCGTCCATCGCGTCGAGCGCGGCATCGCTCTGATGCACGGCGATGGTCGGTCCTTCGACCCGCACTTTCAGCTGTGAATCGGTGACGATGACTGCGATCTCGATGATGCGGTCGGTATCCGGGAACAAGCCGGTCATTTCGAGGTCGATCCAGATCAGGTTCTGGTCACCCTTGCCAAGCGTTTCGGTCATGTCATGAACTCCTTGCGGTGATTGTCTTACGACCTCTGTCCGAGCGTTCCCGCCGACCTACACTGCCTACCGATGCCCAATTACTCCGTTTTCCCCACCAGCCCAGCGCTGGTGCTCGTTCTGCTGTTCTCGGCGGCACTCGTCTTCTCGTTGCTCATCCGCTTCTGGCTCGCAACCAGGCAGATGCGCCATGTCGCCATCCACAGTGATGCGGTACCCGCGGCTTTCGCCGGCACCGTTTCGCTGGAGGCCCATCGAAAGGCGGCTCGCTACACCCTGACGAAGGGCAGTTTTGGTCTGTGGACGATGGCATTCAGTGCAATCGTGCTGGTCGGATGGACGCTGCTGGGAGGACTCGGGTTGCTCAACGCGGCGGTTCGGGACACGGTCCAGCCACTTTTCGGCGACATGGCGTACCAAGTCGCCTTGATCGGCAGCTTTGTTGCCATAGGCGCGCTGCTCGACCTGCCCTTCGAGATCTACCAAACCTTCCGCATCGAGCAGGCCTTCGGCTTCAACCGAATGACCTGGAAGCTGTATGTCATCGATGCAGTCAAGGGTCTGCTGCTGGGTGCCCTCATCGGTCTGCCTCTGGCGGCCGGGATGCTTTGGATCATGGGCAGCACAGGCCAGCTGTGGTGGCTGTGGGCCTGGGGTGCCTGGATGGCCTTCAACCTGCTGGCCCTGGTGCTGTACCCGACGCTCATCGCACCGTTGTTCAACACTTTCAAGCCACTTGCGGACGCATCGCTCGAAGCACGCGTGCACGCGCTGATGGCGAAATGCGGATTTACCGCCAAGGGCTTCTTCGTGATGGATGGCAGCCGACGCTCGGCGCATGCCAACGCCTATTTCACAGGCTTCGGCGCTTCGAAACGGGTGGTGTTCTTCGACACCTTGCTCGACAAGCTGTCACCAAGCGAGGTCGAGGCCGTGCTCGCGCATGAACTCGGCCACTTCAAGCACAAGCATGTGCTCAAGCGAATCGTCTCGATGTTCGCGATCAGCCTGGCCGGCTTCGCCGCGCTGGGCTGGCTGTCGAGCCGCATCTGGTTCTACACCGCATTCGGCGTGCAGCCTTCGATGTCGGCGCCCAACGACGCGCTGGCGCTGATGCTGTTCATGCTGATCGTGCCGGTGTTCGGCTTCTTCGTGTCGCCGCTGCTCGCCGGACTGTCGAGACGCCATGAATTCGAGGCCGACGCCTATGCCTGCTCGAAATCCGACGGCCGTGACCTGTCGGCGGCCTTGCTGAAGCTCTATGAAGACAACGCATCGACGCTGACCCCTGATCCCTTGTACGCCCGCTTCTACTACTCGCACCCCCCGGCCGGTGAACGGCTGGCGGCGATGCGGGCGCTGGCACCCACCGCATGACCGGACCGACACCTTGAGCAAGGCCAAGGTCGGCGATGCCCCGACCACTTCAGGTCTGGTGGTTTCGGGATTTGGTCGCCACTACATCGTCGAATCCGCCTCGGGTGAACGGACCATCTGCCATCCGCGCGGCAAGAAGAGCCTCTGCGTCGTCGGCGACCGCGTGCGCTGGCAGATCACCGGAGACGAAGGAGTCATCGAGGAACTTGAACCACGACGCAACCTGCTGTTCAGGCAGGACGAATGGAAGACCAAGGCCTTCGCCGCCAACCTCGATCAGGTGCTGGTGATGGTGGCCAGCGAGCCGGTGTTCAGCGAGTCGCAACTCGCGCGTGCGCTGATTGCCGCCGAGAGCGCCGGGATCGCCGCCAGCATCCTGCTCAACAAGGCCGACCTGCCGCAGATCGCTGCCGCGCGCGATCGATTGCAGCCCTATGTCGAGATGGGATACCGCGTGCTCGAGGTCGCGCTGAAAGCGCAGCCCGAGGCATCCCGCGCCATCCTGAACCCACTGCTGGCCGGACGGGCGTCGCTGGTGCTGGGACCCAGCGGAACCGGGAAGAGCACGCTGATCAATCTGCTGGCGCCCGATGCACGCGCGCAGGTCGGCGAAGTGTCGCAGGCGCTGAATTCCGGGCGGCACACGACGACATCCACGCAGTGGTACTGGCTGGATGCAGTCCGATCCACCGGACTGATCGACTCGCCGGGTTTCCAGGAGTTCGGCCTCAAGCAGGTCGATCCGCAGAAACTGCCGGCGCTGATGCCCGATCTGCGAGACGCTTCGACCCGCTGTCGCTTCTACAACTGCACGCACCGGCAGGAGCCGGGCTGCGGCGTGCGCGAAGCCCTGGCACAGGGTGAGATCAGCGAGTCGCGCTACCGCATCTACGGCGAGATCAGGCAGGAACTGGAAGGCACGCGCTGGTAGGCGTTAAAAGTATCAGCCGACCAGATTGGCCAGCGTGAGCAGGGCCAGCAGCATCATCCACAGCACGACAGACCGCCACACCAGGCCGACGATGCTTCGCAGGTGCCCCTGCACCGGCGCCATCCCGGTGGTCGATCCGTCAGCAGCCAGATCGTCGACACCGACTCCGCGAACAAAGGTCTTCGATCGGTCGGGCGTCACACCCGGAGCAGCCGTGCCACCGAGTTGCACACCCACGGCCCCGGCGGCCGCGGCAAGGATGACCCCTTCGTTCGGGTGTCGCCACAGTTCGGCGTCACGGCGCCAGCAGTTGATCGCTTCCTCGAAGTTGCCTACGACCGCGAAACCGAATGCGGTGAGCCGCGCCGGGAAGTGATCCATCAGTTCGAACATCCGATGCGACAAGGCCATCAATCGTTCATTGGTCGGTTCGCCGACGGTGGGGCTGCGGTAGGCCCAGTAACGGCTTGCGAATTCGGCAGTGCGATAAAGCACGGCGCCAGCAGGACCAAAACCGATCGCCGACAGCACGACGAACCAGAAGAAGACCCCGAACACATGCCGGTGCGCAGCTAGCAGCGAGTGCTCGATCACGTGTCGCAGCAACTCGGTGCGAGGAAGTTCGCTGACATCCAGGTGTCGCCACTCGGTCAGCAGGCGGCGCGCTTCAGGCTCGTCCTCGCGGTCGAGTGCGTCGCGGATGTCGGTGAAGTAATGGCTGAACTGGCGGAAGCCCAGTGTCAGATAGAGCACCGCGACATTCCAGATCAGACCGAGCAGCAGGCTGTAATGCGCCAGACCCGCGTGGACGGCAAACGCGAACAGCGCCGGAAGCACCACCGTGATACCCCAGACAACCCAGGCATGTCGATCACGGCCCGCATCGAAATTGCGGCCGGCCCATCGCAACCACGAAGTCAGGGCCGCATGGATGGCCGTTCCGCGCTGCATGGGCTTGAGCTGTTCGAGCAGCAGCGCAAAGAGTACCGAGAAAAGACTCATCGCATTCGATGATACCGGCCGCATCCAGCGCGGCTCACGCCGAAAGGAAACGGTAGAAGTTGCGCAGCATCGCTGCAGTGGCTCCCCAAATGAAGCGGCACTGCGGTGGACCGCCGTCCACCGAGGCCTGCCAGGGCATCGAGAAGAACTCGCGCACATCGTCGCCCTCCCCGACCGCATGACGACGGTGGTGTCCCGGCGACATCAGGAAGGCCAAAGGCACCTCGAACACGTCGGCCACCTCGACCGGGTCGACGCGCAACTCGAAGCCGGGCTCGACCAGTCCCACCACGGGCGTGACGATGAAGCCGGTGACGGTGGTGTAGGTCGGCAGCGTACCGAGCACCTGGACATGCTTCGCTGCCAGGCCGATTTCTTCCTCAGCCTCCCGCAAGGCCGTCGCGACCGCCGTCAGGTCGCCAACTTCGGCGCGGCCGCCGGGAAAGCTGATCTGTCCCGGGTGATCGCTGAGATGGTCGGCTCGCTGGGTCAGCAGCACGGTGAGCGCATCGCCCCGAACGACAAGCGGCACCAGCACAGACGCGTGGACGAGAGCCCGTTGGCGCAGCACGCGTTCGACCACCAGTTCGGGCTGCCAGACCGCAGGGCGCGCAAAACGCTCGCGAACGCCAGTGGCTGTCAGCCTGTCGGACGGCACCGCCGGCAGGTGATCGTCAATCGCCAGAATGGGCAGTTGTTGCGGGTCGAAGGTCGGCGGCATCGGATCTTCGAAATTGAAAAAGCCGCCCTCAAAGGCGGCTTTCGGTCAGATACAACGGGCAGACCAACCAGTTGCCGTGGCAAGTTCGGCCACGTCGCACCAAAGACTCGGCTGGGCGCCTGTGCGCCGCCTTGCGTCATGCGCAAGGCTGGCGCACGGGTTCAGGCCAGTTTCTCTTTGATTCGAGCCGACTTGCCCGAGCGTTGGCGCAGGTAGTACAGCTTGGCGCGGCGCACATCGCCACGGCGCTTGACTTCGATTGATGCGATCAGCGGGCTGTAGAGCTGGAATGTCCGCTCGACGCCTTCGCCGCTTGAAATCTTGCGTGCGATGAAACTGGAGTTCAGGCCGCGGTTCCGCTTGGCGATCACGACGCCTTCATAGGCCTGCACGCGCTTGCGGGTGCCTTCGACGACGTTCACGTTGACGATGACCGTGTCACCTGGCGCGAAGGCAGGGATGGTCTTGTTCAGACGGGCGATTTCCTCTTGCTCGAGGGTTTGGATCAGGTCCATGGTTTCTCCGTGTGATCTTGCCCACGCTTGGTGGAGGAATTTGTCCGGACCTGCAGCGTGACGCAGTGCAGCCGGGCGTGGCAGAGGATCAGAAAAGCCCTCTAGTATACGTCGAGTCCAGCCAGAAATCGCTCGTCATCGACCGTCAGGCGGTTGGCGGCTCTCGCAGCCGAGATGAGGTCGGGGCGGCGACGCGC
>JAGNWJ010000002.1:8611-41329 GCA_017986065.1 Rhizobacter sp. | reverse complement strand
GCCGGGCGTGGCAGAGGATCAGAAAAGCCCTCTAGTATACGTCGAGTCCAGCCAGAAATCGCTCGTCATCGACCGTCAGGCGGTTGGCGGCTCTCGCAGCCGAGATGAGGTCGGGGCGGCGACGCGCCGTCAGTGTCAGAGATTGCTCCCGGCGCCAGCGAGCAATCTCTCCGTGATGGCCCGACAGCAGCACAGGAGGGATCGGCAACAGGCCACCGTCGGTGCTCAATACCTCGGGACGACTGAAGTGCGGTCCCTCGAGCAGCCCCTCGGAGAAGCTGTCCTGCTGGTGCGACTGCGCATCGCCCAGGACGCCATCCTGCAGGCGTGCCACGGCATCCAGCAGAGCCAGCGCCGGCAACTCGCCCCCCGAAAGCACGAAATCGCCGAGGCTGAGCTCGATGTCGACATGCCGATCCAGGAAGCGCTGGTCTATTCCCTCGTAGCGGCCACACAACATGACAGCGCCGGGGCTGGTGGCCATTTCAGCCACCACGGCCTGATCGAGCCGGCGACCGGTCGGGGTGAAGTGGATGACTGGCACCGGTGTCAGTTCGGAGACGTCAGACGCGCGCGCAGCACGTACCGCCGACAAGGCACGCTCCAACGGCTCGGCCATCAGCACCATGCCCGGGCCGCCTCCGTAGGGGCGATCATCGACACGCCGGTACTGCCCGTCCGCAAAGTCGCGCAAAGGCCACAGGCGCACGTCGACCTGCCCGGACTCGTAGGCGCGCCGCGTGATCCCATGGATCAGATGCGGCTTGAACAACTCCGGAAACAGCGTGATGACGTCGAATCGCATGGATGCAGTCGACCGAAGCTCAGTAATCGAGGCCCCAGTCGACGGTGATGCGCCGGTCGGTCAGGCTCACCGAATCGACAAAGGCTGCAACGAACGGAATCAAACGCTGCGCAGCTTCATCAGTCACCCCGGTCGGAGCGATGCGCAGCACGCTGTGCGGGCCGGTATCGATCAGGCCGACCACGTCGCCGAGGAATTCACCCTGCCGGTTGAAGACCGACAAACCGACCAGATCGACCCAGTAATACTCGTCCGGGCCTGCTGTCGGGAAACTGCCTCGGGACACGAACACGCGAGCACCGCGCAGCGCTTCGGCCCCTGCGCGATCGACCAAATCCTGCGCCTGCGCGACGACCACGTCACCGTGTTCCTTGGCCGCCGTGATCTTCAGCAACGGGGGCAACTGCAGGGTGTGACCCAACGTTCGCGGTCCGGGTACTTCCGGCGCCTTCAATAGCCAGCGGCGGGAAGAGAACAGCGCCTGGGGATCGGACGAATAGGCCTTGACCTTGAACCATCCCTTGACACCCCAGGCGTCGACGATCAGGCCGACCTCGATGGCGTCATCGGGCCAGGCCACCGCGTCGAAGCCGGAATCGGATTGCACCGCCATGCCGGTTTGCGAGGCAGTCATCGGCATCGGCGGCGCCGTCGCGAGATCAGGCGACCGCCGAGCCGGCAATCACTCAGACCGTGGCGGCCTTGGCCTGCTCGACGAGACGGGCCACCGTGGGAGACAACTGGGCGCCGGTACCGGTCCAGTAGGCGATGCGGTCGAAGGCGACTCGCAGCGGCTGCTCGGCACCGGAGGCCACCGGGTTGTAGAACCCGACGCGCTCGATGAAGCGGCCATCACGACGGACTCGCGAATCGGCAACGACGATGTTGAAGAAAGGACGCTTCTTGGCGCCGCCACGGGACAGTCGAATCACAACCACGATGTTTCCTTGAATGATGGGTTGCCCGCCGCATCCGGGAGACACTCCGGTCGAGCAGAACAGAAATCTGCGGCCGTCGGGCCGCAACAAGATCAGTGCCGTAGATACGCCGACAGGCCCTGCCACCAGAAGATCCGGGAGCAGCATGGGCGAGTCAGCCGTCACGTGAACCCTCGATTGTAAACCGTGTGCCGCCCGGATACGCAACAACGTGACATCGCGGCTGAGGATCTGCTTTCAGCCTGCCGGCCGTCACCTCCATTTGTGCGTGGCCTGGTCACCTCTGCAACGCGATCTACTCGCGGATCAGCGCTTGTTCGAAAACCAGGTCGACCCAAAAACTGCTGTTGTCAGTCCAGCCGCTCGATCGCTTGCTCCGCCACCAGCGCAAGCAGTTCACTGAGCGGGCCGCGCCCGGGAATCACCGCCTCGGGTGCCAGCGTCGCCAATGGCTGCAGGACAAAGGCCCGCTCATGCATGCGCGGGTGAGGAACGGAAAGTGTCGGCGTCGCTATCGTTTGTTCGCCGTACAACAAGACGTCGAGATCGAGGGTGCGCGGTGCGTTGCGGTAGGGCCGCTCGCGTCCGTGGGCGTTCTCGATGCGCTGCAATGCCTCCAGCAGGTCTTGCGGCGACAGCGTGGTGTCGAAACAGGCGACCGCATTGATGTAATCGGGGCCGCTCGAATCGATGGGCGCCGTGCGGAACCAGGGAGAGCATCGATGTCGAGAAGTCTGCGGCAGGCGCTGCACTTCGGCATAGGCTGCGGCCAGCACCGCCCGCGCGTCACCCAGGTTGGCGCCGAGGCCCACGTAGGCCCTGGCCTCGGTCACACCGCCTCGTTCTCGCCGTCGGCAGGAGCCGGACCTCCCGCTTCGGTCGGCTTGCGACGGCGGCGCCGGCGCTTCTTTGCAGGGTCGGTGACCGGCGGCGCCTCGCCAGCCGAGGCGGGTTGACGCTTCTTGCCGTCGTGAACCTTGGCGTCGTCCATCAGGCGACGACGTTCGTCCTCGTCAGCCAGGGAAAAATCCTCCCACCATCGAGCCAGTTCGTCCGGGGCCTCGCCCGCGTCCGCACGAAGGCGCAGGAAGTCGAAACCGGCTCGAAAGCGCGGTTGTTCGACAAGCGTGAACGGTCCGCTGCCAACGCGACGTTCAAAACGCGGCTGCATCAGCCAGATCTCGCGCATGTCGCCACCGAGCTTGCCACGGCCCGAGATGTCACCGATGCGAGCTTCGAAGATGGCCTCGACCGCCTGCTGCAGCGCCGGGAAAGCCGGCTCGCCAGCGTGCTTCAACTGATTCCATCGCGACTGAACGTCGTGCCAGAACATGCAGGCCAGCATGAAACTGGGCGCCACTGGCTTGCCTTCCGAAACGCGGCGATCCGTGTCGGCCATCGCCAGACCGACGAACTTGCGGTGCGCCGCACTGCCGCGGCTCTCATCGAGCAGCGTATCGAGCACCGGAAAAGTGCCTTGGTGCAGGCCCTGCTTGCGCAACTCGGCGATGCTCGCGAGCGAGTGCCCGGTCTGCAGCAGCTTGATCATTTCGTCGAACAGGCGCGACGGCGGCACGTTCTCCAGCAGCGTGGACATGGACTGGATCGGCGCACGCGTCTTCGGCTCGATCTCGAACCCCAACTTGGCTGCGAAGCGCACCGCACGGATGATCCGCACCGGGTCTTCGCGATAGCGGGTCTCCGGGTCGCCGATCATGCGCAGCAGCTTCTTCTTTGCATCCTTGATGCCGCCGTGGTAATCGACGACGACCTCGCGCACCGGGTCGTAGTACATCGCATTGACGGTGAAATCGCGCCGCGCAGCATCCTCGATCTGCGGACCCCAGACGTTGTCGCGCAGGACGCGACCTTCGGCATCGACGACATGGCTCGGGCCGGCATGCCGGCCCGCCCCTTCGGCCTTGAGCGTCTTCTCGCTGCCGGTCACCTGTTCGGCAGCCGCCGGATCCATCAGCGCTCGAAAGGTCGAGACCTCGATCACCTCGCTCAGCCCCCGGTCCTGACGCCCACGGCCAAACACCACATGCACGATGCGGAAGCGCCGGCCAATGATGAATGCACGCCGGAACAAGGACTTCACCTGCTCCGGGGTTGCGTTGGTCGCAACGTCGAAGTCCTTCGGTCGCAGGCCGAGCAACAGGTCGCGAACCGCGCCACCGACGATGTAGGCCTCGTAGCCAGCGTCGACCAACGTCTGCACCACCTTGGATGCGCGCTCGTCGACCAGCCCTGGATCGATCTGGTGCTCGCTCTTGGAGACCTCGGCCCGCTTGCCGAGCGAGGAAGCGCCATCGGTCTTCTTGGCGGGCTTGCCCAGCAGCTTGTCGAGAAACTTCTTGATCATGTGAACAGGTTCAGAGTGCGCCAGCCGCGCTCATTGGCGACCGAAAGCAGCGCAGGAGACGGATTGGTCGCCACCGGATCGGTGGCTTTTTCAAGCAGCGGCAAGTCGTTGAGCGAGTCGCTGTAGACGGTGATGCGCTCGCAATCGGCCCAGGACAGGCCCTGCTCGCCCAGCCACTCCTCGACGCGCCTGACCTTGCCCTCCCGGTAGCTGGGCGTGCCCTCGATGCGGCCGCTGATGCTACCGCGCGCATCCCGTTCGAGGCGGACAGCGATCAGCGACTCGATGCCGAACGCCGCCGCGATCGGGGCGGTCACGAATTCGTTGGTCGCAGTCACCAGCACGACGCGATCACCCGTTGCCTGGTGATGGCGCACCAGATCGCGGGCGCTGTCGCGCAACTGCGGTTCGATGACACGCTGCATGAACAGACGGTGGGCAGCCGCCAGCTCATCGGCCGGGCGCTCGCGCAATGGCCGGGTGGCGAACTCGATGTAGCCGTGCACGTCGAGCCGTCCTGCCTGGTACTGGGCGAAGAAAGCGTCGTTGGTGCGCCGGAAGCTGTCTTCATCCACCCAGCCGAGCGAAATCACGAATTCGCCCCAGGCGTGGTCCGAGTCCAGCGGGAGCAAGGTGTCATCGAGATCAAACAGACACAGGTTCACAGCAGCGTTCCGGTGAGTCCGTCGCCCGACGCTTCGGAGAGCATCTGCCGCAGAAGCGGAACGGTGATGGCGCGCTTGTGGACCATCGCGAACTCGTCGAGCCGATCAAGCTGGGTCATCAGGTGCTTCATGTCCCTGGCGTGGCGGTGCAGCAGGTGATCCATCACTTCGTCGGAGAGAAACAGGCCCCGACCATCGGCCTCTCTCCGCAAGGCCCCTCGCGATTCGGCCTCGGACAAGGGGTGGACAGCCATGACATGGCCCCAACCGAGACGTGATCGAAGGTCATCCCGCAAGGGCAGGTCGACGGGCGGAAGCCGCCCTGCCGCAACCAGCGGTGTCCCGTGCGTGGTTGCTTCGACGAACAGCGCGAATGCCGCGTGCTGCTGCGCGGCGTCGAACGCATCGCAACCGTCCAGCACGATCAGACTCCACGATTCCTCGTGCAACCACGGTGCGGGCTCGGAGGGATCAAACCAGCCGACCCGACCGCCTTGAGCCTGCGTCTGATGCGCCAGCGCGCGCAGCAGATGCGTCTTTCCGCTGCCTTGCGGCCCCCACAGATAAAGCGGGGCAGGCTGGGTCCCCAGGTCGCGCAGGTGAGCGAGCACCATCGCGTTGCTGCCGGGGATGAAGGAATCGAACGTAGGGGTGCTGCCTGATGGAATGGGCAACGGAATCTGCTTCATGTCGCGCAGCCCCGCGTGATCGATTGCGCCGACATGCACCGTGACACCCACACCTGCTTCAGTGCAGTCGGGGCTGCTCGCCCCGGCGCATGCGTTCGAGCCGTTCGGCCATCGCCGTGCTGTCGTCTGCGTCAGGGCGGTGGTGCAGGTAAGCCTCGAAGTCCTCGGCTGCCCTGTCTGCCTGCCCAAGCTCGGCCCACACGAGAGCGCGGTCGCGTCGCTCCTCGTGCGCATGGGGCAACAGCACCACGAGTCGGTTCAATACGTGCAGCAGTCGCGGCCAGTCTTCCGCCGTGCTGTGGATCTCCTTCAGGTTGCGCAGCATGCGAGCCAGGATCTCTCGCGGCGCCGCTGCCTGAAGGAACAAGCCCAGCGGTGCATCGAATTCGCCGACCAGTCCCTGGCTGCGCTTGTAAGGAGTCAGCATCTCGTCGAGCTCTTCCCGGGACAGCGATTTGCCTGTGAACGGATCGATGATCACTTCACCGTTGTGCGATCCGCTCAGCAGGCTGAGCTTGACCAGGAAATGCCCGGGAAACGAAATCCCCTGAGCGCGCAGCCCCAGCTGCGTGGCGACTTCGAGGTAGATCACCGCCAGCGAGATCGGGATGCCGCGGCGCGTGCGAAGCACGTCATCCAGGTAGCTGTTGCTCGCGTCGTAGTAGTTGTTCACGTTGCCGCCGAACCCCAGCTCGTGGAAAAAATAGCGGTTCAGCCAACGCAGGCGCTGCAATGGAACGACATCGGCCGGGATGCGACGCTTGAGCTTGACGGCAAGCTCGTCGACCTCGGCAAGCACCGCTTGAACGTCGAGCCGCGGGTGCTCGTCCTGGGCAATCGAGGCAGCTGCCTCCAGCAGCGACAGGCTGGCATCTTCGGCCACCAACGAGGAGAAGTATTCGAGCGCAGTAGGCGTCGCGTACTGATACGGTCCGGGCATTTCCCAAGTGTAAGGCGGTGCCGCGCGCCGCCACGACACCGTCATCCGCGCCGCGCGAAGTCCTTCAGGCGGATGCCCATCAGCCGCAACGCCACGAAATAGACCAGGCCCACGCCGAGCAGACAGGCGGCCAGCAGCCCGACCCGAAGCAAGCGCTGCGAGGACAGTCCGACCCAGTCGATGCCGACCGCGGCGGCGCCGAGAGCCAGGCCGAGCAGCGAACTGGCGCAGACCACACGCAAGCTGAAACCCAGCCAGCCTGCCTGCGGCACATACGTGCCCTGTCTGCGCAACCCGATCAACAGCCAGGCGGCATTGATCAACGCACCGAGACCGATCGAGAGCGCCAGCCCCGCATGGCCGAGCCTGGGAACGAACAGCAGGTTCATCAACTGCGTGAGGATGAGCACGACGATGGCAATCTTGACTGGCGTGCGGATGTCCTGGCGTGCGTAGAAGCCTGGCGCCAGCACCTTGACTCCTATCAGCCCGATCAGCCCGACGCCGTAGCCCATCAGCGCCCGCACGGTCTGCTGCACGTCGCGCTCACCGAACTGCCCATAGTGATAGAGCACCGACACCATCGGCTTCGGAAACACGAGCAGCGCGACCGCGCAGGGCAAGGCGAGCAGCAGCACCAGCCGCAGGCCCCAATCCAGATGACTGGAATAGGCCGCCTCGTCGCCGCTGGCCTGGGCGGCAGACAGCTGTGGGAGCAGCACGACGCCGAGCGCCACACCCAGCAAGGCCGTCGGGAATTCCATGAGCCGGTCAGCGTAGGTCAGCCACGACACAGCGCCGACAGCGACATGCGAGGCGATCTGCGTGTTGATCAACAGCGACAACTGCGCCACCGACACGCCCAGCAGGGCCGGCGCCATCTGACGCAGGATGCGGCCCACGCCGGGATGCTGCATCGCAACGCGCAGAGCACTCCAGGTGAGGCCGATGCGAGGCAAGCCTCCGATCGCGCGCAGCGCCGGCCACTGAACGGCCAGCTGCAAGACGCCACCCAGCATGACGCCGGCGGCCAGGGCATAGACCGGCTCGATGCCGTGGCGCTGAAACCACGGCCCCAGCAGCCAGGCAGCCAGCATCACCGAAAGGTTCAGCAGCACCGGCGTGGCTGCCGGCACGGCAAACCGTTTCCAGGTCTGCAGGACTCCGGCGGCCAGAGCCACCAGTGACATGAATGCGATGTACGGAAACATCACCCGCGTCATCACGACCGCCTGATCGAATTCCTGCAGCCCCGACGCCATCAGCCACACCAGCACAGGCGCCATCGCAACACCGATGACGCTGACAAGCGCCAGCGCCCACAGGAGCACCGTGGCCACGGCACTGACGAGCTGATGGGTTGCCTCCTCGCCCTCGCTGGCGCGCGTGGCCGCCAGGATCGGAACGAAAGCCTGCGAGAACGCGCCTTCCGCGAACAGGCGACGCAGCAGGTTCGGAATACGGAACGCGACGTTGAACGCGTCGGTGGAAGCACTGGCGCCGAAAGTCGTGGCAATCAGCAACTCCCGACCCAGTCCGGTGATGCGAGATGCCAGCGTCAGCAGCGAAACGGTGGAGGCGGCACGCAGCAGGTTCATGGGAGCAAGGAGGATGCGGCACGATCGCCAGGGCGCTGCACAGGGGCCGCACAGGCGTCGCCGCAGTATAGGGAGCGCCCAGCACGCTCGTCGACATCTGCAGGCCGGGTTGCCCGCGGCGAACAACAGGCTGCTATACTCGCGGGCTCAGCTCCAACTGCACACTCAAAAAAGCATGGCCACTTCATCCAAAGCCAAGAAGAAAACCGTCCGCATCGCCTCGGGCCTGAAGCGCGTGCGCCAGGACGTGAAGCTGAATGCGGCCAACACCGCGCTTCGGTCGAAGTTCCGCACGGTCATCAAGAACGTGCAGAAGGCTGTCATCGCCGGCGACAAGGCCAAGGCGGCCGACTTGTTCAAGTCCGCCGAGAAGGTCATCGATTCGGTGGCAGACAAGGGCCTGTTCCACAAGAACAAGGCGGCCCGTCACAAGAGCCGGTTGTCGGCCAAGATCAAGGCGCTGCCCGCAACCGCCTGATTCTTCCGGGTTGGACGCATAAGAAAAGGCCCGCAGTGCGGGCCTTTTGCATTGGTGGCCGTACAGGCAGCCTTCATTGCTCGGGCTTCGATTTCGGAGGATCGAGCAGGCAGGCGTCGGCCACCTGAAGTTCGTTGTCGCGCGCGAACGCCATGACGAAATCCCAGGCCATCGGTTCAGCGTCACGAAGCCGCTCATCGACGATGACGCACTTGATTCCGTTGATCACGCGTGGCACGCAGTACGGCGAATAGCCGATGAACGACGAGCGATCCCCGGTCGAGCCTTCGGGCCGAAAAGACGACATCGCGCCCGCCAGCCGCTCGGCCCAGTCACTGGGTCGGAACGTCTGCCCGCTGAGCGTGATGCCTTGGATGAATACTTCGCGAGGAGGGGATGAACTCATTGCTGCGAGAGTGGGGATGAGAATTCTGTGACCGAAGCGCGACCTCACGGCCCCCGACCCGGTCATCGATTCGATGCGCGCGCGCCGATTGTGCCGCCTGCTTGCTGCGGGGCAGCAAGTTGGATGCCGAATCTCGCCGATCAGCCGCGACACGGGGGCGTTCTGGCAGCTCATTGCCACGAGGCCCCACCGTAGAATTCGATGCTTGGACTGGCGCAAGGCAAGCCTGCAATGCGTCCTTCGTCACAGCGGAGTCCCGCCATGAACGCCCCGGAAACAGCCGCTCTCGATCCCGAACCCCATGTCATGCACACCTACGGCCGCCTGCCGATGGCGATGTCGCACGGTCGCGGCTGCTGGGTATGGGACACCGACGGCAAGAAGTACCTCGACGGGCTTGGCGGCATTGCAGTCAACACGCTGGGTCACGCGCATCCGAAACTGGTGCCCGCATTGCAGGAGCAGATCGGCAGGCTGATACACACCTCGAACTACTACGCCTCGCCATTGCAGGAAAGCCTCGCGGCGACTTTGTGCGAATTGTCGGGACTCGAACGCGTTTTCTTCTGCAACAGCGGCCTTGAAGCCAACGAAGCCGCGCTGAAGATCGCGCGCAAGTTCGGGCATGACAAGGGCATCGATCGCCCCGAGGTCATCGTGTACGAGAAGGCATTCCACGGCCGCTCGATCGCCACGCTGTCGGCCACCGGCAACCCGAAGGTGCAGGAGGGGTTCGGTCCGCTGGTCGAGGGCTTCGTGCGTGTGCCACTGAACGACGTGGCCGCGATCGAGGAGGTCGCTAACACGCGGCCGAACGTCGTTGCGGTTTTCCTCGAAGTGATCCAGGGCGAAGGTGGCGTGCGCCCCGCCACCCTCGAGTACCTGCGATCCGTGCGGCGTCTGTGCGACGAGAACGACTGGCTGCTGATGCTGGACGAGGTGCAATGCGGCATCGGGCGCACCGGCAAGTGGTTCGCGCATCAGTGGGCCGGAATCGTGCCCGACGTGATGCCGCTGGCCAAGGGGCTGGGGTCGGGCGTGCCGGTGGGTGCTGTCGTCTGCGGCCCGCGCGCTGCCGAGGTGCTGCAACCGGGCAATCACGGCACCACCTTCGGCGGCAACCCGCTTGCGATGCGCGCGGGCATCGAGACCCTGCGCATCATGCGCGAGGATCACCTGCTCGAGAATGTCGCCACGGTGGGCGCCGCGCTGCGCGCCAGCCTGACGCGGGAACTGTCCGGCGTCGCCGGCGTGGTGGAGATCCGCGGCCAGGGCCTGATGCTGGGCATCGAACTGGACCGTCCCTGTGGGGACCTGCTGCTGAAGGCGGCCCAGGCCGGGCTGCTGCTGAGCGTGACCGCCGACCGCGTCGTGCGGCTCGTACCACCGCTGATCCTGAATCTGGCTGAAGCCGAGCAGATCGCGATGACGCTGTGTCCGCTGATCAAGGATTTCCTGCGCTCGCCAGACTGACGTGAAAACACCCCCCATGAAACCCGGCAAGGCATTGATCCGGCACTACCTCCAGTTCAAGGACCTTCGTGCAGAGGAGTACGCCTACCTGCTGGCCCGCACCACGGTCATCAAGAAGCGCTTCAAGAACTACGAGAAGTACACCCCGCTGGTCGATCGCACGCTGGCGATGATCTTCGAGAAGGCGAGCACGCGCACCCGCGTGAGCTTCGAGGCAGGCATGTACCAGATGGGCGGCTCGGTGGTGAACCTGACCACCGGTGACAGCCAGCTCGGGCGCTCGGAACCGATCGAGGACAGCGCCCGCGTCATCAGCCGCATGGTCGATCTGGTCATGATCCGCACCTACGAGCAGACCAAGATCGAGGCCTTCGCGGCGCACTCGCGCGTGCCGGTCATCAACGGGCTGACCAACGAGTACCACCCGTGCCAGATCCTGGCCGACGTGTTCACCTACATCGAGCACCGTGGCGGTGCGGCTTCGACAGGCGAGGCGCTCGCCTGCCTGAAAGGCAAGGTCGTGGCCTGGGTCGGCGACGGCAACAACATGGCCAACACCTGGTTGCAGGCGGCAGACATTCTCGGGTTCACGCTGCACGTCAGCACACCGAGCGGCTACGAGATCGACGCGAAGGTGGCGGGTGTGACCAACCAGTCGTGCCTGAAGGTGTTCGACAACCCGATGGACGCCTGCCGCGGCGCGCACCTGGTGACCACCGACGTGTGGACCAGCATGGGCTACGAAGCCGAGAACGAGGCGCGCAAGAAGGCATTCGCCCATTGGCGCGTCGACCGGGACATGATGGCAGTTGCCCAGCCCGATGCGCTGTTCATGCACTGCCTGCCCGCGCACCGCGGAGAGGAGGTCGATGCCGACGTGATCGACGGCCCTCAGAGTGTCGTTTGGGACGAGGCCGAGAACCGCATGCATGTGCAGAAGGCCTTGATGGAATACCTGCTGCTCGGCCGAATCGGCTGATGCGCCGGCGCGAGTGAATACAAGCTCGCCCTGATCACCGACCTGCACGCGAACCACGCGGCTTCGCGCCGGCTGACACCATGCCCAATTCCCTGCGCCTCACCCTGCTGTCCGTGCGCGACCTGATCGCCACCGTCGGGCCGTTCGCACTGCTCGCGGTCGCACTGCTCGTCCCTGCCTATTACGTGCTCGACCCGACACCGCCGAAGAAGGTCGTTCTGGCCACCGGCGTCGACCAGGGCGCCTATGCAGAGTTCGGCCAGCGCTACAAGACACTGCTGAAGACCTACGGCATCGAGGTCGAACTGCGCAGCACGCAGGGCGCGGCCGAGAACCTCGCGCAGTTGCGCGCTCCGGCTTCAGGCGTCGACCTGGCGTTCGTGCAGGGGGGCGCGGACGACATCGCTGCGCCAGCCGGGTCCGACGACGAACCCGCCCAGCTGGTGTCACTGGGCAGCCTGTTCTTCGAACCCGTGTGGCTGTTCTACCGGGAAGACTCCGCCCAGCGCCTGCTGAAGTCCGGCACGCTGTCGGGCCTGGCCCAGCTGGCTGGCTGGAAGCTCAACATCGGTGCGCCCGGCAGCGGCGTGCCGAACCTGATGAAGAAGCTGCTCGAAGCCAATCACGTGGACCCGAAGCAGATCACGCTGCTCGAGCAGTCGCAGACACCGGCGGTGATGGCGCTGCTCGGCGCCGAATCGGATGCCCTGGTATTTGCCTCGGCTCCCGAGTCTCTGATGGTCCAGATGCTGCTGCAGACCCCAGGAATCAAGCTGTTCGACTTCGCGCAGGCCGAAGCCTACTCGCGACGCTTCGCCTTCATGAGCCCGGTGGTGCTGCCGCGCGGCGTGGTCGATCTCGCCGGCGACCGGCCACCGCAGGACGTGCACCTGGTGGCCCCCACCGCCACGCTGGTGGCACGCGAAGGCACGCATCCGGCACTGATACAGCTGTTCGTGCAGGCGGCTCAGCAGGTTCATGGAGGCGCAGGCTGGTTCCAGCGCAAGGGCGAGTTCCCGACCGCGCTCAACACCGAACGTCCGCTCGCCAAGGAAGCCCAACGCTTCTACCAGAGCGGCGTGCCACTGCTCCAGCGCTACCTGCCGTTCTGGTTCGCCAATCTGATCGACCGCATGTGGCCGGTGCTGGTCACCATCGTCGCGGTGCTGCTGCCGCTGTCGCGGATGCTGCCGCCGCTGTACGAGTTCCGCATCCGCTCGCGGGTGTTCCGCTGGTACGAGCAACTGCGCGAACTGGAAGACACGATCGGTGCGAAGCCGTCGGCGCAGTGGCTCGAAGAGATCGCCGCGCTGGAGTCACGCGTCGAGCGCATCACCGTGCCGCTGGCCTACACCGACGAGCTCTATGCCCTGCGCAGCCACATCGCACTGGTGCGCTCGCGCTTGCCCACAGCGGGCCATCCCACCCCGGGACCTTAGCGGGCATCGTTGCCGGCGTCCGCTCTGGCGGCACCCCAAACCTACACTTCGTGGCATGGACACACGCAGCTCAACCATCCGCCCGCGCATCGAGAGCGTGCGCGAAGAGCTTCGCCGACACGAGCTTGCCGCCGTGCTGGTGCCCTCCTCCGATCCGCACCTGTCCGAGTACCTGCCGGAACGCTGGCAGGGACGGCAGTGGCTTTCGGGCTTCACCGGGTCGATGGGTACGCTGGTGGTCACGACCGAGACCGCGGTGCTGTTCGCTGACAGCCGGTACTGGGTGCAGGCCGAGGCCGAGCTCGCGGGCAGCGGCGTCGAACTCTTCAGGATTCCGACCGGTGCTGCCACGCACCCGATCGACTGGTTGGCCAGCCACGTCGCTTCGGGCCAGACCGTCGGAGTCGACGGGGACGTGCTGGGCCTCGCCACCGCACACCTGCTGCAGCGCACGTTGAAGGCCGCGGGCATCGCACTGCGCACCGACTTCGACGTGCTGGCTGCCATCTGGCCGGATCGGCCCGGCCTGCCCGGCGCAGCGGTCTACGAGCATGTCGCACCGCAGGCCACCGAGACGCGCCCCGAGCGGCTGGCACAGGTGCGCGACGCCATGGCGCGTGCAGGTGCATCGCACCATTTCATCTCGACGGTCGACGACATCGCCTGGCTGTTCAACCTGCGCGGGTCGGACGTGCTCTACAACCCGGTGTTCCTGGCGCACGCTTTGATCGACGCGAGTCAGGCCACCCTGTACGCCGCCGACGGCAAGATTTCACCGGCATTGCGCGCGGTTCTGGCGACCGATGGCGTGCGGATCGAGTCCTACGACAGCGCCGGACCGTCGCTGGGTGCACTGCCTGCCGGTGCCAGCCTGCTGATCGATCCACGCCGGGTGACGCTCGGTCTGCGCCAGCGTGTGCGGGACAGCGGGCCCGAGCCGATCCGCGTGATCGAAGCCATCAACCCCAGCACGCTGCTGAAGAGCCGCAAGAACTCGACTGAAGCCGCACACATCCGCGAGGCGATGGCACAGGATGGCGCCGCGATGTGCGGCTTCTATGCGTGGTTCGAGCAGGCGCTGGCCGATCCGGCCCAAGCCGGTCGCCTGACCGAACTGACCGTCGATGAACGACTGAGCGCGGCACGCAGCGAACGCCCGGGCTTCGTCGGCCTGAGCTTTCCGACCATCGCCGGCTTCAATGCCAACGGGGCGATGCCGCACTACCGCGCCACGACGGAGTCGCATGCGGTGATCGAAGGCAACGGCCTGCTGCTGATCGACTCGGGCGGCCAGTATCTGGGCGGCACCACCGACATCACACGCGTCTGGCCGATCGGCACGCCGAGCGCCGAACAGAAGCGCGACTACACGCTGGTGCTCAAGGGCACGATGGCGCTGAGCCGAACTCGCTTTCCGCGCGGAACGCTGTCACCGATGCTCGACTCGATCGCCCGCGCACCCCTGTGGCAGCACGGGCTCGACTACGGTCACGGCACCGGACACGGTGTCGGCTACTTCCTGAACGTGCACGAAGGCCCGCAGAGCATCTCGAAAACCATTCCCGAGTCGACCATGGCGATGGAGCCGGGCATGGTCACCAGCATCGAGCCCGGTCTGTACCGGCCCGGGCGGTGGGGCATCCGCATCGAGAACCTCGTGATGAACGTGCCGGCCGAGTCACCCGAGGGCGACACGTTCGGCGAGTTCCTCGAATTCGAGACGCTGACACTGTGCCCGATCGACACCCGCTGCCTTGATCGTTCGCTGCTCGATGCCGGCGAGATCGCGTGGCTCAACCTTTACCACGCGATGGTGTTCGAGCGGCTGGCGCCGCGGGTGTCGGGGGATGCGCTGCACTGGCTGACAGAACGCACGCGAGCGCTGTAGCACCGGAGCATCCGTCAAGCAACGGATCAGTCCCCGCCGCCACCGCCACCGCCGCATCCTCCCCCTCCATCACCACCGCCTGCGTCGCTGCCACCGTCTCCGGGCGAGCTGTCGGCCCCGCCCAGTCCGTCAGCGTCTCCACTGTAGGAGCCATCCGAGAAGGACGTTCCACAGTAGACCCCTCCGTTTCCACCGCCCTGGCGATTCTGGCGATCGATGTCGCCGCAGTCGGGCACGTAGCTGAAGCCGTTCGGTATGCCGAGCTTGGCGTCGAGCGCAAAAAGCAGCGGCAGCCGCGAAGGCCTGCGCGGATCGATGGCCTCGTCGCGGCAGGCCCAGGTCCAGGCACGGCGCAGGCCGTCGTTGCCGGAGGCTTTCGCGCCGAGCGTCTCGGCCGGTGTGTGATGCAGGAAGCGACCCAGCGTCAGGTCGCACCAGTCCTGGTACGCCCGCGTGTGCAGGATGAATTCATGCCACATCACATCGACTGCCCGCGACGGCATCGCGACGAACCGGCGGTCGCTGCGCTTGCAGGCCAGGAAAAACTGGCGCAGTCCGCGTTCGACCAGGTCGCAGTCCTTGCCGGTCAGTTGCGGGTAGGTCTCGCGCAGCTTGCGCTTGAGGAACTGAGGCAGCGGCGCCTCGCGAATGGCGAGATCACGCTGCCAGTTCGACCAGAGCGTCGTCGCGATGATCACTGTGACCAGCAAGGCGAACAACATCAGCCACAGCGATCGTCCGGGCAACCAGCCAGAAACTCCAACCGCGAGGGCCATGATCGCGAGCGCGGTGAGGCCGGCAACCAGACGCCGCGAATGCAGCAGCAAGCGTCGCTGCATGGCGAGGGATCTCAAACGACCACCGGTTCGGTCTCGAGCCGGATGCCGAACCGTCCGTAGACGCTTTCCTGGATTGCCTTGGCGAGCGTCATCACCTCGGATCCGATGGCATCCCCGCGGTTGACCAGAACCAGCGCCTGCTTCTCGTACACGCCGGCCTGGCCGACCGTCTTTCCCTTCCAGCCGCAGGCATCGATCATCCAGCCGGCGGCCAGCTTCACGCTGCCGTCGGCCATCGGGTAGTGCACGATTTCCGGGTCG
The DNA here is from genome assembly GCA_017986065.1 of Rhizobacter sp. Classification (GTDB taxonomy): domain Bacteria; phylum Pseudomonadota; class Gammaproteobacteria; order Burkholderiales; family Burkholderiaceae_C; genus PBB1. The sequence goes on along the minus strand of JAGNWJ010000002.1, from coordinate 25,566 downwards.
CGACCGATGATGTCGCGGCACTGCTCGGGCGTGACCACCGGGTTCTTGAAGAAGCTCCCGGCGTTGCCGATGCGGGCCGGGTCGGGCAGCTTGGCGCGGCGGATGGCGATGACCCAGTCGGCGATCTGCCGGGCATCGGGCTGCGCAATCCCGGTTTCGGCCACCTTGCGTTCGAGTTCGAGGTAGCCGAGCACCGGCTTCCACGGCCTGGGCAGCCGGAACCGCACCCGGGTGATCACTGCGCACCCGGCCAGCGAGTGCTTGAACACGCTGTCGCGATATCCAAAGGCGCACTGCTGCGGGCTCAAGGTCAGCGTGAGTCCGGTGCGCAGGTCGACCGCGTCGAGCGAGTCGAAACGATCCTGCAGTTCGACCCCGTAGGCGCCGATGTTCTGCACCGGAGACGCGCCGACCGTCCCGGGGATCAGCGCCAGGTTCTCCAGGCCCGGGTAGCCCTGAGCCAGGCACCACATCACCAGATCGTGCCAGGACTCGCCGGCACCGGCCTCGACGACCCATGCGTCGGCGCGCTCCTCGACCAGCCGGCAGCCCGTCACCTCGACCTTCAGCACCACCTGTGGCATGTCTCGGGTCAGGATGATGTTGCTGCCCCCGCCCAGGATGAACTTCGGCGCCCGCCCGAGCGTGGGATGATCGACCACGCGCCGCACATCGGCGTCACTCGCAATGCGCACCAAGGTGTGCGCTACGGCCGGTAAACCGAAGCTGTTGTAGGCACGCAGACTGACGCTCGACTCGATGTGCATGGCAGAATTTTCGTCCATCGAAGACCTGTTGATCCGAAAGCGCGACCACCATGCCCAGCTTTGACACCGTGCTCGAACCCAACCTCGTCGAGGTGCGCAACGCCGTCGACCAGGCCTCGAAGGAAATCGGCACGCGCTTCGATTTCAAGGGTTCGTCCTCCAAGGTCGAACTCAAGGACAAGGAACTCACCGTCTGGGCCGACAGCGATTTCCAGATCGGGCAGGTGATGGACATCGTGCTGGCCAAGCTGGCCAAGCGCAACGTCGACGTGAGATACCTCGACCGCAGCGCCAAGGTCGAGAAGATCGGCGGGGACAAGGTCAAGCAGCTGATCGTGATCAAGAACGGCATCGACAGCGAAACGGCCAAGAAGCTGCAGACGTTCGTCAAGCAGAGCAAGCTGAAGGTCCAGGCTGCCATCCAGGGCGACACCGTGCGTGTGACCGGCGCCAAGCGCGACGACCTGCAGGCAGCGATGGCGCTGATCCGCAAGGACCTGCCCGATTCGCCGCTGTCGTTCAACAACTTCCGGGACTGAGCGAGTGACGGCTCTTGCGCGGTTGGTGCGGTTCTCGCGGCTGGCCGGGGTGCTTGCCGCGGTCGGGGGCGGCCTGCTGTGCGCGGGCTTGGTTGGCGCGCAGAGCGTTTCGTTCAGCGGGCACATGGGCGACAAGGCGCTGCTGGTGATCGATGGCACGCCGCGAACCCTGGCCACGGGAACCTCGCAATCCGGCGTGCGGTTGGTCAGCGTGAACCCCGGCGCAGCGGTGATCGAGGTGGGCGGCAAGCGGCAGACGCTGACGCTCGGCGGCTCGCCAGTGAGCCTGGGCGGCGCCAACAGCGAAGGCGGAGGTGAACAGATCGTTCTGACCGCCGGCCTGGGCGGGCACTTCATCACCGGCGGCAGCATCAACGGCAAGCCGGTCGAGTTCATGGTCGACACCGGCGCCACCACCGTCGCGATGAGCGCCGCCGAGGCCGATCGCATCGGCCTCAAGTACAAGGACGGGCCCCGCATGACCGGCAACACCGCCAACGGCCAGGTCACCGGCTACCGCGCTTCGCTGAACAGCGTGCGCATCGGCGACGTGCAGGTCTACAACGTCGAGGCCGCCATACTGCCGCTGCCGATGCCGCACATCCTGCTGGGCAACAGCTTCCTGACCCGATTCCAGATGAGACGCGAGAACGACCGCATGACGCTGGACAAGCGGCCTTGAAGCTGTCGCAGGTGCTGTACACGCAGGGTTTCGGCTCGCGCCGCGAGTGCGAGGGCCTGATCGTCTCCGGCTTCGTTTCGGTCGGCCAGGTGGTTTGCGACGACCCGTTCGAGGAATTCGACCCCGAAGGGCTTCAGTTCACGGTGCGCGGCGAATCGTGGCCGTTTCGAGAGAAGGCGCTGATCGTCCTGAACAAGCCGGCGGGCCACGAGTGCTCGCAGAAGCCCAAGCACCACCCGAGCGTCTACAGCCTGCTGCCCGCACCGCTGCGCCGCCGCGACGTGCAGGCGGTGGGGCGGCTCGACGAGGACACCACTGGCCTGCTGCTGATGACCGATGACGGCGGGTTGATCCACCGCTGGACCTCGCCCAAGCACCACGTCCCCAAGGTCTACGAGATCGGTTGCAAGCACCCGGTGACCGCGGAGCAGGTCCGGCAACTGCTGGCCGGCGTGACCCTGATCGACGATCCGGTGCCGGTGCGCGCCGCAGAAGCCGAGGCCACGGGCGCATTCGCCGGTCCGCAGGCGCCGGGACTGGGCGAGCTGCACGGTCTGCGCATGACGCTGACCGAAGGCAAGTACCACCAGGTCAAGCGCATGGTGGCGGCCGTCGGCAACCGCGTCGAGGCACTGCACCGCAGCCGATACGGCGCGCTTGTGCTTCCGGCCGATCTGGCACCGGGCCAGTGGCGATGGCTGGCCGGGCCCTCGGATGTCGCACCGGTCGACGGCGCAGCCAGCCGAGCAAGGCCTAAGTCAGCACCGCCGCAATAATCGCGGCATGCTGCTTTTCAGAGGGTTCAACCATCCCGGTGTCGCACCGGCTTGCGCCCTGACGATCGGCAACTTCGACGGCGTGCACCGCGGGCACCAGGCGATGCTGGCGCTGCTGCGCAACGAGGCCCAGCATCGTGGCCTGCCGAGCTGTGTGCTGACCTTCGAACCCCATCCGCGCGACCACTTCGCCGCGCGCAGCGGCCAACCCGATCTCGCGCCGGCCCGGATCTCGACCCTGCGCGACAAGCTCAGCGAACTGGAACGTTGCGGGGTCGATCAGGCCATCGTCGTGCCATTCAACGATCGCTTTGCCGCGCAGGCACCGCAGGCATTCATCGACGATGTGCTGGTGCGTGGCGTGCGCGCACGCTATGTGCTGGTCGGCGACGACTTCTGCTTCGGCGCACGTCGGGCCGGCGACTACGCGATGCTGGATGCGGCAGGCCAGGCCCAGGGCTTCGACGTGGCCCGCATGCTGAGCTACGAGGTGCGAGGTCTGCGCGTGTCGAGTTCGGCCGTGCGGGAGGCCCTGGGAGTCGGTGACATGGCCCGGGCGAGATCGCTGCTGGGGCGTCCGTACAGCATCAGCGGCCACGTGGTTCACGGGCGCAAGCTCGGGCGCGATCTCGGCTTCCGCACCCTCAACCTGCGCTTTCCGCACACGCGGCCGGCAGCGATGGGCATCTTCGTGGTCAGGGTGCACGGCTTGACACCCGATGGGAAGCCGCTGAGCGGCGTCGCCAGCCTCGGCGTGCGCCCGACCGTCGAGAACGCCGGACAGGTGCTGCTCGAGACCCACTGCCTGGACTGGCCCGAAGCCCTCGGCAGCGAGGGCGGCTACGGCCGCTGCATCCGCGTCGAGCTGATGCACAAGCTGCACGACGAGCGGCATTACGAATCGATCGAGGCGCTGCGCGCCGGCATCGCGCAGGACGAGCTCGAGGCCCGGACGTGGCTGGCCACGCTGGCCTGAGCAGGCCACATGGACACCCGCGCGCGGCCCGCCGCGGTCTCTGCTGCCCGGACCTGCCCCGGTAGAATCGGGCCGATGAGCATGATCTCGATCACCCTCACACGTCGCCCCGGCGGCCACGGTGCAACGCACCGGCAGACGACGCGCGACCGAATTTGACGGGTGCGAAGCCGCGCCGGGTGCGCGGCAGCCTGCGCCGTTGCAGTCACGGGTGCGGCGTCTTCTTGCTTCGGGAGCGATCCTCCTGACCGACCCGAGGCTCGCCCCACCCCGATCCCGCCCCTTACCACTCGCCTTGCACGAGACGTCACCTGTCGAGACCGAAGCATGTCCACCGAAAAGCCTTCCTCCAGTGCGACCAGCGCCGACACCTCCGGCCTGCGCGCCACGCTGAATCTGCCGGACACGCCGTTCCCGATGCGGGGCGACCTGCCCAAGCGCGAGCCGGGATGGGTCAGGCAATGGGAGGATGCAGGCACCTACCAACGCCTGCGCGATGCCCGCTGCGGCGCGCCGAAGTTCGTGCTGCATGACGGCCCGCCGTATGCGAACGGCCAGATCCACATCGGGCACGCGGTGAACAAGGTCCTCAAGGACATGATCGTCAAGGCCCGCCAGCTCAAGGGCATGGACGCCAGCTACATCCCCGGCTGGGACTGTCACGGGCTGCCGATCGAGAACCAGATCGAGAAGACCTTCGGCCGCAAGCTGCCACGCGCCGAGGTGCAGGCGAAGAGCCGCGCCTACGCGACCGAGCAGATCGCGCAGCAGATGGGCGACTTCAAGCGCCTGGGCGTGCTGGCGGACTGGGCGCATCCGTATCGAACGATGGACTTCGGCAACGAGGCCGGCGAGATCCGCACGCTCAAGCGCGTGATGGAACGCGGCTACGTCTACCGCGGTCTGAAACCGGTCTACTGGTGCTTCGACTGTGGCTCGTCGCTGGCCGAGTTCGAGATCGAGTACGCGGACAAGACCTCGCAATCGCTGGATGTGGCCTTCCTGTGCGCCGAGCCGGATCGCCTGGCCAGCGCGTTCGGATTGCCGTCGCTGCACAAGGACGCCTACGCTGTCATCTGGACCACGACCGCGTGGACGATCCCGGCCAACCAGGCGCTGAACCTGAACCCGGCACTGGAGTACAGCCTGGTCGACACCGAACGCGGCCTGCTGCTGCTCGCATCGGCGCGGGTCGAGGACAGCCTGCAGCGCTACGGCCTGCAAGGCAGCGTGGTCGGCACCGCGCTCGGCGAGAAGCTCGACGGCGTCAATTTCCGCCATCCGCTGGCCCATGTCGACGCGGGCTACGACCGCCTGAGCCCGATCTACCTCGCCGACTACGCCACCGCCGACGACGGAACCGGTCTCGTGCATGCGGCGCCGGCGTACGGCGTCGACGACTTCAAGTCGTGCGTCGCGCACGGCATGGCGATCGACGACATCCTCAACCCGGTAACCGGCAGCGGTGTCTACGACGCCAGCCTGCCACTGTTCGGCGGGCAGCACATCTGGAAGGCCTGCGCGGTGATCATCGACAAGCTGCGCGATGCCGGCCGACTGCTGGCCACCGCGACTTTCCAGCACAGTTACCCGCACTGCTGGCGCCACAAGACCCCGGTGATCTACCGCGCCGCGGCTCAGTGGTTCGTGCGCATGGACGAAGCGAACGACGACACCGCCGGCGTGTTCGCCACCGACCCCGCGCCGCAAACGCTGCGCCAGAGCGCACTGGCCGCGATCGACGCGACGACCTTCTATCCCGAGAACGGCCGGGTCCGGCTGCGCGACATGATCGCCAACCGCCCCGACTGGTGCATCAGCCGCCAGCGCAACTGGGGCGTGCCGCTGCCGTTCTTCCTGCACCGCGACAGCGGCGAGCTGCATCCGCAGACGCTCGAATTCATGGACCGCGCGGCGGCACTCGTCGAGCAGGGAGGCGTCGAAGCGTGGGCGCAGCTTGATCCGCGCGACTGGCTGGGCGACGAGGCTGCGAAGTACACCAAGAGCACCGACATCCTCGACGTCTGGTTCGACTCGGGAAGCACGTTCAACCACGTGCTGCACGGCTCGCACGACGGCGCCGGCCAGCCGGACGGGCCGGAGGCCGACCTGTACCTCGAAGGCCACGACCAGCACCGCGGCTGGTTCCATTCATCGCTGCTGATCGCCTGCGCGATAGACGGTCGCGCACCGTACAAGGGCCTGCTCACGCACGGCTTCGCGACCGACGGCCAGGGCCGCAAGATGAGCAAGTCGCTCGGCAACGTCGTCGCACCTCAATCGGTCAGCGACAAGCTCGGTGCCGAGATCGTGCGACTGTGGGTGGCGAGCACCGACTACTCCGGCGACCTGAACATCGACGACAAGATCCTTGCACGCGTGGTCGATGCCTACCGCCGCATCCGCAACACGCTGCGGTTCCTGATGGCCAACACCAGCGATTTCGACGCGGCGACCGACGCGGTGCCGCTGGCGGACATGCTCGAGATCGACCGCCATGCGCTGGCCCGCGCGGCGCAGTTCCAGGCCGAGGTGCTCGCGCACTACGAGGTGTACGAATTCCACCCGGTGGTCGCGAAGCTGCAGGTCTACTGCAGCGAGGACCTGGGTTCGTTCTACCTCGACGTGCTGAAGGACCGGCTCTACACCACCGCGCCGAAGAGCCACGCACGGCGCAGCGCACAGACCGCGCTGTGGCACATCACGAACGCGATGCTGCGCTGGATGGCGCCGTTCCTCAGCTTCACCGCCGAGGAAGCTTGGCCGATCTTCGCGCCAGGCCGGTCGTCATCGATCTTCATCGAGACCTACATCGACACCACCGGCTGGGACGATTCGGCGCTGCTGGCGAAGTGGGCAAGCGTCCGGGACATTCGCAGCGCGGTCAACAGGGGGATCGAAGCCTTGCGCTCGGAGGGTGCCGTCGGCTCTTCGTTGCAGGCCACCGTCAAGCTGACGGCGCCCACCGCAGAGTACGACCTGCTGGCGTCCCTAGGGGATGAGCTTAGGTTCGTCTTAATCACTTCGGCGGTTCAACTGAATCGAGGCGACATGCTGCAAATCGGCATCGAGCCGAGTAAATCGCCCAAGTGCGAGCGCTGCTGGCACTACCGAGACGATGTCGGACACGATGCGGCCCACCCGACGATCTGCGGGCGCTGCACCAGCAACCTGTACGGCGCCGGCGAAGTCCGTCGGGTGGCCTGACATGGCGAGCAGCAAGGCGGCAGGTTCCAGCCTGCTCCCGTGGCTCGCGCTGGCACTGCTGGTATTCCTGCTCGATCAGCTGACCAAGACGCTGATCCTCGGGAGCTTCCAGCTGGGCGACAGCCACACCGTCACGTCGTTCTTCAACATCGTGCGCGTGCACAACGCGGGGGCCGCCTTCAGCTTCCTGGCGGGTGCCTCGGGCTGGCAGCGCTGGTTCTTCGTCGGACTCGGACTGGTGGCCACCGTGTTCATCGTCTGGATGCTGAAGCAGCATGGCGGTCAGCGGCTGTTCAGTCTGGCGCTGTCGCTGGTTCTCGGAGGAGCGCTGGGCAACGTGATCGACCGGCTGCTGCACGGGCACGTGATCGACTTCCTGCAGTTCCACTGGAACTGGCTGGCACCGCTGTTCGCGGGCGGCTATTTTCCCAGCTTCAACATCGCGGACAGCGCGATCACCGTCGGGGCGACGCTGCTCATCGTCGATGAGTTGCGGCGGGTGCGCAAGGCAAGCTGAACACCGTCAGCAGGCCGGCGCATTGATGTAAGTGCGGGGTGCAATGCGCGGATTGCGCCTGCACACTGCGCTGCCATGAATGCCCAGACCGACATCGACTCCACCGCCGACACAGCCAGACCTGAGGCCCCGATCACGGCGTTCGCCGTGCCGCTGGGCCACCTCGACTGGCACGCGCCCGCCCAGTGGCTGAAGCTGGGCTGGCACGACTTCACGCGGGCCCCCGCCCTCGGGCTGTTCTACGGCGCCTGCTTCACGGGCATGGGCTGGCTGCTGCTTTACGTTTTCGAGCATGCCGCTGCCTACACGCTGGCATTGAGCGCAGGCTTCCTGCTGATGGGTCCGTTCATGTGCCTGGGTCTGTACGAGGTGAGCCGCCGGCTCGAGGCCGGTGATCGGCCGGACTTCATTTCCTCGCTGACTGCTTGGAAGACACGGATGAGCACCATGGGCATCTTCGGGGGCGTGCTGCTGATCGTCGAGATGCTCTGGGGGCGCACTTCGCTGATCGTGTTCGCGCTCAGCTTCAACGGCATGCCCGACTTCAAGGGGTCGCTGCTGGCGCTGCTGAACCCGGCCAACATCGGATTCATCGTCACCTACGTGGTCGTGGGCTCGCTCTTCGCAGGACTGATCTTCTCCATCAGCGTGGTGGCGATGCCGATGATCCTCGACCGGCACACCGACGCCATCACCGCCGGACTCACCAGCCTGCGGCTGTGCCTCACCCACCCCGGTGTGATGCTGCTGTGGGGTGCCGTGCTGACGGTGATCGTGGTGCTGGCGATGCTGCCGGGGTTCTTCGGGCTGCTGCTGGCGGGGCCGGTCATCGGCCACGCCTCCTGGCACGCCTACCGGGCCGCGGTCCCTCGCTGAATCGGCGCGTCGATGGCTGCGCCCTGACCGTCAGGGCAGCAACACGCTGCAGCCAGTCGTCAGCCGCGCTTCCAGGTCGCGATGCGCCTGGGCGACATCGGCCAGCGCGTAGCGACGTTCGACCGGGATGTGCACCTCGCCGCTGCCAACGACGGCGAACAGATCGTCGGCCATCGCCTGCGTGGCCTCGCGCGTGGCGATGTGCGTGAACAGCGTGGGGCGTGTCACGTACAGCGATCCCTTGGCCGCCAGAACGCCCAGATCCACCGGCGGCGCCTTGCCCGATGCATTGCCGAAATTCGCCAGCAGGCCGAAAGGCTGCAGCACGTCGAGCGACTTCTCGAAGGTGTCCAGCCCGACCGAGTCGTAGACCACCTTGACGCCGCGGCCGCCGGTGATGTCCTTGACGCGTGCGACGAAATCCTCGCGCCGGTAGTTGATGGCGTGGGTTGCGCCGTGCTGCAAGGCCAGCGCGCATTTCTCGTCGCTGCCCGCCGTGCCGATCAACCTCAGGCCGAGCGCCCGGGCCCACTGGCATGCAATCAGGCCGACACCGCCGGCCGCCGCGTGGAAGAGCACGAAGTCGCCCGGCTGCAAGCCCCCCTGCGGCAGCGTCTTCTTCAGCAGGTACTGCGCGGTCAGGCCCTTGAGCATCATCGCGGCGCCGGTCTCGAAATCGATGCCGTCTGGCAGTTTCACGACGCACTTGGCCGGCATCACGCGGGCCTCGCAGTAGCTGCCCGGCGGGGTGCTGGCGTAGGCTGCTCGATCCCCGGCGCGCAGGTGCGTCACCCCTTCCCCCACCGCTTCGACGATGCCGGCCGCTTCCATGCCCAGGGAAGCAGGCAGCGGCAGCGGATAGAGCCCGGTGCGGTGATAGACATCGATGAAATTGAGCCCACAGGCCCGGTGCCGGATGCGTATCTCGCCCGGGCCGGGCTCGCCGATCGGCACTTCGATCAGACGCATCGCCTCGGGGCCTCCGGGTTGGTCGATGCGGATGGCGCGGGTGCTGATTGAACGGGTGGCCGGCATCGGGTGCTCCTCGTGAAAACAGTGCGCTATCGTGCCCTAAGCCCAAGTCGAGCACTCGCCGTGGGTCGACAGTCTCGCCCGGCCATGAAGAAACTCACCACCGCCCCCAACCTCGCCATCGCCACGCTGTGGGCCGATCTGCTGTGTCACGCCGGGGTGCCGACGACAGTCCAGCGCGCCTACAACAGCAGCCTGGCAGGGCAGATACCGCCCGACCAGACACTGCCCGAACTGTGGCTGACCGATGGCGACAACTTCGAGCACGCGCAGCGCCTGCTCGATGAGTTGCAGCATCCGGTGTCGCGTCGCTGGACCTGCACGGCCTGCGGCGAAACGATCGACGGCCCGTTCGAGCAGTGCTGGAACTGCGGTGCTGCGATGACCTGAAGGCGTCGCCTCGCCTCGGGTCCACGGCGGCGGGAGCCGCAAGCGCCATCCGAGGCGAACGGCACATCGCCGCAACAGATCCCTGGCGGCGCAGGCGGGTCAGGCAGGCATCTGTACTTGCGGCGACACGGGTGCTGCGTCGGCCGGCCGGCTGACCAGCTTCGACAGCTCCGTCAAGCCGATGGGCGGGCGTGCCAGCCAGGGCAGCACGTAAAGACGCTTCGCCAGCCCGGCGGTCAGACGCGCCATCTGCCTGCGCTCCCCGGACAAGCGCGCCGACAGCAGCGGGTCATGCGTTCCCGCAGCGACCACGCTCTTGTTGAGCACCCAGGCGTGAGGCTCGATGCTGGCGCGGCGCAGATCGTCCTGGAGCGCCGCAGCCTGTGACACCGGCGTCACCTCGGGCAGCGTTACCAGGATGATCTTCGTGTACGCGGCGTCCTGCAGCCTCATCAGCGGGGTGACGATGCGTGCGGTGCTGCGCCCTTCGAACTCGCGCATCATCTGCCGGTGGTAGGCGCCCGTCGCGTCCATCAGCAGCAGTGAATGCCCGGTGGGCGCGGTGTCCAGAACGACGAAGGCACTGCGGCCCTCGCTGACGATGCGCGAGAACGCATGGAAGACGGCCACTTCCTCGGTGCAAGGCGAACGCAGGTCCTCGAGCAGCAAGGCCTGCTCCTGTGCGTCGAGCGCGGGGGCCTTGGCCGCCATGATCTTGTCGATGTAGTGCTGCGTCTCGGCCTTCGGGTCGATGCGGCTGACGTGCAGGCCCGGGACCTCACCGGCAAGCGTTCCAGCCACGTGGGCCGCCGGATCGGTGGTGCTCAGGTGCACCGACTTGCCGCGCTGAACGAGGCCGAGGGCCAACGCCGCCGCCACCGTGGTCTTGCCGACACCGCCCTTGCCCATGACCATGATCAGGCCGTGTTCGGCGGTGGCCAGGTCATCGACCAGCGCTTCGAGGCCCGGGAAGTGCTCGGCGGGTTCGATCGGTGCGCCAACCGACACGGAAGGCGACTCGATGACATCGCGCTGTGCGCCAAGCAACGATCGCAAGGCGGCCAACCCCACGGTGTCGAAAGGCCGCAGCGGGACACGGTCCTGCGGCAGCGCGCGCAGGGCCGGCGGCATGTCCGACAGCGCCTGCAGCCCGAGCGCCTCGATCGCGCAGGCCACCGCGTCGGTGCGGTCGCGGGCATGGAACACGCCGTTGATCACCAGCCGCTGGTTGTTCAATCCAAGCGCGCGCAATTCCTCGGAGGTCCGTGCCGCCTCGGCCACCGCGCCCGCATCGGGCCGGGTGACCAGGACGACCGTGGTCAGGGCCGGATCGCCGAGGGCCTCGAGGGCCGCCTTGAAACGGGCTTCCTGCATCTTCAGTCCGGAATGCGGGCCCAGACAGGAGGCGCCTCGATCGTTGCCGTCGAGGAAGCCGCTCCACGCCTTCGGCAGGCTCAGCAAGCGCAAGGTGTGACCCGTCGGTGCCGTGTCGAAGACGATGTGGTCGAAGCGTTCGGCATCGCCGGAGAGCAGCGAGGCGAACTCGTCGAACGAGGCGATCTCGGTGGTGCAGGCGCCGGACAACTGCTCGCGCACGGTTGCCAGTTCGGTCTCGCTGGATTCAGCGCTCATCTGCGCGATGACCCGCCGTCGATAGGACTCTGCCGCCGCATCGGGGTCGATGTTCAGCACCGACAGGCCCGGTGCGCCGGGCACCGGCGTCGGCGTGTTGCGAAGTTCGATCCCCAGCATCTCGTCGAGGTTGGACGCTGCATCGGTGCTGACCAGCAGCACCTTGCCGCCTGCGTCGGCCAGCTTCAGCGCGGCAGCCGTCGACAGCGAGGTCTTGCCCACCCCCCCCTTGCCCGTGAAGAACAGGTGTCGCGTCGGGTGTTCCAGGAAGCCCGGCAGGTCCGGACGCAGCCAGCTCAGCACTTCCTCGTGCGATGGAATCCCTCCGCTGTGCACGATCCGGCCACCGATGACGACAGCGGGCGTGTGCCCGACACCCGAATCCCGGATGGCCTGCGGATCCTCGACCTTCACGATCACGATCTCGACCCCGGCCGCCGACGCAGCCCTCTCGATCATCGAAACGGTGCTGCGGCACTTGCTGCAGCCGCTCCCCAGAACACTGATTTCCATGTCGGACACCTCGTTGTTGATGCGGCCGGCCGGCCGCGCTCGCTCAGGGAGCTGGCTCGGGCCCGGCAGGGGCCACCCCGGATTGGACGCTCCACTCTCGGCATCCGGCTTGACGGGGATCAGCCGGAAGGCGAAGGCAGCAGGCAACCCGCCATTTACTGTTTTATGATTTATACGGTATAAACCATTTACATTGATTACGGAGGTTCCGCATGCCTACTTCAACCAGCACCCCCAAGACTCGTCGCGCCGCTCCAAAGGCGCCCGCGGCCACGGCAAAGGCGCCGATCGCCAAGCCTGCCAGCACGCCAAAGAGCGCTGCTCCCCAGCCGAAGAAGCCGGCCGTCAAGCGCGTCGCGAAAGGCAGCGCCCCGGCCAGCGCCAAGCCGGTCAAGGTCAAGCTCAAGCTGGTCCGCGACAGCTTCACGATGCCGCAGACAGACTTCGAGCTGATCGACGTGCTGAAGCAGCGCGCGCTGGGCTTCCGTCACCCGGCCAAGAAGAGCGAACTGCTGCGGGCGGGCCTTCAGGTGCTGGCCGACCTGCCGCCGGCGCAGCTGGAAGCCGCGCTTTCGCGCATTCCATCGCTGAAGCCCGGGCGCCCGAAAAAGGCCGACTGACCGGCCTCATCGCCATTTCGCCAGCATCCAGATGCCGGCGATCACCAGCACCGTGCCGGCAGCGATGCCGGCGGTGAAGGGTTCGCCGAGCAGCAGCACGCCCATCAGCAGCGTGGACATCGGGCCGATCATCCCGGTCTGCGCGACCAGCGCGGCACCGAGGCGCTCGATCGCCATCATCACCATCAGCACAGGCGCGAACGTGCACACCAGTGCATTGAGCACCGAGAGCCAGATGACTTCCGGGGCCACCGCCATCGCCGACAGCGGGCGCAGCAGCAGGAACTGTCCGATGCACAGCGCGCAGGCCACCGTGCTGGCCAGGCCCGTGAGGCGCAGCGCCCCCATGCGCCGCACCTCCTCGCCACTGAGGACCAGGTAGACCGCGTAGCTGATCGCGCTGCCGAACACCAGCGCCGCACCGAGCACGGCGTGCGGCCCGACATGCGTCAGTTCCTGACCAAATACCAGCAGCACGCCGCCGTAGCTGACGCCCAGCGAGATCAGCTGCCGCCCGGTGACACGTCGCTTGAACAGCACGACACCGAGCGCCAGCACCAGCGTGGGATTCAGGTACAGGATCAGCCTCTCGAGGCTGGCGCTGACGTACTGCAGGCCCATGAAATCGAGCGTGCTCGCCAGGTAGTAACCGGTGAAGCCCAGCCCGGCGATCACCATCCAGTCGCGACGGTGCAACGCCGGCCTGCCTCGGCTGGCCCACACGCTGAGCATCACGAACAGGGGCAGCGCGAACAGCATGCGGTACATGATCAGCGTGATCGCGTCGACGCCGTGCCGGTAGGCGAGCTTGGCGATGATGGCCTTGCCGGAGAACGCCACCGCGCCCAGGAAAGCCAGCAGGAGCCCGGGCCAGACCGCCCCCGCAGCTGCGGGCGATGCTGGTTCGGGTGCGGGCGCGTTCACTCCCACGCGGGCGTGGCGCTCATCACTTCCTGCAGGGTCGTCACGCCTTCGGCGACCTTCATCGCACCGGCCAGACGCAACGGCCGCATGCCGTCCTGCAGCGCCTGCTGACGCAGGCGGGTGACGTCGGGAACCGGCTGGATGCACGCACGCGCCGCATCGGTCACCGACAGGAGTTCATACAACCCGCAGCGCCCTCGGAAGCCGGTCATGCGGCATTCGAGGCAGCCCACCGGCTTGTAAGGCTTGGCCTTGCCGTTCAGGCGCCAGGGCTTGACGAAATCCGCGAGGTCCTCGGCCGTCAGAGCCTCGTCGGGCTGCTTGCAGGCCGGGCACAGCGTGCGCACCAGCCGCTGCGCGAGCACACCGATCACGGTGGCCCCGATCAGGTACGGCGGCACGCCCAGATCGACCAGCCGCGTGATCGCGGACGCTGCGTCGTTGGTGTGCAGCGTGCTGAAGACCAGGTGGCCGGTCAGCGCGGCCTGGATCGCCATCTCGGCCGTCTCGAGGTCACGCACCTCGCCGACCATGATGATGTCCGGGTCCTGCCGCATCAGCGCTCGCACGCCTTCGGCGAAACCGAAATCGAGCGCGGGCTGGACTTGCGTCTGGTTGAACGCAGGCTGGATCATCTCGATCGGATCCTCGATCGTGCAGACGTTGACCTCTTCGGTGGCGAGCCGGCGCAGCGTCGAGTAGAGCGTGCTGGTCTTGCCCGAACCGGTCGGCCCCGTCACCAGGATGATGCCGTTGGGCCGCGCCACCAGGGCTTCCCAACGCTTTGCATCGTGGGCGCCGAACCCCAACGCCTCGAGCGGCTTGACGGTGGTGTCGGGGTCGAAGATCCGCATCACCATCTTCTCGCCGAAGGCGGTGGGCAGCGTCGACAGCCGCATCTCCACCTCGTCGCCTTCGGGGTTGCGTGTCTTGATGCGACCGTCGAGCGGACGCCGCTTCTCGATCACGTCCATGCGGCCGAGCAGCTTGACGCGCGCGATCATCGCGTTCATCACGCCAGGCGGCAGCTGATACACCGTGTGCATCACGCCATCGATGCGGAAGCGGATCGCGCTCAGGTCGCGTCGTGGCTCCAGGTGGATGTCCGAGGCCCGCTGATCGAAGGCGTACTGCCACAGCCAGTCGACGACCTGCACCACGCCCTGGTCATTGGCATCGAGCTGCTTGTTGCTGCGCCCGAGTTCGACCAGCTGCTCGAAGCTGGCGATCGTCGATGTCTCGCCGTTCTTGATGGCCGCACGAACCGAGCGTGACAGCGTGTAGAACTCGGTCGTGTACTTCTGCAGCTCAAGCGGGCTGACCACGACCAGCTTCAGCACCTTGCGGGTGTGCGCCTCGATCTCGGCCACCCAGTCGGTGTCGTAGGGCTCGCAGGTGGCCACGGTGATGTCATGCGCGCCGACCTGCAAAGGCAGCGCGAAGCGGCGCTCGGCGTAGTTGATGGACATCACGTCGGCGACGCGGCCGACATCGACCTTCAGCGGATCGATGCGCAGGTAAGGCAATCCGCAGCGAGCGGCCAGCCACTCGGTCAGCGCCTCGAGATCCAGCGTCTTTCCCCCATGGCCCTTGCGCACCAGCCCGGCGGCGCCCAGGCGAACCAGCGGATGCTGAGCGCTTTGGGCGGAGCCGAACCGCTTGATCGTGCGGTCGGCATCCTCGCGCTCGATCAGGCCGTCTTCACGCAACCAGTCGAGCAGCTTGCGCCAGTCGAGCTTGCCGGCGGGCGGGCGTTCGGATGGACGGTCAGCGGATTTCATGGAGTGCGTCTTTGAGGGGTGTGGCGGATTCGTCGACGGGAAGGTTTCAAGCCGGCGGCACGGCCGGGACCGTCTGCGGCAACGCTCGCAGCATCTTCAACCATTTTCGCGCGGGCAGCCCGCCGTGCTGCTCGATGTCGTCGGCCCGCGCAGCGAGCACGTCAGCAGCCGGCCACGGGGTGCCTTTCAGCGCGACGACGATGGTGTTGCCCTCGCGCGTCGGCCGCAGGCTCAGCACCTGGGCCTCGCCGAACACGGCAGCAATGCGGCGCGCGCTGCGCTCGAAGCTGGCATCGCGGCCGAACAGGTTGACCGTCATGGCACCGCCCGGTGCCAGCAGGCGGTGGCAATCGGCGTAGAACGCGTCGCTGTCGAGCACCGGGCTGGCGGCATCGTGGTCGTACAGGTCGACGCACAGCACGTCGGCGCTGCCGGCGTTCTCGGGGTCGGCGGCATAGGCCCCGGCATCTGCCTCGATCACCTTCAGGCGCTTGCCGGGCTCGACATGGAAGTACGCCCGACACACACCGATCACGGTGTCGTTCAGCTCGACCGCCGTGCACCGCATGCGCAGCACGCCGTGGCAGTAGCGGGTGATCGCGCCGGCTCCGAGGCCGAGCTGCACCGCATGGCACTCGGGCCAGTCGCTGCTCGGCCGCAGCAGCATCCAGACCATCATGCGCTGCACGTATTCGAGATCGATCGCCAGCGGCTTGCGGATGCGCATGGCACCCTGAACCCAGGGCGTTCCGAGGTGCAGGTAGCGCACCCCGTCGGCTTCGGAGATCGTGGCGGGAGCCAGTTCGGGGGTCTGCTTTTTCTTCTTCATCGTGCGACGGATGTTGCCATCGAGTGCCGCAGAAGCGCGGCGCGCGTTTTGCTCATGCATGGCATCATCGAAAACCGGCTTCGGCCCAGGGTTCGCTGATTCGAACAATCACATCGGAGACATCACCATGCGCTGCTATACGTACCTCAAGGAAAACAACGCCGACAGCCTGACGCTGCAGGAGCGCGAGGTCCCGCGCCCGGGACCGGGGCAGGTGCTGGTGCGCATGAAGGCGGCCTCGCTCAACTACCGGGACCTCATCATTGTCTGGGGCCGCTACCCGGGCATGAAATCCGAAGGACTGGTCCCTGGATCTGACGGCGCCGGCGTGGTGGCCGAAGTCGGACCGGGCGTCACGCGCTTCGCCAGTGGCGACCGCGTCACCGGCTGCTTCTTCGAGACCTGGCTCAGCGGCGAGATGACCCCCAAGCACTATGAAAACGCGCTGGGCGGATCGGTGCCCGGCGTGCTGGCCGAATACCGCGTCTTCCCCGAGGAGGCACTGGTCGCCACGCCAGCTCACCTCAGCGATGCGGAAGCGGCCACCCTGCCCTGCGCGGCGCTGACCGCCTGGAACGCGCTGTACGAGGGCCGGCAACTGGTCCCCGGCGAAACGGTGCTGGTGCTCGGCACCGGCGGTGTGTCGATGTTCGCGCTGCAGTTCGCCAAGGCCTCTGGCGCCACGGTGATCGCCACCTCGTCGAGCGATGCCAAGCTGGCCAAGGCCAAGGCGCTGGGTGCTGACCATCTGATCAACTACAAGACGAACCCGGACTGGGAACAGCGCGTGCGCGAAGTCACTGGAGGCCGCGGCGTCGACCACGTGGTCGAGGTCGGTGGACCAGGCACCCTGCAGCGCTCGATCGCAGCGGCCCGCCACGGCGGGGCCGTGCA
>JAGNWJ010000002.1:1333-8511 GCA_017986065.1 Rhizobacter sp. | reverse complement strand
CTGCCCGAGAACTTGGCCTTGCTGATCGCGATGTCGGTGCTGCCGAGAAATGCCTGGTCCATGCGGCTGAAGGCAATGAGGTTGGTGCCGGCATCGACCACCGCGATGTTCATGCGCCAGCCCTTCGCCTTCGCGAGGGTTTCGCAGGTGCGCGACATGGTCTGCGCGACATCGAGCGACAGGACCGGCACGCGATCCAGGGCCTGGGCTGCAGCAGCGCACAGCAAGAGCGAAGCGGCCGCGAGGCAGCCTGCACATGACTTGGACATCGAAAACCTTTCAATAACGGGAGTGAGGAGGTAAGTGCGTTCAACGCATGCTCGCCGGACCGAGAACTCGGCGCCGACCGAGCATGGACGACTCTGCAGAAAGTCCGGCTTTGGCGCCGAACTCACCAGGGCTCGTAGTCGGTGCTCACCGTCTTGCGGTCGTTGGCCTTGGCGCGCACCGATTCGGAACGCAGGAAGGCGACGATGATGCGGATCTCCGCATCGCTGAGCGAGCCGTTGAAGCCGCCCATCTGCGTGTTGGGTCGACCGTTCTTGATGGTGTTGAACATGAACTCATCGCTGTTGGCGCCGCCGGGGCCCCAGGCCCCCCGCAAGAGCTGAGGCGCCTTGCCGCCCTTGCCACGCGAGTTGTGGCACAGCTGGCAGTTGCGACCGAACAGCTCCTCGCCCTGCTTCTCGAAATCCGGGGACACCACAGGCGCGGGGGCAGGCGCTGACTCGGTGGCCTGCGCAAGGGTGACACTGCCTGCCGCGGAGGTCGCGGCTGGCGCCGGCCCGAAAGCCAGTGTGGCCCCCGACAGGCCAGAGACCAGGAGCGCGCTGGCGAGCCGAACACGCAAGTTGGTGATTTGAGACATCTTCTGATTCAGGCGGACGTGGAGTCAGGGGCGTGAAACGCGCGGCAGGCCGTAGCGCTGCATGATCGTATCGATGCGTCCATCGCCCCGCAGGGCCTCGATCGCTTTCGCGAGCTCGTTCGCCAGAGCCGTATCAGCACTGCGGGTCGCCACGGTCATGCCGGTGTACAGGTCGGCATCGTCCACCGCCTCGGTGGCAGCCACCACGCTCTTGCCTGCGTCGCCAGTCAGCGAGGACGACCACACGAGTGCCAGATCGACTTCTCCGGCCTTCAGCGCCTCGATCAATGCGGCGCTGCCAGGGTAGGGGACGCGACCGAGCTGCTTGCGATAAAGGTACAGATCGGCCGGCGTGGCCGTGACGGCACCGACGCGACGCGCGCCACGCAACGTGGCCACGTTCGGTACCGGCTTACCCGGCGCAGCGACAAGCACATAGCCAAGAACGAGATAGGGAGGCGATGTGGCGAGCTTGCGCTCGGCCAGATCCTTCGCCAGATCGGGATCCTGCGGGATGCCGAGATACGCGTCGCACTTCCCGGCAGACAGCGACTGACGCAGGGCCTTGCCGATGCCGCCGCGGTTGGGCACCGTGGCCCACACCAGCTTCAACGGTCGGCCGAGCTGGCCGGCGATGGCCTGCGCGACCTCGACATCGATACCGCGTTCCGGTCGGGCCTCGGACGAGAACGGCGGGTTGTCGTCATCCACACACACGTTCAGGTAGGCCGGCGCATCGGCCTCCGCGGCCCGCAATCCGACGGCGACCAGCAACAAGGCCGCGGCCTGGGCAATTCTTCTGAGGTACTTCATGGGGGCGTGTGCGGACGGGGCACGGCCTGCGCCGTGCCCCGGTCCATGGATCAGTGCATCAATCGGAGAGTCCGAAGACCATCAGGCCGCCGCCCCGGTTGTTGCGCTTCATCAGCTCGTCGTAGATCAGCGGCAGCAGGCTGCCACCACCCGGTCCGTAGACGATCGCCACATACTGCTTGCCATCGGCCGTGAAGGTCGTCGGGTTGCCGTGGATGCCGGAGCCGACGTTGAAGCGCCACATCTCTTCGCCCGTGTCGTCCTTCAGTGCGCTGAACCAGCCTTCGGCGTCACCCGAGAACACCAGCTTGCCGGCGGTGGCCAGCAATCCGCTGGTGGCCGGAGTGCTTTGCGGACGTGTCCAGATCTGCTCGCCGGTGGTCGCATTGAAAGCCTTCACGCCACCGGTGTACGGGTTGGCCTTCAGGACACGCGACGACAGGAACCACTCGCCGTGCTTCCACTCGGTCTTCTTGGCCTGGATGTCCATCGAACTGTCGATGAACGGGATGTAGACCAGCTTGGTCCGGGGGCTGTACGCAGCCGGGTGCCATTCCTTGCCGCCGTCGAGGATCGGCGCGATGTCGGTCACGATCTTGTCGTAGCGAGGCACCTTGTCCGGATTGACGATCGGCCGGCAGTTCTCGCCGAAGCCGGTGACCCAGTTGACGCGGGCAATCGGAACAACCCAGTTGCACTTGCCGTTGGTGCGATCGATCGAGTACAGGTGGCCGTTGCGGTCACCGTGCACCCAGACCTTGCGGCCCTTCTCGTCGTCGACCATGATGACTTCGTTGTTGCCGTCGTAGTCCCACGAGTCGTTCGGCGTGTACTGGAAGTGGTACTTGATCTTGCCGGTGCTGGCATCGAGCGCCAGTGTCGAGTTGCTGTAGAGGTTGTCGCCCTTGCGCACGCTCGGGTCGAAGTCAGGCGTCGGGTTGCCCACGCCCCACAGCACGGTGTCGGTCTTCGCGTCGTAGGTGCCGGTCAGCCACGCCGATGATCCACCCGTCTTCCACGAATCGTTCGCCCAGGTCTTGGCCTGGGGATGGTCGGCGCTCGTTGGCCGCGTCTTGGTTTCCCAGATGACCTCGCCATTCGCCGGGTTCAGCGCGGTGATGCGCCCGACGTTGCCGCCGACGTCACCACCCGAATTGCCGACGATGACCATGCCCTTGGCGACCAGCGGCATCGAGGTGTAGATCTCGCCCGACTTGTAGTCGCCCATCTTCTTTTCCCAGACCACCGCGCCGGTCGTGCTGTTCAGCGCGACGACATGGGTGTCGAGGGTGGCCATGAAGACCATGTCCTTGTAGAGCGCGACGCCACGGTTCACCGCATCGCAGCACAGCTTGGGGCCGAGATCGCCAGGCAGCGAACGCTCGTACTTCCACAGCATCTTGCCGGTGACGCCGTCAAGCGCAAACACCTTGTTCTGGCTTGCCGTCACGAACACGCGGCCGTTGATCACCGTGGTCTGGCTGTCCTGCGCCTCGTTGACGCCGAACGACAGGTTCCACTTGGGCACCAGCTTCTTCACGTTCTCGGTCGTGATCTGCGTGAGCGCGCTGAAGCGCGTGTTCTGGTAGTCCTTGCCGTAGTGCAGCCAGTTGTTGGCGTCCTTGTCGGCGTGCATCAGCATGTCGTCGCTGACGTAGTTCGGGCGCCATTTGAAGGTGTTCTCGAGCACATTGACACCGAGCGGCGGCTCCGGGTCCTCTGCACGACAGACCGACGTGACCAACAGGCCGAGGCCGATGCAGGCCACGAGCGGATGAAGCCGCAACGCGGCTGGACGACGGGAATGGAACATGGGTGACTCCTTCGTGTAGCCCGCAACGCGACAGATGGCGAAAGATGCAGGCGCAGAAAAAAGCGCTCACCAGTGACCGGGCCGGAAACTGGTGAGCGCCAATCCACCTTTGGGGGTGGCGTGTGGAGAACGGTTAGAAGGTGTGGTTGATACCGACGTTCAGGAACGTGGTCGTCTTGTTCGGCAGGTAGCTCGCATCGGCAACAACGCTGGTCTTGAAGGCTGCGATACCCGTGGAACCCTTGCCTGCGTCAACAATTGCCACCTGCGTGTAGAACGTCGTGCGCTTCGACAGGAACAGGTCGTTGCTGATGATGATGTTCTTCGTGTGGTTGCTGCTCTGGTTCTTGTCCTTGTTGTCGTAATAGGCCAGGGTGGCGCTGTTCGACGGGCTCCACTTCCAGTCGACACCGCCGCTGATGCCATCGACCTTGGATGTCTCGACGCCATCGGCGCCGGAGTTCTCGCCGCGCAGCCAGCTGAGCTTGAAGGTGAAGTCACCGAACGGAACCGCGGCACCCAGGCCGTAGTGCTCGATGATGTCTTCGCCGCTGGCCTTGTCCTTCATGACCTGGTACGAACCGGAGAGCACGACCGGACCGTTGTAGTTGACACCGATCGCGAACGTGTTGCCGCGCGAGATCTTCTTGGACTGCTCGCCAAACGCATACAGCACACCGACGGTCACCGGACCGAAGCTGTTGCGGTACTGGACCGCATTGCTCATGAAGATGCCGACGTCGTTGGTGTTGCCCGCGGCACCTGGGCCAGCGAAGCCGTCCAGCTGGTTGTAGGCCCACGCATACAGGTTCGAGAACTGTTCCTTGAAGGCGCGCGGCTCGGTGCCGATGTGCGCGAGAAGAGCCGGACCGTACTGGCGACCCAGGATGACCGTGCCCCAGTCGCCAGTCAGGCCGACGTTGGCTTGCCGTCGGAAGAGGATCGTGCCGCTCTGGTTCGAGTCACCGGTGCCGTGGATGTGACCCGTGTCGGTGTCGAAGTGCGATTCGAGGTTGAAGAACGCCTTCAGGCCGCCACCCAGGTCTTCCGTGCCCTTCAGGCCCCAGACGCTCTGGCGCAATCCGCTGGTCTCGAGGCGTGTCTTGGTTTTCTTGCTGTCAGCGCTGTTGGTCTGCGTCAGGATGCCGGCGTCGATGATGCCGAACACCTGCACGCTGGACTGTGCAGAGGCCAGGCCGGCGCTTGCCATGAACCCTGCAAGCACGAGCAGCCGTCCCGCGGCCGCTGGCTTGAGGTTGAAGAATTGGTGACCCATGTTGTCTCCTTCTCATAGGGTTGGATTTGTTGTGCGCGACACCCGGGCGGTGTCCGCCAGAGCCAAGACCTTCCGGTTGGACTGATCTCGACCTGCTCTGACCGCACCATTTGTGCCAAGTCCCTGCGCGCCGCATGGCAACGCGTTTTCACTGGTGAGAACGGATAACGCCCAGTGTCGCCAAGGTGAATCAACTGTGCCAACTGTTTCATCCGTGTACATGCAGAGTTTCAGTTGTCGCATTTGCGGGCACCAAACGACTCCAAAGCGCCGTTCGTGAAACTCGGGTTGCCAAATCCGAGTTGCCCCGATTCAGACGGCAACAAAACGATGAGGCAATGACAGAGGGTTTTCACCTGTCACTCCGGCGACACCTGTGACATCACATATGTCGCTGCACATGGGCTTGCTGCGACAGAGTGCGGGGGTCGGTCTGCTCGCTTGCGGGCGCGCCAAAAAGGCTCTTCGTCTTGCGCCCTGCCGCGCCGGACGCGACAGACGTCGCGAAATGCCGTGTGCCTTCGAGACCCACCATCGTAGGAACCGAGCCGCCTCGCTCGAACAGATCCCGCGCGAACCCGCATTCCTGCATGGCCGCTCGACAGAAAGTCACCTTGATACCTCGCGACAGCGGATGCAAGATAACCAGTACCTACCCAAATTAATGAAATACCTTCGATCCAGAGCAACAGGTGGCCAGAGTTAAAAAGCCCGTCGATCCAAGAATCGGCGGGCTTTCAACTAAAGCTTTTGCGTACCCAGATATTTCAGGTATGCAACCAACTCCCATATTTCGTCGTGAGTAAATACCGAACCCCACGGCGGCATGGGCGTGGCCGATCCGCCGCCGTTGGAAATCATGTCGAAGGCGTACTTGGGAGGCAGGTCCGTGCGGCCGATGAACAGCGGCGGGGCGTGCCCATGGCAGAACTCTGCGCAAGTCGAATGGAATCGCTGCTTGCCAGCCTTGATGCGGTCCGGATCGCTCAAGTCGAACGGGGTGCTGCGGGGCGGAGCAGCCACCACGACTGGGGCTTCAAGCAGGTCGGGCGGAGGCGAGCCACCCGCCATCGCGCTGCTGACCAGCAGAAGGGCGCAGGCCCTCCCGCCGAGCTTGAGAGACAGGAATTTCATGTGCAGAAAGGGTTCTGGAGTCGAAAACGCGGTGGTGGGCGGTGGTGGCCGCTCCGGCCCCACCGCCCGACCCGCGACAGGTCTCAGTTGACCTGCACCGCGACCAGTTCAGAGGGCAATCCCGCGCCGCCGATCGGCGCCACGACGAACTGCTTGCCGCCGGCCGAGTAGGTCATCAGCGCACCGAACACGCCGCCCGGCAGCCGGACCTCGCCGACCAGTGCGCCGGTCTTGGCGTCGTGGGCGTACAGGAAGGGCTCGGGCTCCTCCTTCGTGGCCTGCCCCACCAGCGCATTACCGCGCGCCGAGACGCCGGTGACGCCGTAGGTGCCTTCCGGCGCCACGAACAAGACGTTCTCGGTCAGAGCGATGTGGCTCTGGCGTGGTACGCCGACGCGATCGAGCTTGAGGTCCTTCAGAGCCGGGTGATCGACCGGCCCGCGCCCGGCCGGGATCTGCCACAGGTGCTTGCCGGTGTTCATGTCGACCGCCGTGATCTTGCTGAAAGGCGGCTTGAACAGCGGCAGGCCGTCCGGGCCACCCACACCGCCCCAGGTCCCGACATAGTCATACACGCCCGTCGTGCCTTTCTTCAGCTTGATGGCGAAAGGAATGGTGAACGACGGCACGTACAGGACATTGGTCTTGGGGTTGTGCGCGGCGCCCACCCAGCTGTTGCCGCCGAGCACACCCGGCACCTGCAGCGTGCCGGCCTTGTCGAGCGTCGGCGGGTAGTAGAGCGGGCCGTAGTTGTAGCGAGCCAGGATCTTCTTCGCTTCTTCCTTCAGCTGCGGGGTCAGGTCGATCAGCTCGTCCTCGCTGACGCCCTGACGCTCCACGGCCAGGGGCTTGGTCGGGAACGGTTGGGTCGGCGACGACTTCTCCCCCGGGATGGTGGACTGCGGCACCGGCCGCTCCTCGATCGGCCAGATCGGCTTGCCGCTGATGCGATCGAACGCGAACAGGAAGCCCTGCTTGGTGACCTGCACCGCAGCCTTGATCTTGCGGCCGTCGACGGTGAGGTCCATCAGGTTCGGTGCGGCAGGAAGGTCGTAGTCCCAGATGCCGTGGTGAACGAACTGGAAGTACCAGGCGATCTTGCCGGTCTTCGCGTTCAAGGCAACCAGCGACTCGCCGAACAGGCCGTCTCCCTTGCGATGGCCGCCGTAGAAGTCGTTGGCCGGCGTGGACAGGGGCAGGTAGACGATGCCGGCCTCCTCGTCGCAGCTGGCCCGCGTCCACATGTTCATCGAACCCGCCGTCAAGGCAGAGTC
>JAGNWJ010000002.1:0-1233 GCA_017986065.1 Rhizobacter sp. | reverse complement strand
TTCATCGACTTGACGCTTTGCGCGGTGACGTTGACACCTGGCTCGAAGCGGGCGCCCGCCTTGTCACCGTTGTACTCGCGCCAGTTGCCGGTTTCTGCAGCGGTGGCCGCGATGCACGCAGCTGCACTCGCCGTCAACAGCGCCATTGTTCTGATCGACATGATTGCTCCTGAACTCGTTGTGGGCCGGCACTCGGTGCCGCTTCCCTGTCTCCGTATTCGGCAGTTTCTGGGCTGCCGGTCTTGCGCTGTGGCTTGATGAGACAAACCATTTGCGCCATGGACAAATAGCAGTTCGCATGCCATTTAATACCTTATTAATGGCGGTCAATCCGGAATGGGAAATACTCCCGGCCCATAAGGGATAAATTCCCATGAACAGCGGGATATATTCCCAATACAAACAGGAAATATTCCCCAATCGCCATTTAATGAAATCAATCTGCCACACGATCTGCGCATTCATGCCGTTGATGCATTGAATCCAGTCAACGAAACAGGAGCCAGCCTCTGCAGCCGGCCGCTTCCGAAGAGGCTCGCCGCACCCGCAGGTGCAGCGGTTTGCTTGTGAAGGGCTGCCGTGCTGCGACAACTGTTGCCCATGCGACGCCCGTTGGCGACACCTGCCTCGCACCGCCATCACAACGGGGTCAGGAACATTTCCCGCCGATGGCATGGAAACTGCCCTCATCCATCCCGAGGCACGAGCAAGACCTCAGGCCTTTGCATCAGCAGCACACAAACAATCGACTCAGGAGACAACGATGACCCACCTATTCGGCGGCAAGAGCAAACAGCTGGCAACACTCGCCGCTGCCATGACCCTCGGACTGTTGACAGCCGCGCCTGCCAGCGCCGCCGGAACGGGCCCGGGCTACGACGATCCGAACAACTGGCCGCAGTACCACCGCAGCTACAACGCGTGGCGCTTCAGCCCGCTGAACCAGATCAACAAGACCAACGTGAAGAACATGCACGTGGCATGGGTTCACCAGCCGGGCGTGATCACGCACGGCCTGCAGGCCACGCCGATCGTGATCGATGGCGTCATGTACACGATCGCTGCAGACAACAACGTCTTCGCGCTCGACGCCGCCACCGGCAAGACGCTGTGGCGCTACACCGCCAAGCTCGACCCGATCGTCAAGGAAATGTTCTATCAATCGGCCAGCCGCGGCGTGACCGTGGGCCGTGGCAAGGTGTACATCGGCACGCTGGACGGCCGCATGGTCGC
>JAGNWJ010000084.1:4817-10319 GCA_017986065.1 Rhizobacter sp. | reverse complement strand
CGATGGAGTCATCGACATGAGCATTGAAGTCCGCAACCTGAACAAGCGCTTCGGCAAGACGGTGGTCTGCGACAACCTGAACCTCGACATCCCGTCGGGTGAACTGGTCGCGCTGCTCGGGCCGTCGGGATCCGGCAAGACCTCGCTGCTGCGCATCATCGCGGGGCTGGAAGTGCCCGATTCGGGCACGGTGCTCTTCCATGGCGAGGACACCACCTACACCGACGTGCGGGAGCGCCAGGTCGGCTTCGTGTTCCAGCACTACGCGCTGTTCGCCCACATGACGATCTTCGAGAACGTCGCGTTCGGTCTGCGCGTGCGGCCGAAGGCCACGCGGCCGAGCGAGGCGCAGATCCGCGCGAAGGTCACCGATCTGCTGAAACTGGTGCAGCTCGACTGGATCGCCGACCGCTACCCGCACCAGCTTTCGGGCGGCCAGCGCCAGCGCATCGCGCTGGCCCGCGCGCTGGCGGTCGAGCCCAAGGTGCTGCTGCTCGACGAGCCGTTTGGCGCGCTCGATGCCAAGGTGCGCAAGGAGTTGCGTCGCTGGCTGCGCAGGCTGCACGACGAGGTGCATGTCACCAGCGTGTTCGTCACCCACGACCAGGAGGAGGCGATGGAGGTCGCGGACCGCATCGTCGTGATGAACGAGGGACGCATCGAGCAGGTGGGTTCTCCCGACGAGGTCTACGACCACCCGGCGACGCCGTTCGTGCTGAAGTTCCTCGGCGACGTGAACCTGTTCCACGGGCGACTCGACCACGCGCAGGGCGCGGTGCGGGACGCGGCCGATGTGAGCTACGTGCGCCCGCACGAACTGCAGATCGTGGCGACCGCCCAGGAGGGTGCGGTGGCGGTCACGCTGTCGCAGGCGCTGACGGTCGGTCCCAACACGCGGCTGGAGTTCAGGCGGCTCGACGATGGCAGCTTCATCGATGTCGAACTGCCGCGTGCCGAATTCAGGCAACTGCGCGAGCGCATGACGCTCGAGCCCGGCACCACGGTGCATCTGGTGCCACGCCGCATCACGCGCTTCGCCGAGGAACAGCAACCCGATCCAGCTGCTGCGATCTGACCCGCTGCGCCGCTATTCGGCCAGCCCGTAAAGCCGCTCCGGCGGCACGCGCAGCGCCAGAGAACGGTCGAATTCGAGGGCCTTGATGGCAAACGCGGGCTGGGCGGTGTCGCGGCGCGTCGTGCTGATCGTGGGCACCCCGGACTTGTCGGTGATGGCCGCTGCCACCGGGGTGTGTGCCGTGGCGCCGCGCCGGATCACGATCGCGAGCTCGCCCGAGGCCAGGTGCACCAGGTTGCCCGGCGGGTAGATGCCGTACTCCTTGATGATGGCCGCCGCCGCTGCACTGCCGTGGGCCTCCTGGTACATCTGCCGCGCAGCCTCCTGGATCGACAGCGGCGCGCGGGTCGCGCGCGGGCTGATCTTTGCCATGAAGATGTCGGCCATGCGCAGGATGCCGGCCTCTTCCGACAGCTCGACCAGATCATTCGGGTATCCGCCGCCGCCCGGTCGCTCGTGGTGTTCCATCACAGCCTGCAGCCAGATCTCGTCGTCGATGCCTGCCGCCCTCAGGCGCTCGACCGCCTGCGCCGGGTGCAGGCGCAGCTGCGCCTTCTGTTCGTCGTCGAAACGGCCGTGGACGGCGTAGCGCCCTTGAAACTCCATGATCGACAGGTTCATCGTCAGGGCGGCCTTCACCAGTCGTCGCGTGCGATCGACCGGCCAGCCGATGCGCAAGGCCATCAACTGGCACACGAGGGCGCAGTGCAGCGCATGGGTCAGCCCGTACAGATGCAACCTGCTTTCGTCCTGCCGCACCGAGAGGTAGATGCCGATGTCCGGATCGCGTTCGACCAGGCCCATCAACTGGCCGGCGAACTCGTCGCAACGCCTGGCGAATTCGGGCTCGTGGCCCGCACTCTTGATCAGGCGATCGAGACGCCCTATCGCCTGTTCCCACAGGTCGAACATCGTCAGGCGCCTGGCGGCCTTCTCGGGTGCCGCCCCGTTGCGTGCCGCCTGGATCTCGCCCTCGTCGGCGAATACGCCGCGAGATAGCAGCGCCGCCATCTGTGCTTCGTTGTCGATCACCTGGCCCCGGGCAAGAAGCAGCTTCCCGTTTTCGTCGTGGACGCCGAAGGGCAGGGGCTCGTGCAGGCCGATCTGGCCGGGAATCAACTTGACCCAGTGTCGCAACCCACCCTCCGAAATCGATTAATCTGAACGTTCTTGTCGAAATATACGGGGGTCACTGTGACGCGGCAATCGGATCAACGATGGAAACAGGTGCTTCGTGCCTTGATCGGGGTCAAGCTGAGCGCGCGGGTTTTTCACTAGGCTCGGGCATTTTCCTGACCGGCAATCCCAGCCCATGACGACGCTTCTCTATCCGGCCACCGAGCCGTTGGCCGCACAGGCCCCGATGCCCCATCGCAAACTGATCCGAGCCTGGCTGACGCCGATCTGCGAACGCAGCACCGTCTACGCGCTGTGGCTGGTTCTCTTCGATCTGGTGCTGTTTGCCGCCGGTCTCGTGATCACCGTGCAGGCCAGTCACCCCGCGTTGCAGGTGCTGGCCGGCCTCGCCACCGGCTTCGTGATCGGGCGCCTCTTCATCCTCGGGCATGACGCCTGCCACCAGAGCCTGACCCGGCATCGCACGCTGAACCGCTGGGTGGGCCGACTGGTCTTCCTGCCGTCCATGACGCCCTACAGCCTCTGGGACATCGGGCACAACCTGGTGCACCACGGTTACACCAACCTGAAGGGCTTCGACTTCGTCTGGGAGCCGCGCACGCTGCAGGAATTCCAGGCCTTGCCGGCGTGGAGGCAGAGGCTGGAGCGGGTGTACCGCAGCGGCTGGGCGCCGTGGCTGTACTACCTGGTCGAGATCTGGTGGGGCCGCATGATGTTCCCGAGCAAGGAAGTCATGCCGACCCGTCGCAAGGCCTTCCTCTGGGACTGCATCGGCGTGTCCGTCGGTGCAGCGGTCTGGATCGGCGGTCTGGTGCTCGCGGCGTCCGCGACGGGCCAGTCACCGTGGTGGCTGGTGACGGTGGGCTTCGTCATACCTTTCGTCTTCTGGAACGGCATGATCGGATTCGTCGTCTATGTGCACCACACGCACTCGGGCGTGGCCTGGTACGCCGACAAGGCCAGCTGGGCCAGCACCTCGCCGTTCGTGTCGACGACGGTTCACCTGACTTTCCGCTCGCCGATGGGCAGCGTGCTGCATCACATCATGGAGCACACCGCACACCATGTGGACATGAGCGTGCCGCTGTACCGGCTGAAGCGAGCGCAGAAGCTGCTCGAAACCATGCTGCCGGGCCGCATCGTGATTCAGCCGTTCTCGTGGCGCTGGTATGCCGACACGGCGCGCCGCTGCAAGCTCTACGATTACGAGGCTCGCTGCTGGACGGATTACTCGGGACGTCGAACCACCGACCCGGTACTGGTCGGGTGACCGGGCGGCGGGCTGACCGCGTCACTCTGCATGGACATCACCGGCGAGCGCGCGTTCGACCACCGATCTCGACAACGTCGGGGCAAACGCCTCGATGAACGCGTACACATAGCCGCGAAGCCAGGTGCCGCGCCGGACGGCCAGCCGCGTCAGGTTGATCTCGAACAGGTGCCGCGCATCGAGCGCGTGCAGTGTGCGGTCGCGCTCGGCGTCGAAGGCGATCGAGGCGACGATGCCCACGCCCATGCCGAGCTCGACGTAGGTCTTGATGACGTCGGCATCCATGGCGCTGAGCACGATGTCGGGCGTCAGCCCCGCTTGCGCGAATGCGTCGTCGATGTGGGCGCGGCCGGTGTAGCCGGTCTCGTACGTGATGATCGGATGGCGCGCCAGGTGTTCGAGGGTGATCGGCCCGTCGATGTCGAGCAGTTCGTGGCCGGGTGGCACGACGATGCTGTGCGTCCAGCGGTAGCAGGGCAGGGCGACCAGCGATTCGTATTGCGCCAGCGCTTCGGTCGCCACGCCGATGTCGGCCTCGCCCGACAGCAGCATCTCGGCCACCTGCTTGGGAGAGCCCTGATGGAGCAGCAGCGTGACCTTGGGGTAGATCTGGCGGAAGTCGCGCACCACGGTCGGCAACGCGTAGCGGGCCTGGGAGTGGGTGGCCGCGATCGACAGGCGGCCGGTGTCCTGCGCGTTGAAGTCGTCGCCGACGCGTTTCAGGTTGTCGGCTTCCAGCAGCATGCGTTCGACGATCGGCAGCACCGCTTCTCCGGGTGGCGTGAGCCGCGTCAGGCGCTTGCCTGCGCGCACGAAGATGTCGATGCCGAGTTCGTCTTCGAGTTCACGGATCTGTCGGCTGATGCCGGGTTGCGAGGTGTGGAGCACGCCTGCGACTTCGGTCAGGTTGAATCCCGTGCGGGTGGCTTCACGGACGGCTCGAAGCTGCTGGAAATTCATGGGGCGTCGCCCGGTGGGCGATAGTTGTTTTCGGCATATGCCGGGCGTCCGATTCTCATGATGCGATGCTCGGCAGGCAACGACACAGTGCTTCTAAGCTTGGTTGCCTGCTGCATAAGGGAGGGTGGGGTATTCGCCCCCTGTTCGCTTCGTGCGCCCGGGCTTTGCAGGGCTACCATCGATGCACGGTTCGTTACAGCGAGAGTCTTGTGCGCACCTGTCCATTCCACCCGCGTCGCCTGCTCCTGAAGCGCGCAGCCCTGGCTGCCGCAGCGCTCTGGGCGTCCGCCGATGTTCGTGCGCAGGCCGCTGCCGCCACCGAGGTGGTTCTGGCCACTCCGGGACCCTCCAGCGCGGTGTCGCTGATTCCCGAGCTTGCCGTGCGCATCGGTGCAGACCGGGCCGAAGGGCTGGCGCTGCGCCTGAAGTTCGTGACCGGCGGCGGGGTCGCTATCCGCGAGATGTCGTCCGGCAACGCGCAGTTCGGTGTCTTCGGAGTGCCTGCGGCGATGAAGGAGAACCTCGAATCGCGTCGCCTGGTGGCGCTGGCGGCGATCGAGGACAGGGTGCTGCTTTCGGTGATGGTGCGCAGCGACCTGAAGGACAAGGTGCGTCGCGTCGAGGACCTGCGAGGCCGCGTGCTCGGCATCCACAGCAACTCGCTCACGTCGAGCACCACGGGGCAGCAGTTTCTCGTGCTCGTGCTGCGCCAGCATGGTGTGTCGCCGGAGTCGGTCCGGTTCGTCGCCGCCGGGCAGTCCTGGGACACGCAGGCCAGTGCAATGCGGGCCCAGGTGGCCGACGCCATCGTGTCGGAAGAGCCGTTCGCGTTGCGTCTGGCCCAGGAAGGGCTGGCGTTCCCGCTCTTTCGCATCGGCCATCCCGAGGATCCACGAACCTTGCCGGGGGTCGGCTTCCTGCGCGGCGCCTTGATCAGCTCGGTGGGCCTCGTCGAGGGACGGCCTGAGCTGGCGCAGAAGATGGTGCGTGTGATTCAGCGCACGCTGGCCTGGAGGCGCGACCACACGCCGCAGCAGGTCGTCGATGCGCTCGGATTGAC
>JAGNWJ010000084.1:0-4717 GCA_017986065.1 Rhizobacter sp. | reverse complement strand
GGATGGGTCTACAGCGACCGCGATCGCACGGTCTATCGAACGGTGACCGGGCCGGTGCGCCAGGCCGGTCGACCGGCCCAGTTGCTGTTGTACGTGCCGCTCGATAACGCGCTGCTGGCGCAGCTCGCCTATCCCAACACGCAGCTCGATCTGCTTCACGAAGGCCAGAAGGTGGCCACATCGGATGCCGGCGCCCTGATGAGCGGCCCTCGCGCGTCCGCAGTGTCCGCAGACCAGCGAACGAACCTGTCGCTGCGATGGGATGCCTGGCCCGGCGCACCCATGTTGCGCATTGATCGCCAGTTCGTGACGCCGATCTCGGGGCTGGAACTGCTGCTGATCGCCGGCACCTGCACGGGCGCCTACCTGGTCCTGGGCTGGTGGATCCTGATCCGCTGGGTGCGTTCGCAGGCACAGCGGCTGGCACAGCTTCGGCAGGCGGCGACGGAGTTCGCCGCCACGCCGGTCATGTCGTCCGACCTGACGGTGCGCCTGAGCGCGGTGGCGGATCGCGGCGACGACGTCGGGACGCTGGCGCTCACGCTGGGCGACATGATGGGCCGCATCGAGCAGGGTCAGCGTGAACAGGCGCGGGTGCAGCAGCAGCTCGCGGTCGTGAATGCCGGGCTCGAGGATCGTGTGGCCGAGCGCACCCGCGAGCTCGAGCAGGCGCGTGACGAGGCCCTGGCGGCTGCCCGGGCCAAGGAGCAGTTCCTGTCCAACATGAGCCACGAGATCCGCACGCCGATGAATGGCATGCTCGGTGCGCTCGACCTGCTTTCGCACACCGCACTGAACCCGCGTCAGGCGCAGTACATCGACGTGGCGGCCACCTCGGGCGAAGCGCTGCTCGGCATCCTCAACGAGGTGCTCGACTTCGCCAAGATCGGCGCGGGCGGCCTGCAACTGGCCCGCGAGCCGATCGACGTGAATGCCGTGGCCCGGTCGGTCACCACGCTGTTTTCCGCATCGGCTCAGCGCAAGTCGATCGAGTTGCGGCTCGATTCCGATCCGGCGCTCGACGGCTGGCGCTATGGCGATTCGCTGCGTCTGCGCCAGGTGCTGCTGAACCTGGTCGGCAATGCGATCAAGTTCACTCAGCGCGGGTGCATCGTGGTCGGCACCCACTGCATCGGCTCGGGCGTCAGCGAACAGGTTGCCTTCGAGGTCTCCGACACCGGCATCGGCATCGACAAGACGCAGCACGACAGGATCTTCGAGCCCTTCGTCCAGGCGCAGGACCCGGCCAGGCCGGCGCAGGGTGGAACGGGCCTGGGCCTCGCGATCAGTCGCGACCTGGTCAGGGCCATGGGTGGTGAACTGGTGGTCGACAGCCTGCCGGGCAAGGGCACCGTGTTCAGCTTTGCGCTGCCGTTGCAGCGAGCACCCGGCCCGGCTGCTGCCGCACCGGCACCGGCTCCGGTGAATGCCGTTGCGCCGGAGTCCCGCGACGAGCGGCGTCCGGAAGGCCTCAGTGGCCGTGTCCTTCTGGTCGAGGACAACAGCGTCAATCGCATGATCGGCGCCGCGATGCTGGAGTCGATGGGACTCGACGTGGTGGTGGCAGAGGACGGCGAGGAAGCCCTGGCCGTGCTGGCGCAAACGAAGGTGGCGCTGGTGCTGATGGATTGCCAGATGCCGGTCATGGATGGCTACGAGGCCACGCACCGGCTGCGCGAGCGCGAGCGTCTTTCCTGTGCGCCACGCCTGCCGGTCATCGCCCTGACCGCCAACGCCCTCAGCGGCGACATCGAACGCTGCCTGGCTGCCGGCATGGATGCACACCTCGCCAAGCCATTCATGATCAGCCAGTTGCACGCCTTGATCGAGCACTGGATGGCCGCCGCTCGAGCGGAAGAGGTGGTTCCGGGCGGCTGACAAGCACCGCTGGAGACCTGGTCCGGCAGGCCCGGGGCGTCCGGCGGCCCGGTCAGACCCGTCTCAAGACCGGAGCGGGCGTGCCGATGAAGCACGGGGGACCGTCGATCGGATCGACGGGGCTCCCACGAAGGCCTGCGGCAGTGGTAGCCGTCGCGGCCAGGCTCCGACTGCACCTCCTCCTTGTCTCATGAACCAACTCAAAGTCTCCACCCGCCTGCTGCTGCTGACGGGTACGTTGTCGCTGTTGCTGATCGTCATCGGCGCGATCGGCCTGTGGGGCATCAGCGATGCCAATCAGTCCCTGAAGACCGTCAACGCCCAGCGGGTCGCGCCACTGGGTGCACTCGCCGAGATCCAGCGGCGCCAGCTCGTGAGCGTGACCATGCTGATCAACGCCATCGGCGACCCACGGCCTGAAGAAATCGCCAAGGCAGAGAACCTCTTGCGTGAGGACTCGGTCGCGATCGACGGCTTGTGGAAGGCCTACACCGCGACCGTGCTGACGACCGATGAGACGCGCCTGGCCCAGGCTTTCGCGGACGCGCGTGCCCGCTATCGGTCCGAGGGCATACAGCCGACGCTGGCAGCACTCCAGGCCGGCCAGCTGAAGGACGCGACCAGGTTGGTCGACGACGTCCTGAACCCATTGGGCGAGCCCGTCGCCGCAAGCATCCAGGCCTTGCTGAAGCTGCAGATCGACGTGGCGCGCGAGGAACACGCTTCCGCCGAGGCGAAGTACGCCACGGTGCGAGCCTTCGCCATCGCCGCGATGGCTGCAGGGCTGCTGTTCGCGGCGGCGTTCAGTGCGTGGATGGTTCGCAGCCTGACCCGCCAGCTTGGCGCCGAGCCGGCCGAGGCCAAGGCGATGGCCCAGGCCGTGGCCGATGGAGACCTGACGGTTCGCATCGATCTGCGTCCCGGTGACACGGACAGCCTGATGTCTTCGCTGAATGTCATGCGCGACAGCCTGCAGCGGACGGTCGGTGAAGTGCGCCGCAACGCCGAAGGCGTCGCCACCGCCAGCGCCCAGATCTCCCAGGGCAACAACGACCTGTCGAGCCGCACCGAGGAGCAGGCCAGTGCGCTGGAACAAACCGCAGCGTCGATGGAGCAGCTGACCGCCACCGTTTCGCAGAACGCCGACAACGCGCGGCAGGCCAACCAGCTCGCCATCAATGCGTCGTCGGTTGCCGTGGAAGGCGGGCAGGTCGTGGAGCGGGTCGTCGACACGATGAAGGGCATCAACGACAGCTCGCGTCGCATCGCCGACATCATCGGCGTGATCGACGGGATCGCGTTCCAGACCAACATCCTCGCGCTGAACGCCGCGGTCGAAGCCGCGCGTGCAGGCGAGCAGGGTCGAGGCTTCGCCGTGGTGGCCAGCGAGGTGCGCAACCTCGCGCAGCGCAGTGCTGCGGCCGCCCGGGAGATCAAGGATCTCATCACCACCAGCGTCGAACGCGTCGAAGCGGGTACGCAACTGGTCGACGAGGCCGGCTCCAGGATGAGCGAGATCGTGACGTCGATCCGGCGCGTCACCGACATCATGGGCGAGATCAGTGCAGCCAGCGCCGAGCAGTCGACGGGCATGGCCCAGGTCGGCGAGGCCGTCACGCAGATGGATCAGGCCACCCAGCAGAATGCCGCCCTGGTCGAGGAAAGCGCTGCGGCGGCCGAGAGCCTGAAGACGCAGGCGCAGCAGCTGGTTGCGGCAGTGGCGCTGTTCAGGCTGCGCCATGGCGATGAGTTCCATCCTGCGCCGACAGCTCGCCAGGTCGCGGCACCGCCCCCGAAGGCGTACCAGACCCCCGAGCGGCGCAGTCCGCACCGCGCGACCAATGTCGTCAGGCCGGCGTTCTAGGCCGCCCACACGATCCCGGCCGCGGCCGCGGCTCCTGCCGCGACGGGCAGCGATGACTGGACCTCGTTCTGATCGTTGCCTCGCGCTTCAAATGCGGCGCCCGACGCCGCATTCGCCCCTCTGCGTGTCCGGCATATCGACTGCAGTTGCTCCAGCGACCCTCGCCACCGGCGTCTTAGCTGAACCGAACCTGAAGCACAGGAGTGCCGACTGTCGCTACCTTCTCACCCATTGAAAGGGTTTGAAGATGCGGGTCCTGCTTGTCGAGAACGATGCGGTCAGTGGCGAGAACGTGCGCGATCTTCTGCGAGCAGGCGGGCACGCCGTCAACTGGTATCGGCGACTTGCCGACGTGACTCTGCTGGGTGAGCAGGCGCACGACGTGATGCTGGTGGCGCTGCAGTTGCCCGATGGATCGGGCCTCGACTGGGTGGACGCCCGTCGGCGAAACGGCGATGCAACGCCTGTGCTGATGTTGAGCGATCACTGCCAGCCGGTCGATCTGTGGCAGCCCACGGATTCCAGCGCCGAGGCTCGAGAGGTGCTCGAAAGGGTGCTTGCGGCCATCCGCCACGCGCTGGCTCAGGGACCCTCCGCCGACCGAAAGATGCGCTCCTACGGGCACATCGAACTCGACCCTCCCTCGCGGCGGGCATTCGTCCGCGGGTCCGCCGTCCGGCTGACCGAGCGCGAGTGGGAGGTGCTCGCCGCCCTGACCGAGAACCCGGGTCGCCTCGTCGCCAAGCGTGACCTGGACGCTCTGGTGGGTGGCCCCGCGGAGCCTGCATCGAGCAATGTCATCGAGGTGCACGTGTCGAGCCTGCGCCGCAAGCTGGGCCGGTCCTTCATCGAGACCGTGCGCGGACTGGGCTACCGGATCTGCATCTGACCCGATCGGAGCCGCGGCTCCGAACGACTCGTCCGTCGGGCGAGTTGTAACAACGCCTCGCAACAAACCTGAAGCGCCAAAAGACC
>JAGNWJ010000020.1 GCA_017986065.1 Rhizobacter sp. | reverse complement strand
ATCGCTTCGGCGTCCGTTTGTGAATCGCACGAACACGCGTAAATCGGATCCTGAAACGGGAGGGGAGCACAAAGTTGTACCAGGCATCCAGCGCCGCCCCATTCAACCAACTTGCGACCCTCGAATCGGGTCAGGCAGGGGCAGGCGCCTGCCCCTTTGTTGAGTCCGGACCTGCTTTGCATGGGCGGCGGTGCGTGCGCCAGCCGGTTGAGCTTGCAATCTTCCAGGGCTTGATGTGACGCCGACCTTGGTTCTCAATGTCGTCGGGCTCACGCCCGGCCTGCTTGAACATGCGCCGAACCTGCAGGGACTGGCGCGCGAAGGCGCAGTGCGTCCGCTGACCACGGTGCTGCCTGCAGTGACCACGACGGTGCAGTCGACGATGCTCACCGGATCGCTGCCTCGCGATCACGGCATCGTGGCCAATGGCTGGTACTTCCGCGATCTGTCCGAGGTATGGCTGTGGAGGCAGTCGAACCGACTCGTGCACGGCGAGAAGGTCTGGGAAGCCGCGAAGCGCCGGGATCCGGCCTTCACCTGCGCCCAGCTTTTCTGGTGGTACAACATGTACGCCTCGGTCGACATTGCGGTGACGCCGCGGCCCATGTACCTGGCCGATGGCCGCAAGCTTCCGGATATCCACACTCACCCGGCCGGGTTGCGCGACGAGTTGCAGGGCGCCTTGGGTACGTTTCCGCTGTTCCAGTTCTGGGGGCCGGGTGCCGGCATCGCATCCAGCGCGTGGATCGCGAACAGCTCGCTGCACGTGATGAAGCAGCACCGGCCGACTCTCACGCTCGTCTATCTTCCGCACCTGGACTACGACCTTCAGCGCCTGGGGCCGAACCACCCAGGCATTCCGGCCCAGGTCGCGGCGGTCGATGCGCTGTGTGCACCGCTGATCGAGGAGGCGCGCCGGCAGGGTGCGCATGTGGTGGTTCTTTCCGAGTACGGCATCACCGAGGTTTCGCGCCCGGTCCATATCAACCGCGCGCTGCGCGAGGCCGGCTGGCTCAAGGTGCGGCTGGAACAGGGGCGCGAACAGCTCGATGCCGGCGCCTCCGACGCCTTCGCCGTGGCCGACCACCAGTTGGCGCATGTCTACGTCGCGCGCCCCGAACTGCTGCCAGAGGTTGCAGCCTGCCTTGCCGCCCTGCCCGGCGTGGAGCGGGTGCTCGACGATGCCGGAAAGCAGGCTGCCGGCCTGAACCACGCGCGTGCGGGCGAACTGGTGGCCGTTGCCCAGGCCGACAGCTGGTTCACCTATTACCACTTCCTCGATGACGCGCTTGCGCCTGACTTCGCGCGCACCGTCGACATCCACCGCAAGCCGGGCTACGACCCGGTCGAACTGCTCATCGATCCTAAGATCGCCTTCCCCAGGCTTGCTGTGGCCTCGCGGCTGGCCCGCAAGGCGATGGGCATGCGATACCTGATGGACGTGATCGGGCTGGACGCAACGGTCATCAAGGGCTCGCATGGTCGGCCCACCGATCGCCCGGAAGACGGCCCCCTGTTTCTGACCACGGCACCCGAACTGATTGCCGACGGGCCGGTGCCCGCGACGGCGGTCAAGCAGGTGCTGCTGGACCATGTCTTCGGTGCCGCTGCATGAATACCGTCGTCAATGCATTCGCAGTGAATGCAGCGTCGACGCCGGTCGTCGTGCTGCGGCAATGGCTGCTGCGTCGCCTGGGCCCGGCCGCCGGCCTCTGGCTGGATGAATCGCTCGCCAGTCTGGGCGGCGGCGGAAGTGATCGCGACCTTTACCGCTGCGTGAGCCTGGTCTCGCGCAAGCTCGGGAAGGCGGCGCTGGAACTGGATGCAGCGGAGCTCGCCGCAGCGTGTGTTGCGCGGCCCGACTGGGACCCTTCATCGTGGACGGTGGATCAGGCCGCACGCATCCTTCTGCTGCTCGTCACCGGGCCGGAAGGCGGGCGCTTCGCGTCACGTCTGGACCAACTCTGCGCGACTGCCGACATCGACGAACTGGTGGCCTTCTATCGCGGGCTTCCGCTCTATCCGGAGCCGTCCCGCCATCGGGCCCGTGCCGCCGAGGGTGTGCGGTCGAACATGAAGGTGGTGTTCGAAGCGGTGGTCCACCGCAATCCCTATCCTGCCGAGCAACTGGCGGACGAGGCCTGGAACCAGATGGTGCTCAAGGCGCTCTTCGTGGGCAGTGCGCTGCATCCGATCGTCGGTCTGGATCGCCGGTCCAATGCGGAGTTGGCTCGCATGCTGGGCGACTACGCCCATGAACGCTGGGCCGCCCGTCGAACGATCAGCCCGGAGCTCTGGCGTTGCGTGGGACCGTTCGCGGTTGGCCCCCTGCTCGAAGACTTCTCGCGCGTGCTCGAAACCGGTACCGCCGCCGAGCGCGCCGCCGCGGTGCTGGCCTTGCGCAATGCCACAGATGCCGATGCCCGTGGACTGCTTGATCGTCATGCAGCATTTCGCGATGTCGTCGCCGCTCGCGGCGTCGACTGGACCACGGTCCTCGCCTTCAACTGATTTCAGGGAGCAAGTCATGCGCTTCATCGACCCGCACATCCACATGTCGTCTCGCACGACCGATGACTACGAACGCATGAAGGCCGCGGGCGTGGTCGCCGTCATCGAACCGGCCTTCTGGCTCGGTCAGCCGCGCACGAATGTCGGCAGCTTCATCGATTACCTGTCGAGCCTGGTCGGCTGGGAGCGCTTTCGCGCTTCGCAGTTCGGCATTCGCCACTATTGCACCATCGGCCTCAACAGCAAGGAGGCCAACAACGAGGAACTGGCCGAGGCGGTGATGGACATCCTGCCGCGCTACCTGTCCAAGGAAGGCGTGGTGGCCGTGGGCGAGATCGGCTTCGACGACCAGACGGCGCTGGAGGACAGGTACTACCGTGCGCAGTTGCAGCTGGCACGCGAGTTCGACATGGTCGTCATGGTCCACACGCCGCATCGGGACAAGAAGGCAGGCACCATCCGAAGCATGGATGTGGCTGTCGAGATGGGCATGTCTCCGGGCAAGGTGGTGATCGACCACAACAACGAGGAGACCGTGCGGGCCGTGCTCGACCGCGGTTTCTGGGCCGGCTTCACGCTCTACCCACAGACCAAGATGGGCAACGAGCGCATGGTCGAGATCGTGCGCCAGTATGGTTCGGAGCGCATCTTCATCAACTCCAGCGCCGACTGGGGCGTCTCGGACCCGCTGGCGGTGCCCAAGACGGGGCGGCTGATGCTGGAGCGCGGCATTGCGCTCGAGGACGTGGAAGCCACCTGCTACGGCAATGCACTGCGGGTCTACGGGCAGAGCGGTCAATTTGACGAGGCCCACTGGATGACGCCAGAGGCCGTCGACCAGCGATCACTTTTCGAAGGCAACTCCGTGCTGCGCGGGCAGACGCCGCGCGTGGACGACGCGCCGGCGCCGGCTGTTTGGGCCGAGGACGTCACCAAGTAACGCCGCCTGGCCTATTTCTCGTACAGGAGTACCCATTCCGTGAGCGCACAGATCACCCCCCTGCCCGCGCGTGGCGAAGAGCGTTCGGCCGTCTACCTGCAGTCGTTCGCGGTTCACTACGAGTACCCGGTGTACTTCACCGAGCACCTGTTCGCGCGTGACAACCTGATCCTGCGAGATACCCTGCTGCGGCGCGAGCCTTCCCGGCGTCATCGTTTCGTGGCTTTCATCGACTCCAACGTCGCTGCATCCTTTCCATCTCTTGCCCATGACATCGCAGGCTATGCGGTGGTCCACGCCGATGCCATGGAGTTGGTGGCGCATCCCGAAGTGGTTCCCGGCGGCGAACATGTCAAGAACGATCCGGCCTTGCTGACCCGCCTGCAGCGCCGGCTGGTGGAACTCGGCGTGGACCGGCATGCGTTCGTGGTCGGAATCGGTGGTGGTGCCTTCCTTGACCTCATAGGCTACGTGGCTTCATCCACGCATCGAGGGATCCGGCACATCCGCGTTCCGACCACCGTGCTCGCGCAGAACGACTCGGGCGTGGGCGTCAAGAACGGGGTCAATGCCTTCGGCGTGAAGAACCTGCTCGGCAGTTTCGCCCCGCCGTTTGCAGTGCTCAACGATTCCGACTTCCTGCGCACGTTGCAGCCTCGCGACAAGATCGCCGGGGTCGCCGAGGCGGTGAAGGTGGCGCTGATACGAGACCGGCTGTTCTTCGAGTGGCTCGAAGCCAGTGCGGACGCGCTGCGTGCCTGCGAGGGCGCAGCGATGAGCCGCATGATCCGGCGCTGCGCGGAATTGCACATGCGGCAGATCGCTCATGGCGGAGATCCGTTCGAGACGGGGAGCGCCCGCCCGCTGGACTACGGGCATTGGTCCGCACACAAGCTGGAGGCCCTGACTGCTCACGAGTTGCGACACGGCGAGGCGGTTGCCATCGGTCTGGCGCTCGACACCCGCTATTCGGTACAGGTAGGCATGCTTGCGGCCGGTGCCGAAAGCCGGGTGCACGCGCTGCTCAAGCGCCTCGGCTTCCACCTCTGGCACCCGGCGCTGGAGTCTCGGGATGCCGAGGGCCAATGGCAGCTTCTGCGTGGTCTGCAGGAGTTTCGCGAGCATCTTGGGGGGGACCTCACGGTCACGCTGCTGCGTGACATCGGCGTGGGTGAAGAGGTGCACCAGATGGACTCGCAGGAAATCCTGCGTTCGCTGGTCTGGCTGAGACGGATGGAGCAGGGCGCGTGAATCTGGGCGACGGTGTCCATCTCACCTATTGCACCAATGTTCATCCAGGAGAGTCTTGGGCCGAAGTCCGTTCGAACTTCGATCGATATGTGCTTGCGGTGCGTGATCGCCTTGGAGTCCCGGGTGATTTCGGTGTGGGCCTGCGCTTGTCGGCCCGCGCTGCGGCCGAACTGTCCGAACCCGCGGCCCTGTCCGAATTCAGGAACTTCCTCGCCGACCACGGGCTGTATGTGTTCACCATCAACGGGTTTCCCTACGGGACGTTCCATGGCGAGCGGGTGAAGGAGGGGGTGTATCTGCCGGATTGGCGCGAGCCGGAGCGGCTGCGTTACACCGATTTGCTTGCCGACTTGCTTGCCGATTTGCTACCGCAGACCGGTCCTGCAGGGACGCCCATCGAGGGCAGCGTGAGCACCGTTCCCGGCGCATTCAAGCCGGCGCTGGGCGGGCCGCTGGAGGTGGCCCGGATGGTCGAGCATCTGTTGCTGCATGTGGCGCACCTCGTGGCGCTCCGCTCTCGAACGGGCCGCCTCATCGCGCTCGCTCTCGAACCCGAGCCCCACTGCTTTCTGGAGACCGTCGCCGAGGCGATCGATTTCTTCAAGCTTGAACTGCATGGCCTCGCCGCTGTCCGCCGCACCATGGAACTCACCGGCCTCGATCAGTTCGAGGCTGCGCAGGCCCTGCACGATCACCTCGGCCTGTGCTTCGACCTGTGTCATGGGGCGGTGGAATTCGAGAGTGCCGAGGAATGCGTGCGCGCGCTCGACCAGGCGGGAATCCGCGTACTCAAGATGCAGATCAGTGCCGGACTGCGGCTGCCCACGCTCGATGCCGTTGCGATCGAGGAACTGAGGCGCTTTGACGACCCGGTCTACCTGCATCAGGTCGTGCAGCAGGATGCCTTCGGACTCACGCGTTTCGCCGATCTTCCCGAAGCGCTCGCATCTCTCGACGAGTCGACGGCTGCACGAGAATGGCGCGTGCATTTCCATGTCCCGATATTCCTGGATCGTCTGGCGCCGTTCGCCTCGACCCAATCCTTCGTCCGGGAGGCGCTTGCGATGCAGCGAGCCCGACCGATTTCGTCGCATCTCGAGGTCGAGACTTATACGTGGGACGTTCTCCCCGAGCCGTATCGCAGCGGCAGGATAGATGAGTCGGTCGCCCGTGAACTTGCGTGGGTGCGGGCCGAACTCGCCCCGCAGGACAGCGTCGGCGCATCGCCGGTCCCGTCTGCCGGATCGTGGCGGCAGGACCGATCTTTTTCGAGCGAGGGACGGCCTTGACTCCGTCCGTTGCGCTGCGCCTGGGGCGTGTCTCGAATCTGCCCACCGTCTGGACCAACGCCCTGGTCGGGGTTCTGCTTGCCGGCGGATTCCTCACCGATGCGCGCCTGCCGATGCTGCTGCTGGCGCTCTCGCTTTTCTATGTCGGCGGGATGTTCCTCAACGACGCCTTCGATCGGGAGTTCGACGCGAAGCATCGTCCGGAGCGCCCGATTCCAGCCGGTCTGGTGACTGCACGCGAGGTCTTCACTTGCGGGTTCGGGATGCTGGTCGTTGGCACTGCAATCGTCGCTGTCGCCAGTCGCGGGCCGGATGGCATGCCAGCCTGGCGCGCCGTCGCTTCGTGTGCTGCGCTGTCCGGGGCGATCGTCTTCTACAACGCGCACCACAAGGGCAATCCGCTGAGTCCGCTCCTCATGGGTCTTTGCCGCGTCTTCGTGGTTCTCACGGCCGCGTTCAGTCTGGCCGCGGCCCTGCCCGGGGCGGTGGTCCTGGCGGCGATTGCACTGCTGTGCCACCTCATCGGTCTCACGTACATCGCCAAGCAGGAACACCTGGATCGCATCGGCAGCCTGTGGCCACTGGGTTTCCTCGCCATCCCGGTGATTTACGGCGTGGTGCTGGCGGTGTCCGCACCGGCAACGTGGCTGCCCTTGCTGCTGTACGCGGGTGTGGTCTGGTTCGCCTTGAGCCTCTTGAGGCGCCGAGCTCGAGGCGACGTGCCGCGAGCCGTCGTGACGTTGATCGCCTGCATGTCCGTGCTCGATGGCGTGGTGCTCGCGGGAACCGGGCATCTCTGGCCAGCCGGGCTCGCCATCCTTGCGTTCTTGCTCACGCTTGTTCTGCAAAGATGGGTGTCTGGAACCTGACTGGAAGAATGCATGACAGAACAACTTGCAGCCGATTGCCCGGGTGCCCCCGGCCGTGTGGCGCCACAGATCGATCGCAACCGATGCGAAGCCAAGGGGCCCTGCGTCGAGGTTTGCCCCTTCAACGTGCTGGAGATCAGGAGCCTGGATGCGTCCGATCGTGAGTCGCTCTCATGGCGAGGTCGGATCAAGGCGTGGGCTCATGGAAATCGCCAGGCTCACGTGATTCGCCCGGCCGATTGCCGTGCTTGCCAGCTGTGCGTCAATGCCTGTCCGGAAGCCGCCATTCGCCTCGTGCCATACGTGCCTGCCTGAGTTGCAGGCCTGCGCACAAGCTCGACTCACGCTGGAGAGCCAGCTTCCCCGATGACTGGAGGGCGCCGGCTGGCGCCGCCGGGTCTTTGCGAGGTCGAACCCATCTTCCGCGAGACACCCAGGCGGTTCGATCGGGACAACGCCATGCATCCGCCGACGTGCCTCAGGCGCGAGCCGCCAGAGATCGCTGCGAGTTCCAGCGCTTGACCCTGTATCCGAGCAACACGCAGACGATGGCGGCGTACATCGCCACCTCGGCGAAATCGTTCTTCGCCGCACGCATCCAGAAGAAGTGCAGCAGGCCCAGCAGCGCGATGCCGTAGATCGTCCGGTGCAGCATCTGCCAGCGCGCCGCACCCATCGCCTTGATCGCGCGGTTGAACGATGTGGCGGCAAGCGGCGCCATCAGCAACAGGCCGGTGGTGCCCACCAGGATGAAGGGGCGCTTGGCAATGTCCTTCAGGATGGCGTCGAGGTCGAAGCTCTGATCCAGCCAGGCGTAGCTCAGGAAGTGCATCACGACGTAGAAGAACGTGAACAGTCCGAGCATGCGCCGGAAGCGCGCCAGCGCGGGCGCGTCGAGCCACTGCCGCAGCGGTGTGATGGCGAGCGTGGCGCACAGGAAACGCAGGGTCCAGTCGCCGGTCGATCGAATCAGCGCCTCGGCCGGGTTGGCGCCCAGCGTGTCGGCCCACGCGCCATACAGCAGCCAGGCAAACGGCAGCAGGCACAGCGCGAACAGCGTTGGCTTCGCCGCAGGATGCAGCAGAGCCGACTTGCGCTTGCCTGCGCCCGGACGCAGCGTCGCCGCGGGGGCGTCGGCCGTCGTACGGATGGGGTGATCGGGTCGGACGCTCGACATCGCGCTCATGGTGGCAGCACTTCCAGCGGGATCAGAAGAATTTCTTCAGATCCATGCCGG
The DNA here is from genome assembly GCA_017986065.1 of Rhizobacter sp. GTDB lineage: Bacteria > Pseudomonadota > Gammaproteobacteria > Burkholderiales > Burkholderiaceae_C > PBB1. The sequence goes on along the minus strand of JAGNWJ010000020.1, from coordinate 30,482 downwards.
CGTACATCTGCCCGACCTGGGGCTCGTAGCCATTGAACATCAGCGTGGCCCGCTTCTTCTGGAACAGCCCGTCCTCGCCGATGCGGCGTTCGGTGGCCTGGCTCCAGCGCGGATGGTCGACGGTGGGGTTCACGTTGGAATAGAAACCGTACTCGCTGCTGGCCGCCTTGTTCCAGCTGGTGCGTGGCTCCTTCTCGACGAAGCGAATGGCGACGATCGACTTGCCGCTCTTGAAGCCGTACTTCCAGGGCACCACTGCGCGCACCGGTGCGCCGCTCTGATTCGGCAGCACCTCGCCGTACAGGCCGAAGGTCAGCAGCGTCAGCGGGTTCATGGCCTCGTCAAGGCGCAGACCTTCGACGTAGGGCCACTGCAGCACGCGAGAACCGACGCCGGGCATCATCTTCTGGTCGGCCAGGGTCACGAACTCGACGTATTTCGCGTTGCCCGTGGGCTCCACGCGCTTGATCAATTCGGACAGTGAGTAGCCGATCCACGGGATCACCATCGACCATCCCTCGACACAGCGCATGCGGTAGATCCGCTCTTCCATCGCGCCGAGCTTGAGCAGTTCTTCGATGTCGTAGATCCTGGGCTTCCTGATCTCGCCCTCGACGCTGACTGTCCAGGGTCGCGTCTTCAGCGCTCCGGCATGGCGGGCGGGGTCTGACTTGTCGGTGCCGAACTCGTAGAAATTGTTGTACGAGGTCACGTCGGGATACGGCGTGAGCTTTTCCAGTGTCATGCCGCCGGGCGTGGACGTGCGCGCCGCCGGCAGCGCTGCCAGCTTGCCCGGCCGTGCGCTGGTTTGCGCCAGCGCGTCTCGGCCGGCCCAGGCAGCCAAAGCCAGGCCACCGCTGCCTGCGGCCAGGGCTTTCAGCAAGGTTCTGCGCTGGTCGTAGACGTCGCGCGGGGTGATTTCGCTTGCAACGCGGTGGACGAATCCCTGGTCTTCGTGGAAATGCATGTGTCTACTCCGGTGCGGCGTTCGAGCGTCTGGTGGCGCTCAGGTGCGAGTGTGATGGACTCGCCGGGCCTCGCTGGCTCAGCGGTGCCATGACCTTGTGTCGTGCCGGTCGCTTGATCCTTACGCCGGCAAAGGAGGCGAAGACAAGCGCGGCCCTCAGGTCGCCGGTCACATCAGATCACTTCATCCGCCCCGGAAGCCGAGAACAGGTGCAGCGAGTTGCGGGTGGAGCGCTCGCGGAAACTCTTGCGGTCGAACAGCTTGGCTTGTGCCTCGGCTGGCAGGTCGGTGATGTTGAGGACGTTCTTGACGATCAGTGTGTCGATCACGTCCTCGATCACGCGCACGAAATCCGCGTCGAGTCTCGAAAAGCCATCACCCTCGGGGGGGCGTCCGACGAACGATTGCACCTCGGCGTGCTCGTCGGGAAGGAATTCGGTGGCCGAGTCTTCCGGCTGCCTGTGCAGGCTGTCGATGGCTCCCGAGGGATTGCGGCGGACATAGGGCATGGGCGTTTCTCCGGACCCGGTCCACTCTACGCCGTGCCTGGCACGGTGTGGCGCCGAAGTGCGTGCCAATTGCACGCCAGTACCTTCACCTCGGCGCCCCGGGTCGGGCCAAAGAAAAAGCCGGTCATGGACCGGCTTGGGGGGCTCCAGACGCCGACGCTCAGTGCAGGCCGGCGATGTAGTCCGAGATCGCCTTGATCTCCTGATCGTTCATCTTCGCGGCCACGCCAGTCATCTGTGCGCTGTTCTTGCGCACTCCGCCTCGGAAGGCGATCAATTGGGCTTCGGTGTACTCGGCGTGCTGACCAGCCAGCCGCGGGTACTGCGATGGAATGCCCGCGCCGTTCGGGCTGTGGCAGCCCGCGCAGGCGGGGATGCTGCGCTCGGCAATGCCGCCGCGATAGATCTTCTCGCCCAGCGCAGCCAGTTCCGCGTTCTGGGCGACGCCAGGTTCGGCCTTCTTCGACGCGTAGAACGCGGCGACATTCTTCATGTCGCTTTCACTCAGCGTCGCTGCCATGCCGCTCATGATCGCATTGGCCCGCACGCCCTTCTTGAACTCCGTCAATTGCTTCACCAGGTAGTCCGGGTGCTGGTTTTGCAGGATGGGCTGGGCAGGGCTGCCGCGCGAACCGTCGCTGCTGTGGCAGGCGGAACACGTGGCGGCGGTGGCAGCGCCCTTCTCCAGATCGGGCTTGGCGGGTGCAGGTGATTCATTCGCCGAAGCGGTGAATGCAGCAAACAGAAAGCAGGACAGCAGAGAGGACGCAAACTTCATGACGGATGCCGGGTGAAGAAGAATTAGCCGGCGATTCTACAATTGATGTATTTGGCAGGCGGCATGATCGAGCAATCCAAGGTTCTACCGTCGGCTGGCAATGCGATCACCGAGGCGCTCGCTGCCGAAAAGCGAGCTCTGGGCTGGACGCATACCGCACGCTTTCTCACCACGGCCAGCCAGTTGCGTGAACTGCCACAGACCGAATTGCCCGAGATCGCCTTCGTCGGCCGTTCCAATGCAGGCAAGTCGACCGCCATCAACACGATGACGCAGCAGAAGCGTCTGGCCTTCGCGTCGAAGACGCCGGGGCGCACGCAGCACATCAACTTGTTCGAACTGGGGCCGAAGACCGGCGCCGATGCACTGTTCGCCGACCTGCCGGGGTACGGCTATGCAGCCGTGGCTCGCGGTGCCAAGTTGCGCTGGCAGCAGGTGATGGCCGATTACCTGGAAGTCCGACGCAGCCTGGCCGGCCTGGTGCTGATGATCGATTCGCGCCTCGGCTTCACCGACCTCGATCGCCAGTTGCTGGGCTTCGTCGGGCCTCGTGTTGGCAACGGGTCCGTCAAGTTGCTGGTGCTGCTGACAAAGGCCGACAAGCTCAATCGCAGCGAGGCCACTGCAGCGCTGGTCGCCGCGCAGGAGGCGCTCGGCGAGATGACGACCCCCGAGGCTGACGTGAACGTGGCGCTTTTCTCGGCGCTGAAGAAGAGCGGTGTCGGTGACGCTGCCACGCTGATTCATGGCTGGGTCCAGGCAGGGCAGCGCCCAGGCGAACCCTCAGGGGCGTCCGAGGAACAGGTACAGCCCTAGGTCGCCTCGCGGCGCATAGGCCACTCCCAAGTAAAGGGGGCCGACGCCCGTGTCGGCTCCGACGAACCCGCTGAAGCCCGCACGCAGCCGCGACAGCGATATGTCTTTGGCCTCGATCCAGGCGTTGCCGGCTTCCATCGATCCGCCGATGAACATCCCGCGCGTGAACAAGGGAATGTCTTCGAGGCGCTGGTACATGGTCAGGCGGCCGAACAGGACGTGGCTGCCGGCCAGCTGGTTGTAGCGGTAGCCCGACAGCCGGTGAAACCCGCCCAGGTTGTAGTTGTAGCGACCCAGTCCTGACAGGTCCTCGCCGCCCGCGCTCTTCGCACTCATGTGGGCATTGAAGGTGGTGCGCCCCCAGGTGGTGACGCCGGTGCCCTCGAACTCCAACCGAGTGAATTGTTCGTCTCCCTGCGGGCCGGAAACCGATCGCGCGCCGACCACGGCCTCGCCGACGACACGGTAGCCGTGCAACGGAAAATTGACGAAGTCCAGCTGGTCGACGGTGGCGCTGACTCGCAGGCCCGTCTCGTGCACGGTCAACGCGTTGCGTGGGCCGTTGAAGTCCGACGAGACCAGATCAGGCTGGTTGCGGAAGACGACGTGGCTGACGCCCAGCCTTACCTCGCCGAACTCGCCCCAGGGTTGGCCGAGGTCGATCCCCAGCCTGGCGGAGGTGCGCGTGAAGCGGCCCTGCTCGTCTCCGCTGTCGGGTTCGTAGTAGGTGATCTTGCGCCGCTCGATCGATGCGTAGCCGGCGACGAACCAGTCGTGCTGCAGGCCGATAGACCAGTTGAGCGGGTGGTACAGCTCGGTCAGCAACTTCGGCGTCTCGCCGATCTGAGCGAAATTCCGCCATTCGGTCCCGGCTTCGTCCAGCCAGCGGCGGTTGTGGTTCAACTTGACGTTGAACGCGCTGTTGCCGCGGAAGTCCGTGAACAGGTCGATGCCGACGCGAAAGTAGTGCGGGCCCCAGGGCTTGTCTTCCAGGTCGAACACCAGCCCGTCGCCATCGGGCGTCCGTATCAGGCGGTAATCCGCCCGCGTGTAGTCGCCGCTGGCGGCCAGTCGACGGGCATCGCGCTCCGCCTTGGCGTCGTCGAAAACCGCTCCTCCCGCGGATTCGAGCTGGTCGAGCAGCCGCTGCGGATTGGTCAGTTTCGATCCTTCGATGCGGATGAACGCCAGCCGGGCAGATTGCGCTTCGCCCTGGCGATGCGCAGCCTGCCACCGCGCGTAGTCCGGTGGTGACAGCGACAGCTCTGCCAGGCGCTGCAACTGGGGCTGACCACCGGCTTCGCCCCTGTCGATCAGCTCGCGCGTCTTGCCGAAGTCGCCCGACGTGAGCGCGCCGAGCGTCGGGGCGATCAGCACATCCCGGGGCTGCAGCGTGGCGAGACTGCGCTGCACGTTCTGCTCGGTCAGGATGCTGATCATCTGCGTGGTCAGGCCGCCGACGGACCCGAGCGCCTCCCGACTCGCCAGCGGCGTGCCGATGTTGACCGCGATCACGATATCGGCGCCCATGGCACGTGCCACATCGATGGGCAGGTTGTTCACCAGGCCACCATCGCCGAGGATCCGGCCGTCCGCTTCGGTGGGCGCAAACACGCCGGGCACGCTCATGCTCGATCGCAGCGCCAGCGCGAGATCGCCTTCGCGCAGGATCACGGCCTCGCCCGTCTCCAGATTCGTGGCCACCGCGCGAAATGGAATGGCCAGGCGGGAGAAGTCGCGCACGCTGCGTACCGGCAGGGTGTAGCGCCGCAGCAGAGTTTCCAGTCCGCGGCCGGAGAGGGCGCCGAGCGGCGCGCGCAACTCGCCGTCACGCATGCCGAACTCGAGCAGTGGCGACAGCTCGAAGTCGGCCTCCTTGCGCCGCTGGGTCAGCAGCGGTCGGTCGACCCGGCTCGCAAAGACTTCGTCCCAATCGACGGCAAGAAGTTCGGATTCGAGGCGGTTGGCATCCATGCCGCTGGCATAAAGCCCGCCGATGATTGCGCCCATCGATGTGCCCGCGATCACATCGATCGGGATGCGCTCGCGCTCCAGCAACTTGAGCACGCCCACATGCGCAAGACCGCGTGCCCCACCCCCTGACAGCACCAGTCCGATTCGCGGACGAGCCAGTGCCCGTTCTGCGGGTGACACGGGTTCGGCTGCCGATGCCGCGACCGCGAAACCCAGGCCGATGAATGCACAGGCGCTGAGGACGACGGACGGCAAGTGCATGCCGAAATTGTGCGTGAACTCCCTGCCGAGGCCGAGATTCGTCAGCCGATTTCGCCGAGCTGGTTCCTGACCCGTTCGATCGCTCGCTGGATGAGTTCGCTGTCCGACAGCGGCTTGACCAGGCCCTCGGCAGTCAGAAGTTCCAGCGCCTGTCGAGTGATCGAGTGCGTGCGTCCGGCTGTCTCGCCAGCGAAGACGAAAAATCTCTGCGAGTCGCTGCGCCACAGCAACTGCACGCGACGCCAGCGGCCGCTGAGGAACCAGCGAAAGGCGGAGCCGGGCACCATCGCATCGACCGGATTCTTCGTCCCCGACGGCGGTGTGTCGCCATCGGACATCAGGTCGGCCGGGATGGTGTCCATGGAGAACACGTCGATCAGCGAATCCGCGAATCCCTTGCCGGCCTGCACCAGGGGCTCCGCAGGCTCCTCTTCGCGCAGGCGCTTCATGATTTCCTGCGGAGTGGGTTCCCTGGTGTCTGCGCGAGCGCCGGGACGCAGGGCTTCGGTGTGTATCGCCATCAACTCGTCGAGCACGGCTTGTTGGTCTGCATCGGGCAGGGCAATCAGCGCCATGCCGGACCGCAGTCGCTGCAGCAGCGTCGGAAGCAGTGCCAGCAGACGCTGCCGACTTTGCGGGTGGTCCGGCAGGCGCAGGCTCCACAGCAGGTCGTCCACGGCCTTCAGGTAGCCAGCGGTGCGCTCGTCGGCGTCGCCGTACCGCAGCATCGACTCGGTCACCACGCAAGCCCAGGACTGAACCAGGAAATTGCGGATGCGCGGCGTGGTGTGCACCGAGCGAATCTGTTCAGCCAGCTGGTGTGACAGCTCGCGCTCCAGAACCTCCCGGCGTTCGGTCGCCTTCAATGCCTCGATCGTCGACTGGGCTTGCTCCTGCTGCTGGCGCAGTTCGCCCGCAAGATGCGATTCGAGTCGCTGCAGTCCTTCGGCGTAAAGAGATGCCGTCTGGTTCGCGGCGCCTGCGATCTCGTGGGCCAGCGATTCGCACAGCGTCGTCAGGCGATGGGCTCGCACGTCGCCCGGCTGTGGCCAGACTTGTGAAGCCGAGGCGATGCGGTTCATCAATGCCCACACGGGGTGCTGATGGCCCGCGAGCATGCTGCGATCCACCAGTGCCACGCGCAGGGCAGAAACCTGCAGGCGTGCCATCACGGCACGCACCGCGGCCGAGAGCTGGGTGTCCGACAGCACGGACTCGAAGATTCGCGAGAGGAGCTCGACGATCTGTCGATCGACCACTTCCTGAGCATGGGCGAGCAGGGCCGCCCGGTGCTCGCGCAGCGGGGCGGCGTCCAGCATGGGGGGCGGTTCGGCCCCGGCACCGCCAGGTTCGGCGCGTCTCTGGAGCAGGAGTTCTATCTGCTGGAGCGCCTGTTCGAAGGCCGCAGTCAGCCTGGAGCTGTCGTGGGTCTTCGCAGCAGCTGACGGTGAATCCGCGCTCGGCCCCAGGGTTCGCAACGTGACTGCGCCAGTGTCGCTGCCGGCGGGAGCGCCACCGCCCTGCGATCCTGGCATCCTGTTCAGCAACTGTTCGAAGCCTTGCTGTTCTGAAGAGTTGTTCCTCGAGGTCGCAGCAGTCTGCAGCCCGCTCGGCAGAACCATCGTCCGGTAGATGCTGGGTTCCACCCCTTGCGATTCCAGTCGCGTGCAGGCGCCAGCCCAGGCCATCTTGAGCTCTGCGGCCATGCTGGACGCTGCCGTGCGCAGCAGCAGGCTGCGTTGTGCCGGAGTGCTGTTGATTGCGCAGACGGCTTCCCACAGCGCCTGTGCGTAGGCCGCGGGACGCAGCGGGTTCGATTCGGCGCTGACGTGAGTCTGTCCGGTCAGCGCCGAAGTGAAGGTCTGCAATTCACGCAATTCCCATTCGGCGATGCTGTCGATCAGCTGGGATGCCCGAGAGATCTCGATGTCTGCTTCGACCCGGGTTTCGTCCATCAACTGCAGGCCGTCGATTGCGGCCACGTGTTCGGTTGATGTGCCGCTGTCGAGACCCTGGATTTCGGCCGTCACGGCGTGGCTCAAGCCGTCGATGAACGTCTGGGCAAACCGTCGCTGGCCCTGCTGGAGCGAATCGACTGACTCGCGCTGAACATGACGCTCGGATGCAGTCGCTGGCGCACCCGGCTTGGCCGCTCTCTGCAAATGCGCCAGGGTCGTCGTCACCGTGCGCTCGATCAGCGCGGACGACCTTGACAACTCGTCGTCTACGAAACGCAGCATCAGCGGAGAAACCGGCATGGAGGGGCCTTTGCTGGGTCGATCGTGACCCTCTGGAATTATCTGGCCGATCGTGCGGCGCCAAGGTGTCGGCGTTGCGCTGCGAGCCCAAAGAAAAGGGCTGCCGAAGCAGCCCTTTTCCGTGCAGCGATCCGGGCGCGTGAGCCCGAACCCGGACGATTTACATGTCCATGCCGCCCATGCCACCCATGCCACCCATGCCGCCAGGCATGCCGCCGCCGGCGGATTCTTCCTTCGGCGCTTCAGCGACCATCGCTTCGGTCGTCAGCATCAGCGACGCGACCGATGCTGCGTTCTGCAGCGCGGTGCGTGTCACCTTCGTCGGATCGAGAATGCCCATTTCGATCATGTCGCCGTAGGTGTCATTCGCGGCGTTGAAGCCGTAATTGCCCTTGCCGGCCAACACCGCGTTCACCACCACGCTGGCTTCGCCGCCGGCGTTGTAGACGATCTCGCGCAGCGGAGACTCGATGGCCTTCAGCACCAGCTTGATGCCGGCGTCCTGATCGGGGTTGTCACCCTTGATCTCGCCTGCCAGTTGCTTGGCGCGCAGCAGGGCCACGCCGCCACCGGCCACGATGCCTTCCTCGACCGCAGCACGCGTGGCGTGCAGGGCGTCTTCGACACGAGCCTTCTTTTCCTTCATCTCGACTTCGGTGGCAGCACCGACCTTGATGACTGCGACACCGCCGGCCAGCTTGGCCACACGTTCCTGCAGCTTCTCGCGATCGTAGTCGCTGGTCGCTTCCTCGATCTGGACGCGCACCTGCTTGACGCGCGCTTCGATGTCGGCGGCGGCACCGTTGCCATCGATGATGGTGGTGTTTTCCTTGCCCACTTCGACGCGCTTGGCCTGGCCCAGATCAGCCAGCGTGACCTTCTCGAGCGTCAGGCCGACTTCTTCGGCGATGACCTTGCCGCCGGTCAGGATCGCGATGTCTTCCAGCATGGCCTTGCGACGGTCGCCGAAACCAGGAGCCTTGACAGCCACGACCTTCAGGATGCCGCGGATGGTGTTGACCACCAGCGTTGCCAGGGCTTCGCCCTCGACTTCCTCGGCAATGATCAGCAGCGGACGGCCAGCCTTGGCGACGGCTTCGAGCGTCGGAAGCAGGTCACGGATGTTGCTGATCTTCTTGTCGAAAAGCAGGACAAACGGGTTGTCCAGGATCGCCGACTGCTTCTCGGGGTTGTTGATGAAGTAGGGCGACAGGTAGCCGCGGTCGAACTGCATGCCTTCGACAACGTCAAGCTCGCTGTTCAGGCTCTTGCCGTCTTCAACGGTGATGACGCCTTCCTTGCCGACCTTGTCCATCGCCTCGGCGATGATGCGGCCGACTTCGTGGTCGCTGTTCGCCGAGATCGTGCCGACCTGAGCGATTTCCTTGGACGTCGTGGTGGGCTTCGACTGCTTCTTGAGCTGTTCCACCAAGGCGGTTACGGCCTTGTCGATGCCGCGCTTCAGGTCCATCGGGTTCATGCCCGCTGCCACGTACTTCATGCCTTCGCGCACGATGGCCTGGGCCAGCACGGTGGCGGTGGTGGTGCCGTCACCGGCGATGTCGCTGGTCTTGGAAGCGACTTCCTTGACCATCTGAGCGCCCATGTTCTGCAGCTTGTCCTTGAGCTCGATTTCCTTGGCGACCGAAACGCCGTCCTTGGTCACGGTCGGGGCGCCGAACGAACGCTCGAGCACGACATTGCGACCCTTGGGGCCCAGCGTGACCTTGACCGCATTGGCCAGGATGTTCACGCCTTCGACCATGCGGGCACGGGCTTCACCGCCGAAAATTACGTCTTTTGCTGCCATGTGTGTATCTCCTGAATATTGAGTGGATGCGTCGCGCGGGAGAAGTGATTACTTCTCGACCACGGCGAACAGGTCTTCTTCGCGCATCACGAGCAGTTCATCGCCATCGACCTTGACGGTCTGACCGCTGTACTTGCCGAACAGGACGCGGTCTCCAACCTTGCAGTTCAGCGCGATGAAGTCACCCTTGTCGTTGCGCTTGCCCGGGCCGACTGCCAGAACTTCGCCCTGGTCGGGCTTCTCAGCAGCGTTGTCGGGGATGACGATCCCGGAGGCGGTCTTGGTTTCTTGTTCCAGGCGCTTGACGATCACGCGATCGTGCAGAGGACGAAGTTTCATAGCATCTCCTTGAGGTGTAGGAACGGTGTTCATTCGTTTTACGGGCGCCGACGTCGTCATGACGAATCGGGCTGCGTTGATTCTTCGGCAGGAGCCGGAATCCGTTAGCACTCAGTTAGATCGAGTGCTAGCAGATCAATTATAGGGACGTGAGACGACAATTCAAGAGGCCGCGCGGGACCGGTGCGGTCAATGTTCCGGCGGCGGGGCCAAGTCGTCGGGCTCTTCCGGTGATGCGGATGCGCCTACCCGGTAGCCTTCGCTGGCCCAGGCTCCAAAGTCGGTGCTCTTGCAGCGCTGGCTGCAAAAAGGCCGGTAGGGGTTGGTGCTCGAGTAGACGCTGTCACCCCCACAACCGGGGCAGCGGACGATGCGCTCGGGAACCGGGCTTGTCGTCAAGAGCAGAGGGTCAGCTCGAAGCTGCCGTCAGCGGTGTCGGGGCGCAGGCGACCTTCCGAGTCCTGACGCATCAGCCGGACCGAGACCATCAGTCGGTGGCCGGTGATTTCCGGGACCAGCCCGCCTTGCGGGTCGAGCCGCACGCGCATCAGGTGATAGGTCCGGCCGGCCGGCAGACTTTGCTGGAACTGCCCCGCCGGTGCATTGACGCGTTGCGCCACGCCTGAATCCCGCAGCAGCCCCAGCAGGACAGTGAGTGCTTCTGCCAATGGCAGGAGCAGCGCGATCCAGCGTGCCAGGTCGGCGCGGCGCCGTGAGGGATCGTGCTGCTGCCATGCGTAATAGCCCGGCAGATCGAACTCGCAGGTACCACCAGGGATGCTGATTCGACTGCGGATGCTCATCAGCCATTCGTTGGCAGTGAGCGCGTGCCCGGCCTTTCCCGGCAGTTGGTTCAGCCCCGCGAAGGCGTGGTCGATCTTGTCGACGACCTCGTCCAGGGCTTTCTCGGAGATCGAAGGATTGCCGCGATAGCTGTTGAGCTGCGCTTTCTGTCGCTCCAGATCCTTCAGCAGATCCGACTTGAGATCTGCACGCGACGCCACTTCCATGATCTCGAAGATCGTTGCGATCGCGTAATGGTGATCGACGGCGGTTTCACGCGGCGCCAGTTGACCAAGTCGGTCGAACAGGTGTTCGAGCCGCAGCATGGTGCGTATGCTCTCGTTGAACGGGTACTCGTAAAGGACCAAAGGGCCTGCCTTTAACGTCTGTGGAAACTGCGGCGGTCGGACTGGATTTCCGATCCGGTCGATTGTTTCACAGAGGTCCGGTCTGAGGTGTGCACCATGCACGCCATAACGAGGCCACGCGCTCGGCGAGTTGAGTGGGCGAAATGGCGTCGTTGACGATCAGATCGTCTGCCACGGACCGGCGCTGTTCGCGAGTGGCTTGTGCCGCGATGACGGATCGAACCGCATCCTCCGACCACCCCGAGCGTCTGACCACGCGCTCGATCTGCGTTTGCTCGCAGCAATCGACCACCAGAACGCGGTCCACCCGATCGATCCACCGGCCTGACTCAACCAGCAAAGGGACATCGAACACGATCACCCGGGCCGCTGTGTGTGCTGCTGCTTCACGTTCGGCTTCGCTCGAGATCATCGGGTGCAGGATCGCTTCGAGTCGCCGCCGGGCACTCGGATCGTCGAAGACCAGCTGCCGCATGTATTCGCGGTCCAGTGCTCCGCCAGCGGTAATCACCTGTTTGCCGAATGCTTCTCGAAGGGCCGGTATCGCGAGTCCACCCGCCGCGGTCAGTCGACGCGATATGGCATCGGTGTCCACGATGGCGGCTCCGTGCGACCCGAGCAGTTGAGCCACCGAACTTTTCCCGCTGCCGATTCCGCCTGTCAGGCCGATGCGCAAGGGTTTGCTCGATGAAGGCGCTGAGGTGACCACGCGATGCCTGCAGCGGTGCCGAATCGTGGCTCGGCAGGACGAGGATCAGGCCCAGCCCAGCCAGCCCAGGATGCGCGGGGCGCCGATCAACAGCACGGCGAGTCCGGAGCCGGCGAGAAACGGACCGAACGGGACGTAACGCCCCTCACGCAGCTTGCTGTTCAGCTTCATGCCGATGCCGACGATCGCGCCGATGATCGAAGCCCCGAGCACCACTGGCAGAACCATGGACACACCAAGCCAGGCCCCCAGCGCTGCCAGCAGCTTGAAGTCGCCGTGCCCCATGCCCTCCTTGCCAGTGGCCAGCTTGAACAGCCAGTAGACCGACCAGAGCGAGAGGTAGCCTGCCACCGCACCCCAGACCGCTGTTGACAAGGGAACGGTCAGGCCTGTCGCAGCGGCGATCAGCCCCCCCCAGAGCAGCGGCAGGGTCAAGCTGTCTGGAAGCAACGTTGTATCCCAGTCGATTCCGGCCAGCGCAACGAGAGTTGCTGCGAAGGCGCACCAGGCCAGAGTCGAAGGCTGTGCACCGAATCGCCATGCGACTGCTGCAAACAGCGCGGCAGTTGCGATCTCGAACGAGGGGTAACGGGCCGAGATGCGGGTCTTGCAGGCCGAACACTTGCCGCCGAGCCAGAGGTAGCTCAGGACCGGAATGTTCTCGTGCCAGGCAATGGGGTGTCCGCACGACGGGCAGCGAGAGCGGGGCGTGGAGAGCGTGATCTGTGCCGGGACGTCGACCTTGACGCCCAGCATGTCCGCGCTGTCCAGCTTCCAGTCGCGCTCCAGCATGACAGGCAGCCGATGTATGACCACATTCAGGAAGCTGCCGATGCACAGACCCAGGATCGCCAAGGTCCAGGGAGACAGCAGGGCTTGGACGACTTCGGTCTCCATCCCCTGGCGTCAGACGACCTGGCCGAGCTTGAAGATGGGCAGATACATCGATACGACGATGCCGCCGATCAGTGTGCCGAGGATCACGATGATGAACGGCTCCATCAGGCTAGACAGTCCCTTGACCGCTTCGTCGACCTCATCCTCGTAGAACTCTGCAGCCTTGCCCAGCATCTGGTCGAGCGAGCCCGACTCTTCACCGATCGCGCACATCTGCAGCACCATGTTCGGAAATACACCGGTTGTCTGCATCGACGTTGTCAGTGACGCGCCCGTGGACACGTCCTTCTGGATGGCTTCCGTGGCTTCCGCGAATACTGCGTTGCCAGAGGCGCCACCGACCGAATCGAGTGCCTCGACGAGCGGAACGCCCGCGGCGAACATCGTCGACAGCGTGCGCGTCCAGCGTGCCACCGCCGACTTGTTGACCAGGTCGCCGAACACGGGAACGCGGAGCAACAGACGGTCCATCGCTTTCTGCATCTTTTCGGATCGCTTCCACGATTCGAAGAAGAAGTAGGTGCCGCCACCGAGGAAGCCGAAGATCGCCCACCAGTACTTGACGAAGAACTCGGACATCGCGATCACCACCAGCGTGGGCGCAGGGAGGTCGGCGCCGAACGAGGTGAACACATCCTTGAAGGCCGGGATCACGAAGATCATGATCACCGCCAGCACAATGAAGGCCACGATCAACACGGCGATGGGGTAGATCAGGGCGGATTTGATCTTGTTCTTGATCGCCATCGTCTTTTCCTGGTAGATGGCAAGACGATCGAGAAGCGCCTCCAGGATACCGCCGGCCTCGCCCGCTTCCACCAGGTTGCAATAGAGCGCATCGAAGTAGAGCGGATGCTTGCGGAAGGCAGACGAGAGACTGGTGCCGGTTTCGACGTCGGAGCGGATGTCGGTCAGCAACTTGGTGAGCCTGGGGTTCGGGCTGCCTCGCGCCACGATGTCGAACGACTGGATCAGCGGCACACCGGCACGCATCATCGTTGACAGTTGCCGCGTGAAGATCGCGATGTCCTTCTGCTTGATCGAACGACCGCCGCTCATGCGGCGCTTCTTGATCTTGGTGGTCAGGATCCCCTGGCGGCGCAGGCTGGCGCTGACCATTGCTTCACCACCGGCGCGCATTTCACCGCGAACGATCTTGCCGTTCTTGTCCTTGCCTTCGTACTCGAAAACAATGTCTTTGATGTTCTTCGCGGCCGCTGCAGTCGCCATGAAACCTCCGGAGCTACTAATCCACCCAGGTCGTTATCGGCCGGTTGGCGGATTTATTCACCACCAATCACTCGTTCGTGACAGAAATCACTTCTTCGAGCGTTGTGACCCCGCCGCGCACCTTCACCAGTCCCGATTGACGAAGGTCGCGCACGCCTTCACGCTGGGCTTGTTCGGCAATGTCTACCGCAGTGCCTTGCGTCAGGATGATGCGCTGGATCTCGTCGGTTATCGGCATCACCTGGTAGATGCCGACCCGCCCGCGGTAACCATTGGTGCATGCCGCACATCCCACCGCGCGGTAGGGCGTCCAGCTTCCGTTGATCTCGCTTTCCGCGAAACCGGCCTTCAGCATCGCCTCCCGCGGGTACGTGGCTGGGGTCTTGCAGTTCTCGCACAGCTTGCGCGCCAGTCGCTGGGCCGTGATGAGAAGGACACTGGATGCGATGTTGAAGGGTGCGACGCCCATGTTCAGCATGCGGGTCAAGGTGGTCGGTGCGTCGTTGGTGTGGAGGGTAGACATCACCATGTGGCCTGTCTGAGCGGCCTTGATCGCAATGTCCGCGGTCTCCAGATCGCGAATTTCGCCGACCATGATGATGTCTGGATCCTGGCGCAGGAATGACTTGAGGGCCACAGCGAAATTGAGCCCGGCCTTGTCGTTGACGTTGACCTGATTGATGCCCGGCAAGTTGATTTCAGCAGGGTCTTCGACGGTCGAGATGTTGACGCCGGGCTGATTGAGTATGTTCAGGCAGGTGTACAGGGAAACGGTCTTTCCGGAGCCGGTCGGGCCGGTCACCAGGACCATGCCATAGGGCCGGTGGATGCAGTGAAGCAACCGGTCTCGCTCGATCTTCTCGTACCCCAGGGCCTCGATGCCGAGTTTGGCGCTCGATGAATCCAGAATCCGGATCACGATCTTCTCGCCGAACAGCGTAGGTAGTGTGCTGACCCGGAAGTCGATGGACTTGCTTCCGAATTTCAGCTTCATCCTGCCGTCTTGGGGCACACGCTTTTCTGCAATGTCCAGGCGCGAAATCACCTTGATTCGGGACGAGAGCTTGTCCTTGATGGCAATCGGCGGCTGCGTGATTTCACGCAATTCACCGTCGATGCGAAATCGAACGCGATAGTGGTACTCGTAGGGTTCGAAATGCAGGTCCGATGCGCGCGCATTGATGGCATCGATGAGCATTTTCTGAAGGAAGCGCACAACCGGCGCATCCTCGACATCTGGCGCCGCTTCAGCGGCTTCCTGGGTTGTTGTCTCGTCAGTGACGTCGAACTCGAAATCCCCCGAAGTCAATGACTCCAGAGTCTCGGTCGCACTGGTCCCGTTGGCTTCCACGATCTTCGCCAGCTTGTCGTGCTCGACGATGACCCACTCCGGTGTCAATTGGGTGGCGAACTTGATGCGCTCGACCGCTTCCTGGTCGGTTGGGTCGGCACCTCCGATAAAGAGACGGCCCCCACGCTTGCCCAGAACAACCAAGTGATACTCAGACGCCAGTTTGGCGTCGATGATGTTGCGGGGGAGCTTCTGGGAGTCGACCGCGTTCAGGTCAAGCAGCGGCAGCGCCAGGGCATTCGACAGGGTGTGCGCGAGGTCGGCGGGAGAGACCGTGCCAGCTGCCATCACTGCAGCAACGAAACTGATCTTTCTTTCGCGGGCTGACTTGACCAGTGCCTCGGCAGCCTTCTCATTCAGCTTTCCCGCGTGGACGAGAACCCTGGCCACGCCTGAAAGCGCGGATTGCGGAGATTCAGCGAGGGTGTCTGCCATTCAATGCCGATCTCGAAATTCAAGTGCCGAATGGAGCTTCGCGTCCCCGGATCACGTGGGTTGGTCGGGGTGAGAGGATTCGAACCTCCGGCCTCTACGTCCCGAACGTAGCGCTCTACCAGGCTAAGCTACACCCCGATCTCAATTTCACATCGTCGTTCAGTCGATAGCTGTCACGACGACCGGTCCACCGAGTTCGTGCATAACTCTATCAGAGCATCGCGGTAAATTGACTGCGGTAGAAACGTCAGACGCTGCTTGGCATGCTCAACTTGCTGACGTGCCGCGTCGCGCGTAGCTTGAAGAGCGCCCGTGCGACGGACCACTTCGATGACCTCCGCCAACCGCTCAATCTCGCCACGCTGTATTGCGCTGCGAATGAGTTCTTGCTCGGCAGACGTTCCTCTTTGCATTGCTAACAGCAAGGGCAAGGTGGGCTTGCCTTCGCGCAGGTCATCTCCGACGTTCTTGCCCAAATCCTGGGTCGAGCCCTCGTAGTCGAGCAGGTCATCGATGAGTTGAAAGGCGGTTCCCAGCGAGCGTCCGAAATCGGCGCAGGCCTCCTCGATTTCCTCGGTCGCATTTGCCAGCACTGCGCCCAGCCGTGCGCTCGCTTCAAACAATTTCGCCGTCTTGAAGCGAATAACTTTCAGGTAGTCGTCGACCTGCAAATCCGCGTCGTGCATGTTCATCAGTTGCAGCACCTCGCCCTCGGCAATGACGTTGGTGGCATCAGACAGTACTTGCAGCACCTTCATGCGGTTCACCGACACCATCATCTGGAAAGCGCGGGAGTAGACGAAGTCGCCAACCAGGATGCTCGCCGCATTTCCAAAAATGGCGTTGGCCGATTTTCGGCCGCGACGCAGGTCGGATTCATCGACGACGTCGTCGTGCAGCAAGGTGGCGGTATGGATGAATTCGACCGTTGCAGCCAACTCGAACCGTTCTGCCCCTTGGAACCCGAGTGCCCGCGAGAACAGCAGAACCAGCAGGGGTCTGATCCGCTTGCCGCCTGCGCCAATGATGTACTTCGAGATCTGGTCGATCAGCACGACCTCTGAAGCCAGACGTCTCCGGATGACGGCGTCGACTTCTTGCATCTCTGCGTCCATGCCGCCATCGGAGCGGGCGTGGCAATCTTCAGAGCAGACTGGGAGTTCGGCGCGCACGCTGTCCTTTTGTCAAAAAAGCGAATTATAGAAATCAGTGAGCGCACTGCGCCGGGCGGCAGGCGCTTCGGCAGGCACTGGCGCTACCGAGTGTTTTCCGGATACAATGCGCGGTTGTGCAATGCGCTGCCTGTGTTTTTGGCATCGCAACGCGAAATCCAATCGAAAGGGCTGAAATGTACGCAGTCATCAAGACCGGCGGTAAGCAGTATCGGGTTGCCGCTGGCGAAAAACTCAAAATCGAGCAGATCACTGCGGACGTTGGCCAGGAAATCACGCTGGACCATGTGCTCGCGATCGGCAGTGGCGCCGACCTGCAAATTGGGAGTCCCCTGGTGACGGGCGCCTCGGTCACCGCAACCGTGACGGCGCAGGGCCGCCACGACAAGGTCCGTATCTTCAAGATGCGCCGCCGCAAGCATTACCAGAAGCGTCAGGGCCATCGTCAGGCATTCACGGAAATCGAAATCCGCGCCGTCAACGGCTGAAATTCCCAATACATCGAGGAGTAACTCATGGCACAGAAAAAAGGCGGCGGTTCCACGCGGAACGGCCGTGACTCACAGCCGAAAATGCTCGGCGTCAAGACATTTGGTGGCGAATCCATCCCTGCTGGCTCCATCATCGTTCGCCAGCGCGGTACGCAGTTTCACCCCGGAACGAATGTCGGAGTTGGCAAGGATCACACTTTGTTCGCTTTGGTTGATGGCGAGGTTGTCTTCGCCGTCAAAGGTCCGCGCAATCGTCGTACCGTGAGCATCAAGGCGGTCTGAACCGTACTCACGCATCGAAGGGCCCCGGCTTGCCGGGGCTTTCTTTTTTGCGATCTGACCATGGATGTGTGGCATGGTGCTCAAGGCATCTCGAACCCATACTGACGCCTGCCATTGACTCTTCCCGTCAGCGTGATCGAGTTTCCCCGCCGCAACTACAAGTCTTGTCCTTCCCATGAAATTCGTCGATGAAGCCACGATAGATATTGCCGCCGGCGACGGCGGCAACGGCTGCATGAGCTTTCGCCGGGAGAAATTCATTCCGTTTGGTGGGCCCAACGGTGGTGACGGAGGACGCGGCGGCAGCGTCTATGCTGTCGGGGACCGCAATCTCAACACGCTCATCGACTTTCGCTATGCGCGTCGGCATGAGGCTCGCCGTGGGGAAAACGGCCGGGGCTCCGATCAGTTCGGGGCTGCGGCCGAGGACATCGTTCTGCGCATGCCAATGGGAACGATCATCACCAATGCAGATACCGACCAGGTGATTGCCGAGTTGCTGGTTCCTGACGAAAAGGTGCTGCTTGCCAAAGGAGGTGACGGGGGATTTGGAAACCTGCACTTCAAGACAAGCACCAACCGGGCGCCTCGGCAAAAGACACCGGGATGGCCAGGAGAACAGTTTCGATTGCGGTTGGAACTCCGGGTGCTGGCTGACGTGGGTCTTCTGGGCATGCCCAATGCAGGAAAGTCGACGCTGATCGCGGCGATCTCGAATGCCAAGCCGAAGATTGCCGACTATCCGTTCACGACATTGCACCCCAACCTCGGTGTGGTGCGCGTGGCACCCGAGCAGAGTTTCGTGGTGGCCGATGTTCCGGGCTTGATCGAAGGCGCGGCGGAGGGAGCTGGGCTCGGGCATCTTTTCTTGCGGCATCTGCAACGCACGCATCTGCTTCTTCATCTGGTCGATTTCGCTCCCTTCGACGAAGGCGTGGACCCTGTTGCACAGGCCAAGGCGATTGTTCGTGAGTTGCAGAAGTACGATGCATCGCTGTTCGACAAGCCGCGTTGGCTGATCCTGAACAAGCTTGATATGGTGCCGCAGGAGGATCGTCGTCGGCGGGTCGATGATTTCGTGAAGCGATTCAAGTGGAAGGGCCCGGTTTTCCAGATCTCGGCCTTGACCCGCGAGGGATGTGAACCGCTGATACGTGCCATCTACGACCACGTCGCAAAGCTCAAGAACGTAGTGCCGGTCGACCCGGATCCGAGGTTTGCCGGTGACGAATCCAACCCCAGCATTCCATGAGAGATTCCCTCAAGTTTGCCAATCGCATCGTTGTCAAGGTTGGCTCAAGCCTTGTCACGAACGACGGGCGAGGTCTGGATTCCGAGGCCGTCAGCAATTGGTGTCGTCAGTTAGCCGCGCTGGCCTCACAGGGCCGTGAACTCGTGATGGTGTCTAGTGGCGCAATCGCCGAAGGCATGAAGCGACTGGGTTGGACCGTCCGTCCCAAGCAACTGCACGAACTCCAGGCCGCCGCCGCCGTCGGGCAGATGGGGTTGGCCCAGATGTACGAAACCAAGCTCCGTGAGCACGGGGTTGGCAGTGCTCAAGTGCTGCTCACACACGCTGACCTTGCTGATCGCGAGCGATACCTGAATGCAAGATCCACTTTGTTGACCTTGCTGGGGCTCAGGGTGATCCCGGTCATCAATGAGAATGACACAGTCGTCAACGACGAAATCAAGTTTGGCGACAACGACACATTGGGCGCTCTCGTAGCCAACCTGATCGAGGCGGACGCGCTGGTCATCCTTACCGATCAGGCTGGGTTGTACTCGGAGGATCCGCGCAAGAGTGCCACAGCACGGTTCATTCACCATGCCATCGCGGGCGACCCGGCGTTGGAGCAGATGGCTGGCGGTGCCGGGACCGCCATCGGCCGCGGCGGCATGATCACCAAAATTCTGGCGGCCAAGCGCGCTGCCAGCAGTGGCGCCAGCACCATCATCACTTGGGGGCGCGAGCCTGATGTGTTGATACGGCTGTGCGCCGGAGAGTCGATTGGAACCGCGCTTGACGCGCAGACCCCCAAGATGACCGCACGCAAGCAATGGATGATCGATCATCTGAAACTGCGCGGATCAGTGACCATAGACGCGGGCGCGGCTTTGAAGATACAGGAGAGCGGGAAGAGTCTCTTGCCCATCGGGGTCGTCGATGTCGATGGTGAATTCCATCGTGGCGACGTGATCGCCGTGCTGGATCCGAAGGGGTGCGAAGTGGCGCGGGGGCTGGCCAACTATGCAAGCAGCGAAGCCCGTCTGATTTCACGAAAGCCGTCTGCAGAATTCGAAAAGATCCTGGGCTTTTCAGGCGAACCCGAAATGATTCATCGGGACAACCTCGTCCTGCTTTGACGCCTACTTGAGGTCTGCCCGTCCTGGCGCGATCGCTTGGTGAGGGGTGTTGCCTGTTCGCGCTGGCGGCGCGGAGGATCAAGCTACGGGCTTGATCCCCGGAGCGACTGGCTTCAATTCCAGGGGGATTGCATCGTTGAGCACATTGATCCCCTGATCGAGAGGAGTCGTCGTTGAGGCCACAGGCTGGTCTTCGGATTTTGGTCCGACTCGAATGAACCGGCCTTGGACTCCAGGCTTCGGAATGAATTTCGCGAGCTCTGTCAGCGCCATCTGATAGACATCGCGCTTGAAATCTATCACCACCTCAAGCGGTATCCAGTATTCGTTCCAGCGCCAGGCATCGAATTCGGGATGGCTCGTAGCCCGCAGGTTCATATCACTGTCCCTGCCAGTCAGTTGCAGCAAGAACCAGATCTGCTTTTGACCGCGGTAATGACCCCGAGCGTCGCGCCGGATGAATCGATCGGGTACTTCATAGCGAAGCCAGTCTCGGGTGCGGGCCAGGATACGGACGTGCTCAGAAGTTAGCCCCACTTCTTCGTGGAGTTCTCGATACATCGCCTGCTCCGGCGTCTCACCGTACTTGATTCCTCCCTGCGGGAACTGCCAAGAATGAGTACGGAGCCGCTTGCCCCAAAACACCTGATTCCTCTGGTTGAGCAGGACGATGCCGACGTTGGGTCTGAACCCCTCACGGTCGAGCATAATCGACTCCAAAATTATCGTTATTTTCATTATTGCACCGAGCCGGCGTAACGCAAACCCTCCACTTGCGTGCCGGTAAGCGCTCGGCCCTTGCGCCCAGCCATCCCACCTTTTTCCCGAATCCGATGCGGCCGCCTCGATGA
The DNA here is from genome assembly GCA_017986065.1 of Rhizobacter sp. Classification (GTDB taxonomy): domain Bacteria; phylum Pseudomonadota; class Gammaproteobacteria; order Burkholderiales; family Burkholderiaceae_C; genus PBB1. Next base: position 9,834 of record JAGNWJ010000020.1, on the reverse strand, counting down.
AAGTTTCCCAGTTCTTCATTTCCACGCTCAAGGAAGCGCCTGCCGACGCCGAAGTCGTCAGTCACAAGCTCATGCTGCGGGCCGGGTTCATCAAGCGACTGAGCGCCGGGATCTACACCTACATGCCGATTGGTCTCAGAGTGATTCGCAAGGTCGAAACCATCATTCGGGAAGAAATGTCCCGCGCGGGCGCCGTGGAGTTGCTGATGCCACTCGTTCAACCTGCTGAGTTGTGGCAAGAGACGGGTCGTTTTGACAAGATGGGGGCGGAACTGCTTCGTGTCAAAGATCGGCACGACCGCGATTTCGTGATCCAGCCCACGAGTGAAGAGGTCATTACCGACATCGCCCGCCAGGAACTGCGCAGCTACCGCGCATTGCCGAAAAGCTTTTTCCATATTCAGACAAAGTTCCGCGATGAGCGCCGTCCGCGGTTCGGCGTGATGCGCGGGCGCGAATTCACGATGAAGGACGCGTACTCGTTCGATCGGGACGTTGATTCGGCCGCCAAGAGTTACGACGCGATGTACGCTGCCTATGGGCGTATCTTCGAACGCATGGGCCTGACCTTTCGCGCTGTTGCTGCAGACACCGGTGCGATCGGCGGGGACCGTTCTCACGAGTTCCAAGTGATTGCCGACACCGGCGAGGACGCGATCGCCTATTGCGCCACGTCAAGCTATGCAGCCAATGTGGAACTGGCTGAGGCGGTGTTGTTGGATGACGTTCGTCCTGCCGCGACGCAGGCGCTGGGCAAGGCCTCGACACCCCAAAAATCGACCTGTGAAGACGTGGCGGCCTTTCTGGGTATCACGCTCCAGTCAACCGTCAAATCGCTCGTGCTCGCGACGGACGACGTCCTGCCTGCCGACGCAGGAACCCGAACGACCATCTGGCTGCTATTGATTCGCGGCGATCATGCGCTCAATGAGGTCAAGGTCAGCAAACTTTCGGGCCTGAACACGGGGCATCGTTTCGCCACGGCTGCAGAGATCGGCGAGCATTTCGGATGCAAGCCCGGATACTTGGGTCCGGTCGGAGTGTCGAATCAGGTGAAGGTCATTGCTGACCGCACGGTCGCAGCAATGAGCGATTTCGTCTGTGGCGCGAACGAGGAAGGTTTTCACCTGACAGGAGTGAATTGGGTACGCGACCTGCCAGAACCTCACCTCGTCGCTGACATCCGCAACGTGGTGGATGGCGATCCGTCCCCTGACGGGCAGGGCGAGTTGTCCCTCCAGCGAGGCATTGAAGTGGGTCACGTCTTCTACCTGGGTACCAAGTACAGCGCGGCAATGAAGGCGACGTTTCTCGACGAGAGCGGCAAGCCGAAGCTGATGGAGATGGGGTGTTACGGGATTGGCGTGACTCGCATCCTGGGGGCCGCAGTCGAGCAGCGGCATGACGATCGCGGAATGATCTGGCCCGCGGCCATTGCACCGTTTGCTGTCGTGATCTGCCCGGTCGGTTACGACCGATTCCCCAACGTGAAGGCGGCGGCGGACGACTTGTATCTTTCGTTGCGGGAGGCCGGTGTCGATGTGGTTCTCGATGACCGAGGCGAACGCCCTGGTGCGATGTTTGCCGATTGGGAACTCATCGGCGTGCCTCATCGGGTCGCGATCGGCGAGCGCAGCCTCAAGGAGAACATGGTCGAGTACCAGGGGCGGCAGGACCTTCAGTCCACCCCGGTGCCGCTTTCAGATGTACATGGCCTGTTGCTGGACAAACTGGTTCCATGACGTTGCGACGGCGCTCTCTCTTGATTGCCGGTCTCGCTGCTGCGGTCCGGTGCCCGCAGGCGCGGGCGGGCGGTCAGGCTGAAGAGCAGTTGGCCGATGCGGTGCGAACGGCGCTCTCTGCGGCGGTTAGCGATATCGCCCCCCCGAAACCATCGTTCGACACGATGGACCAGCGCCTGGCCTACCTGCGTTGGTTGAGCGCGGCCAGCGATCGCCTGAAGAGGCGAAAGGTTGACTATGAAGCCCGGGTCGCGTTTCTGGAAACGGTCTGGTACGAGAGCAAGCGCAAGGGATTGGACCCGACCCTGGTCCTGGGGTTGATCCAGGTCGAGAGCGCGTTTCGCAAGTATGCGATCAGCAGTGTTGGAGCCCGTGGCTACATGCAGGTCATGCCGTTCTGGGCCCGTCTGATCGGTGACGGCAATGTGGACAGCCTGTTCCACATGCAGACCAACCTGCGATTCGGCTGCGTGATCCTTCGTCACTACCTCGACATCGAGCGTGGAGATCAATTCCTTGCGTTGGGCCGCTATAACGGCAGCCGGGGGCGTGCGGAGTATCCCAATCTTGTCTTTGGTGCCCGCCGGCAATGGGATGTGATGTCTGCCTGACATCAGGTCAAGGGCCTAGAGGCCTGACCACGCTTTGGGAGAGGCGGCCTGAACGCCGATCAACGCAAGTACCCGCTCCACGGTTTCATCGACCATTTCGTCGACGCTGACTGGCTTCAAATAGAAGGCAGGCAGGGGCGGGAAAACGATGCCGCCCATCTCGGTGACAGCAGTCATGTTGCGCAGATGCGCGAGATTGAGAGGAGTTTCGCGTGCCATCAGAACGAGGCGCCGCCGCTCCTTCAGCGTGACATCAGCCGCACGGGTCAGCAGGTTGTCGGAAAGCCCGTGTGCCACGGCAGCCAGGGTTTTCATCGAGCAGGGTGCGATCACCATGGCGTGCGTGGCGAAGGACCCGCTGGCAATTGGCGCTCCGACGTCTGCGGGGCTGTAGGCATGATCCGCCAATCGCTCGAGCGCTTTCCGGTCCAGGCCGAGCTCGTGGTGAACATTGAGTACGCCTGCCGGGCTGGCGACCAAGTGGGTCTCGCACCCGACAAGCCGGCAACGCTCGAGCAGGCGTACGGCATAGACCGCTCCGGTGGCACCCGACACACCGATCACGATCCGAGGGCGGTGCGTCTCGGTGCCTGCGGTTGAATACACGCGCTATCGGTTGGAGTGCTCAGCTCTTCAGCAGGGCCTGAAGTTCTCCGGCCTCATGCATCTCGGCCATGATGTCTGAACCACCGACGAATTCGCCCTTAACGTAAAGCTGCGGAATCGTGGGCCAGTTCGCATATCCCTTGATCCCTTGGCGAATTTCTTCATCTTCGAGTACGTTAAAGGTCTTCACGTCGGTGGCGCCGCAGGCCTTCAATATCTGGATGGCCCGGCCGGAAAAGCCGCACATCGGGAATTGAGCGGTCCCCTTCATGAACAGGACCACCGCATTTCCCTTGACCAGATCGTCTATTCGCTTGTGAACGTCGTTCATGGTGAGTCCCCGCAAAGGCAAATTTGAAGAGGCGCGAGATTACACGAGAAAGCGCAGCCCTGACCGGAGTCCGGTCGTTGCACGGCACCCCTCAGAACGAGTATGAGACTCCAACTTGGAGCAGCGGCAAGAGCCGCAGGTCCCGCAGCAGTTCGTCGATGCTCTGCGGTCCCGTCAGGGCGCTTCCGAACTTGACCGTCGATCGCGGGTTCATCGCCATCAAGCCGAAATCCGCGCTGAATCCCCAGCCGGTGCGGCCAGGGAGTTCGGTGTAGCCGATACCGAGGTAGGGAAACGCACTGCCGTCGTTGTTCTTTCCGCCCAGCAAAGCGCTGGGCGAACTCGGGGCGCCGAAACTGCGCGGACTGACGATCAATCCACTGGTGGCGCGGAATCCACTGAAAGTGGCGGGCACTGTGCCTGTCGCTGCCGACTGGAAGAAAAAGTCGCCCAGGACGCCGCGCCCTGGCCATTGCGCTCCGTGCGCGTGGGCTGCGATGTTGTAGGGGTCGGAGAAACTGGAGTGAGTCGACGCGTGGGCGAGTGCGACCCGCGCTTGCCATTGGCCGGCGAGCCACGTGCTCGTTGAAGCGTCCAGCCCTTGGCCCTCCTGGCACCAGACAGGTGCGCTGGAGAGGGCTAGGGCCACGCTGGCGAACTCTAGACATCTGATTCGCATGGTCGTGCTCCGGAGTCGATGAAGCAAGTATCTGCAGCCTCATCCTACGGCCTTCCCGCACTTCCGGTGAGGCGCTGTTGCGTAATCCCTCACGAGACCGCCTGCCGGCACAGGCTCACTCCGCTATGTGCTGCCCGGTGAATGTCAGCAATTGCAAACAAGTATCAAGCATCGAGTTGCGCCAGATGCGTCATGCACTCCGTCTGCAGTTGCCTAGCCGGCCGCCGGTACAGCGTTCCAGACCAGACAGATCGAGGCGCGTCTGCACGTCCACGAACCCGGCGCCGGTCAGACGCAGACGAACCTCTGGTGCCTGGCTGTGCCCATGCTCCAGAATCAACCAGCCACCGGCCGTCAGGTGGTCCGTCGCGCCATCGATGATCTGGTAGAGATCCGAGAGACCGTTGCCGCCGGAAACCAGGGCGCTCTGCGGCTCGTACTGCAGTCTGAGCAGATGTTCGTCATCGGGAGCGATGTAGGGCGGATTTGCCAGGCACAGATCGAAACGTCGCCCCGGTACAGCTGCCCACCAATCGCCTTGCACGAGTTCAACGGATATTCCAAGTGCTGAAGCATTGGCGCGGGCCAGTTCCAGTGCGGGTCCGCTGACATCTGCAGCGGTCATGGCCACTGCTGCGCAGCGATGCTTGATCGCCAGCGCGATGGCTCCGCTGCCTGTTCCCAGATCGACGACCAGCGGCTCCTCGATGTCCGACAGGTCACCACACAGCAACTCCAGGCCCCAGTCGACCAGCGTCTCGGTGTCCGGGCGCGGAATCAGAACCCGGGGTCCGACTTGCAACTGAAGCCCATGGAACTCCTTTTCACCGAACAGGTAGGCCAGTGGCTCGCCTGCTGCGCGACGGCCCAGCCAGTGGACGTACTGCAATCGTTGGACTTCGCTCAGGAGTGCATCTCCGTGCGCGATCAGCCAAGACCGCGGCTGCCCGAAGAGTTTCTCGAGCATCCACTGCGCATCCAGTCGATCGACACCCAGGGCCGCAGCAGACGTCAGCGCTCGCGAGATGGAGAGCCCGTCGCGTGAACTCGATGGCCCTGCAGTTGTAGCGATCACGCGTCGCCGCTTTCGAGCAGGGCCAGTTGCTCTGCCGCGCTGGCGCCCTGCAACGCCGCAATGACCTCGTCGAGGTCGCCATCGAGCACCGATTGCAGCTTGTACAGCGTCAGATTGATCCGGTGATCGGTCAGCCTGCCCTGAGGGAAGTTGTACGTGCGGATGCGATCGCTGCGGTCGCCGGTGCCGATCAGGCCCTTGCGCGTGGCGGCATCCTTTGCCGCACGCTCGATCCGGTCCTTGTCGCGCAGTCGCGCGGCGAGCACGGCCAGCGCCTTGGCCTTGTTGCGGTGCTGCGAACGATCGTCCTGGCATTCCGCGACAAGTCCGGTCGGCAGGTGCGTGATGCGTATCGCGCTGTCGGTCTTGTTGACGTGCTGCCCACCTGCTCCGCTGGCACGAAACGTATCGATGCGGAGTTCGGCTGGATTGAGCTGGATCTCCTCTGCGGCATCGGACTCAGGCAGCACGGCGACCGTGCAGGCGCTGGTGTGTATGCGTCCCTGCGTCTCGGTGGCGGGAACCCGTTGCACGCGATGCCCACCAGATTCGAATTTGAGTCGGCCATACACGCCTTCCCCCTCGATCCGGATGACCACCTCCTTGTAACCGCCGAGGTCGGACACGCTCTCGGACATCACTTCGGTTCTCCAGCCGTGGCGTTCAGCGTGACGCAGGTACATGCGCGCCATGTCGGCTGCGAACAGGGCCGACTCTTCGCCGCCCGTTCCGGCGCGTACTTCGATGAAGGCGTTGCGCGCATCGTCCGGATCGCGTGGCAGCAGCGCGGCCTGAAGTGCCTGATGCAGGCGTTCGGCCTCGGCTTCTGCGGCGATGACTTCGTCGCGAGCCAACTCAGCCATCTCGGGGTCGTCGTTTGAGCGCTCCAGGATGGCGCGGGCCGACGACGCATCCAGCTCGCAGGCCTCGTATTGCCGAAAGAGGCTCACCACGCCTTCCACTTCCGAGTACTCGCGGTTCAGCGCTCTGAAACGCTGCATGTCGGCGGCCACGGATGGGTCCGCAAGGGTTGCCTCGAGCTCTGTGAGCCGCAGCGCCAGACGCTCGAACTGTTGTCGAAGGGAGTCTTTCATCGGGATCCGGGTTTGCGGCGCTGCCGTTCAATGGGTACCGGCGGTGCCGCCCAGTTCCGGCGCGTGCTCCACAAGTCGCCCGGCCGGCGATGTGGCGCTACAGCAAGGCAGGGTCGGGATCGGGAGCGTTCGAACCAGCCGCTGGTTGCCGCCGGGTCGTGCTGCCGCTGTTTCGCAGGAACAGGCGCGAAACGGTGTGCGTCAAGTCGGCGCGGCTGTCGACGTCGGTGGCATTCAATTCGACCAGGGTTCCATGCAGCATCTTTTGCGTCAGGCCACGCGACAGCGATTCGAGCACGGCCTCGATGCTTTCGCCCTTGGTCAGCATCTTGCGGGCCCGTGCGATCTCGACCGCGCGCCACTCGTCAGCCTGAGCGTTCAGCGCCTGGATCAAGGGCACCGTTCCCCGTTGCCCCAGCCAGTTGACGAAGCCTTGGACGCCGGTCTCGATGATGGCCTCGGCTTGCTGCACAGCCGCCTGCCGCTTTTCGCCGGCGATCTGTACCAGCGACGAGAGATCGTCCACGGTGTACAGGTAGACGTCAGACAAGCGGCTGACCTCGGGTTCGATGTCGCGCGGGACCGCGAGGTCAACCATGAACATCGGCCGCCGCCGTCGCGCCTTCAGCGCCCGTTCGACCGCGCCCAGTCCGATGATCGGCAGCGTGCTCGCGGTGCAGGAAATCACCACGTCGAACTCGCCAAGACGTTGGGGCAGGTCGGACAGCGGCAGCACTTCGGCGTTGAATTTGCTGGCGAGCTTTTCGCCGCGTTCACGGGTGCGATTGGCCAGCGCCATGGCCCGGGGTTTTCTGGCGGCGAAGTGGGTGGCGACCAGTTCGATCATCTCTCCTGCGCCGACGAACAGCACCTTGAGTTCGGACAGGTCTTCGAAGAGTTGCGAAGCGAGCCGCACCGAGGCGGCGGCCATGCTGATCGAATGCGAACCGATCTCGGTCGAAGTGCGCACTTCCTTCGCCACAGCGAAGGACCGCTGGAACATCTGATGCAACGTGGTGCCGAGCGTGCCTGCGGTGTCCGCCTCCCGCACCGCCTGCTTCATCTGTCCAAGGATCTGCGGCTCGCCCAGCACCATCGAGTCCAGGCCACTCGCCACCCGGAATGCATGCCGGGCGGCGGCCTCGTTCTCCAGCACATACGCGTGCTCGCGCAAGGCCGACCCCGACATCCCGCCGACTTCCGCCAGCCACTCGAGCGCCGGGGCCACCAGACCCGCGTCGGCGCCAACGTACAGTTCGGTTCGGTTGCAGGTCGACACCAGCGCTGCTTCTGGCGAGCGCTGCAAGCGCTGTCGGAATGCCCGCAGCGTTGGCGCGAGCTGTTCAGCAGAAAAGGCGAACCGTCCGCGCAGGTCGATGGGCGCGGTGGCGTGGTTCAAACCCAGTGTGAATACGCTCATATCTGTCAGGCAAAATTTACAGCATTCCGCGAAGCCAGCCCACCGCGTAACACCGGATAAGTCCGGGACGCTTCTGTCGCCGCGTCATCGAACCCCAGCGCTCCTTCTCGACCATGAACCTTTTCGATGTCGTGTGGCACATCGCCAATTTTGCTGCACCTGCCCTGCTGCTGGGAGCCATCAGTTCCGTGGCGGCCAAAATGCTGTGGCGCAGCCAATTGCGCGGCTGGTCCTGGATCCGGTTGTGCGGCTTGGCGGCTGCGGCAAGCCTGATCGTTTGTGTCGCGGGCCTCCTGTTTTCCGGGCGCGACGGCAAGATGATCACCTACGCCGGCATGGTGTTCGCGTGCGCTGCCAGTCTCTGGTGGAGCACCCGACAGCGCTGATATGGGCTGGAACTCGGAAATCAAGCCCGGTCAGGTTCCAGCGGCTTCACCGCGAAGTGAATTCGGGTTTGCCTGCGTGATCGTCACCTCGATCAGCTGACCGACAAGTTGCGGGGCGCCCTTGAAGTTGACTTTCCGATTGCAGATGGTTCGGCCCATCAACTCGTCCGGGTCCTTGCGCGAAGGCCCCTCGACCAAGATCTGCAGACGTTTCCCGACCAAGGCCTGACTGATCTGCTGGGCGTGGCCCTCGATGGCCGCTTGCAGTCGCTGCAGGCGTCGAAGCTTGACCTCCTGCGAGGTGTCGTCTGGCAGGTTGGCGGCAGGCGTGCCCGGTCTCGGGCTGAAAACGAAGCTGAAACTGGTGTCGAAGCCCACGTCCTCGATGAGCCTCATCATCTTCTCGAAGTCTTCGTCGGTCTCGCCCGGAAAGCCGACGATGAAATCGCTCGAGAGGCTCAAACGGGGCCGCACTGCGCGCAGCTTTCGCACGGTGCTCTTGTATTCCATCGCCGTGTAGCCGCGCTTCATCGCCATCAGGATGCGGTCGCTGCCATGCTGCACCGGCAGGTGCAGATGGTCGACCAGTTGCGGCACCCGCGCGTACACATCGATCAGCCGCTGCGTGAACTCGTTCGGGTGGCTGGTCGTGTAACGGATGCGCTCGATACCCGGAATCTCTGCCACGTACTCGATCAGCAGGGCGAGGTCGGCGACCTCGGCGGTATCCCGGCCCATCGCGCCCCGATAGGCGTTGACGTTCTGGCCGAGCAGCGTGATCTCCTTGACGCCCTGTTCGGCGAGACCGGCGACCTCGACCAGCACATCGTCGAATGGTCGGGATACCTCTTCGCCACGGGTGTAAGGCACCACGCAGTAGCTGCAGTACTTCGAGCAGCCTTCCATGATCGACACGAACGCGCTTCCGCCCTCGACCCGCGCGGGTGGCAGGTGATCGAACTTCTCCACTTCCGGAAAACTGATGTCGACCTGGGCTCGCTCCTGCGTGCTGCGGCGGTTCAGCAACTCGGGCAGCCGGTGCAGGGTCTGCGGCCCGAACACCACATCCACGTAAGGCGCGCGATCGATGATCGCGGCCCCTTCCTGGCTCGCCACGCAGCCGCCCACGCCTATCAGCACGCCCTTGGACTTCAGGTGCTTGACGCGACCCAGGTCGCTGAACACCTTTTCCTGCGCCTTTTCGCGCACGGAGCAGGTGTTGAAGAGGATCAGGTCGGCCTGTTCGACGTCCGTAGTCGGTTCGTAGCCTTCGGCCTGCCGCAGCACGTCGACCATCTTGTCGGAGTCGTACTCGTTCATCTGGCAGCCGAAGGTCTTGATGAAGACCTTCTTGCCGGCGCCGGAAAAGGTCATGGTTTGGTCCAGGTCTGTGTGCCGGGGTCGAAGCTCCAGCTGATCGTGTGTTCCGGCTTGGTGGGCCACGGCTTGCTGGCCTTTTCTTCATCGCGCAGGATCCACAGGTCCTTGATCAGTCCGGTGTTCTCCAGCGTGTAGTGGACAGTCTGCTTGGTGCCGGTGAGCGTGCCGGACAGCACCATCATGTTGTTCTGTGCGCGCAGGCGTGCGCCTGGAGACAGTCGCGCCGGCGCACCGTTCAGCGTCACCTCAGGCGGCACGCCGAATGTGACCTCGCCGCGAAGTGCGTTCTGCGGAAACAGCCTGGTCGGCAAAGCCTGCGCCCAGCCGGGTGCGGCGCTGGCGATGGTGAGGGAAGTGATCAAGGCGATACAGCGGTACATGGTGTCGTCCAGTGGCTGTCGGTGGCGTATTGTCGATCTCTGCCCTGGCCTCGTGGCGAGGGCACAGATGAAAACGGCTCCGGGTCGTGAAGACGCGGAGCCGATCTTGAATCTGGTGGCGCTTCAGGGA
>JAGNWJ010000019.1:36155-38792 GCA_017986065.1 Rhizobacter sp. | reverse complement strand
AAGACACAGGCCCTTTAGCTGGGCAGCCCTCTGAATCTGGGAGTATTCATGACCACGCACCTTGCACGCGATACCAGAGACAAGCTCGCGAAGATCTATGCCGCCGGCATTGCCGTCTTCATCGGGATTTTTGGCTTCGTGACTGCCTTTGCAGTGTTCGTGTCGCACCTGAAGTAGCCGGTCCAGCCGGCGCGCGCGCTCGTCGCAGAAGGCTTGATCGGACGAGAGCCGCGTCCCCGATTCACCGGCATGGCCCGAAGACCCGGTCGGTCATTCGCGCTTGCGGTCACCGGTGGTCAGGAGATTCCGAGTGAGAACTGCTCCAGCAGGCGCTCGATCCATTCCTCGACATCGTTGTCGCTGAGCATCAGTGCGCCTGCGGCGCAGTCACCGCCCTTGTTCCATTCGGCGCTGCTGTTGAGTCCCGAGAATCGCTGAATGGCCACCTCGGCCACCAACCCCATTGCAACCAGCCGGGTCACTGCATCCGGAATCCGTGGGTCCTGGAATATCCCGTAGTCGTGGTGTGACCGGATCGCCTGACAAACGATCTGTGAAACGCTCCAGGTGCGCCCCATCAGGCCACCAATCAGCGCGTGATCGGTCTGGTGGTGCGTCTGCTCGACTTCGGTGAACCGCCGTTCGGGCTCGTCGTTGCAGGACTTCAGCGTCGCGCCGTAATCCGGGAAGCGGTTGATCAGCAGGGGAATGCCGACGTCGCAGAACAGCCCGAACGACTGCGCGATGTCGGCGTCGACACCGCCCAGACCCCGCGCGAGGCAAGCCATGGCGTGGGACCGCTTCGCCGAGACATCCCAGAAGCGGGTCAGTTGAGGTCCGTCGGTTCGAAGCACCTTGCGCAGCATCAGACCGGTGACGACCACGGTCACCTGCTTGAGCCCGATCATGGCGATGGCCTGATCAACCGTCTCGCAATGGCGACGCAAGCCATAGGCGGGCGAATTGACGATACGCAGTACCGCTGTCGTCAACGCGACATCGCCAGCGACCAGTTGGGCGACGCGGCGCAGGTCGGGCTCTTCCCGACCGATCTCCTTTTGCAGCTCCGCCAGGGTGGCTGGCCGCGGCGGAATCCCGATGTTCTTGACGAGGGCGTCGATTTCCGCGTCGCTCATCCCCATCAAGTCTGCGGGGGCCGAAACTGCTGCGATCATGGTGAGAACTCCTTCGCTGGCGTTATCGGCATGTACAGCCGACTCCATGAGCCCGAAGTCGGCCTGCGACAGACGGGTCCCCAGGACGGCGCATGGTCGCTGCCAGGGCTCCGCCGAGTCGCGTCACCAAATGCTGACCGGCCCTTGCCAAACCGACGGCCAGTCATGGACACACGGCGCGAACACTGGGTGAATTCCCCCAGTCGTTGGGCCACCGCACCCCAAACACACGCCGCATGCGCCCGAGCAGCGAACACAAGTCGTTGATTTGAAAAGGTTTCTTGTTTCATCAACCACAGGCACGGGTCCTGCCTGCCTTGATGTCATCTTCTCGAGGAAACCATCATGCAAACCAAACCATCCGCCTCCCGACTCCTGGCCCCGCTGGCCTTCGCACTGTGCATCGCAAGCGCATCAGCTCCGGCTGCAGCGCAATCGACGGTGCTGACGTTCAACGACCTGGCGCTCGTGAGCCCGGCCACGGTCGGTGCCTCGATGCCCGATGGGTACGGCGGCTTCGACTGGGGCGGCAGGTATTACTACATGGCCCCCACGGCAACTTCGGGTAACACGACCTATGTGGCGATGGGCTCCGGTGTATCCACCTGGATCCGCCGCACCGACAGCGCTGCGTTCTACTTCGACGGAGCCGACTTCTGGAGCCGGCGTGGTCTGGATGCCAACGGCGACTTCTACTTCGTGCTCTCCCTGAAGGGCAAGACGGTCTACAACGGCCTCACGGCGAAGAAGGGGGGGCGCATGCTCTTCACCGGCGCTCCCACCCTGCTGAAGCCCGATTACACCGGGCCGATCGACTTGATCGCCATCACCTTCAGCGGCAACGGGAAAGACTGGAACCACCTGGCGTTCGACAACTTCCGCTTCCGCGCCATCGCACCCTGACACCCGCAGCGGGTCAGGGACAGCCTCTGCCTTGCACCGAGGCATCGCAGGCGCCGAAGTTAACCCAGGCCAGTCCGGTTTCCAGGCAACGTACCGATCAAGGCCATGGCCACTCAGCCTTGCATGGGTTGATGGGAGGTGTGGCGACCTTCACTAAAGTCGGTGCGATGACGAACCATCCGCTCGACCACGCGCACCACCGCCGGCACAGCCCCGCGGCCGAGCGCAACGCTGCGCCCATCCTGGCGCAACTTCAGCGCCTGCTGCCGCTGCAAGGCAGCGCGCTTGAGATCGCCAGCGGCACCGGGCAGCATGCAGCGCATTTCGCCACCGGTCTGCCCGGCTGGCGCTGGCAGCCCACCGATGCCGACCCGCAAGCCCTGGCATCTATCGATGCATGGTGCAACGGCTTGGACAACGTCCGTCCGGCGCTGCACCTCGACGTCCTGGTCGAAGCAAGAGATTCGCCGAGCGGCAAACTCCCCGAGAAAGTCGATGCGATCTACTGCGCCAACATGCTGCACATCTCGCCCTGGGAAACCTGTGCTGCATTGATGCT
>JAGNWJ010000019.1:29692-36055 GCA_017986065.1 Rhizobacter sp. | reverse complement strand
GCGGTCTCGCGCGTGCAGGGCGGACGGCTCAAGGCCAAGCGCGAGATCCGGGTGGCCAGCCTGTTCAAGGAGACACCCGGCGCATTCCTGAAGATGATCGTCGTGCACGAGCTGGCGCATCTGAAGGAGCGCGATCACGACAAGCCGTTCTATGCGCTGTGCACGCACATGGAGCCGGACTATCACCAGCTCGAGTTCGATCTTCGACTCTGGCTCACGGCTCGCGAGCTCGACGGATCCAGGCCGGGCTGACGGGAATTCGATCAGCCCGGCCGGCGAAATTCATTCGCGATCCACGCATCGGCGCTGCCAGAGCTCAATCGAAAGCCCGCCGAGACACGCACCTGCGCCAGCAGCTGGCCGCCGGCATCGGCAGCTGCAAGCACCGCATGCGGGTCATCCTCGTCGGGCACGATGTCGAGGGTGACCGTGATGCGCCCGGAGTCCGCCTGAACGACCAGACTCTTGTGCAGTTGCGCATGCAACTGCTGTTCGTGTCGGCGCAGCACCTCTGATGCGGTCTTCACCAGCGTGTTGAAAGCCGCCGTGTCGAGCGGCTTGGGGTTCTTCTTGTCCCGCCCCATCGTCCAGGGGCCGACCAGTGCGGGTTCGACCTCGCCCTGCTTGACCATCTCCACCGCCCATCCCTCGTCATCCTCGTTCTTGATGACACGGGCCGTCCAGCCGCTGTCGCGCCAGAGACGTGGTTCATGCACGGTCGAGTCTTCGCCAGCGAGTTCGGTCATGTTGTACGGTGTCGTCGGGCAGCTGGACTGGGGAGGGACCCGTCGCGGGTTATCGGGGGTTGTCGAAGGGGATTGATACGGCGCAAGGTTCGTGGAAGCAGATGGTGTTACACCTACTCACTGATCGTCGAGGCCACCTGCGGCCATCCTGCTGCAGGCCGTCACCGCGATAAGAAGGATACGTGATGCATGTTCGCTGCCTGCTCTTGACCACTGGGCTGGCACTGGTTGTCGCAGCCCTGCCGGCTGCGGCAGAAACGCGTGCACCGGCACCCGCAGCGCGCGCATCGGCGCCTGTAGCGGTCAAGCCGGGTCCACGGCTCATGTCACCTGCCGAGATGAACCAGAACGCGTCGCCTCCGGGCGAATTGCGGCCCGAGAACGCCGTGACGCCACAGATCGTCATTCCGCTGCGCAACCAGTCGGCTGTCCCGCCGAAGCCCGACAAGCGCAACCAGAATCCGCTGAAGCCAGCAGCAACCGGTGGCGTCAACGATGCCGCCGCCCGCTGCGAGGCCCTGACGGACGCAGCCGCGCGGGCGGCCTGCCGTGAAAGCGCCAAGCGCTGAAACCGCCGCGCAAGAGAGGATCGAGGAGCGCCGTTCCCGTGCTTGACATGCATCCAGCAGCCCGCCGACCCGGGCCCGAACCCTCGTTTCGCTGCCGCGGCACCTGCAGCCTGCGCCGATGAGCACCGCTTCGCTTCCCGAACAGCCTTACTCCGCGCTCGCCTCCGGGGCCGCATTGCGCGTTCTCGATGAGCCGGAGCAGACGGCGCAGTTCACCCGCTGGGCCCAGGACCGCGAGGATCGACGCATCGGTGTGTCTTCACTGCGCTTGTCGGGCATCACCTGCGCTGCCTGCGCATTGCCGATCGAGCAGGCGTTGCGCGGCGTCGACGGCGTGGTCGAGGCCACCGTCAATGCGGCAGCCATGCGTGCCTCGGTGCGCTGGGACCCGGCACGCACCCGGCCATCGGCCCTCGTCGACGCGGTGCAGCGCGCCGGCTACGACGCCGTGCCCGACACGGCCGCCGCCGCCCGCGAATCACGCCGCAATGAATCACGTCAGGCGCTGTGGCGACTGTTCGTCGCGGCCTTCTGCGCGATGCAGGTGATGATGCTGGCAACACCGGCTTACGTGGCCGGGCCTGGCGGCATCGAAGCGGATCTGCAGCACCTGCTGAACTGGGGCAGCTGGGTGATGGCACTGCCGGTGATGACATTCTCCGCACGCCCCTTCTTTGCTGGCGCCTGGAAGGCGCTGCGCCTGCGTCACATCGGCATGGACGTTCCGGTGTCGCTCGGCATCCTGATCACGTTCATTGCCAGCAGCGGTGCGGCGTTCGACCCTCAAGGACCGTTTGGCAGCACCGTCTATTTCGATTCGCTGACGATGTTCGTCGCGTTGCTGCTGGCCAGCCGATGGCTCGAAGTGCGTGCCCGCCACCGCGCAGCCGAGGCCTTCGAGAACGCGCTGGGCGCCCTGCCGGAAACTGCCACCCGGGTGCTTGCAGACGGTCGCACCGAAACCATCGGCATCGCCCGGCTGTGCATCGGTGACCGGGTTCGTGTGGCGGTCGGCGAGGCGTTTCCGGCGGATGGCAACGTGCTGGAGGGCAGCACTTCGGCCGACGAGGCGCTGCTGAGTGGCGAGTCTTCGCCTCAGGGCAAGACACCGGGCTCCGATGTGGTGGCAGGCAGCGTGAACCTCGAATCGCCAGTGATCGTGCAGGTGCTGCGCACCGGGGCCGACACCCGGCACGAGGCCATCGTTGCGCTGATGCGGGAGGCGCAGTCGCAACGGCCATCGAGCGCCCGCTGGGCGGACCGCTGGGCAGCCCCCTTCCTGTGGGCCGTGCTGCTGCTGGCCGGCGGCGCAGCAGCGGTGTGGAGCGTGATCGACCCGAGCCGTGCGCTGTGGGTCGCTGTGTCGGTACTGATCGTGACCTGTCCCTGCGCCTTGTCGCTGGCCACCCCCTCGGCATTGCTGGCCGCGGCGAATTCGCTGGCGCGCCGCGGCGTGCTGCTGCGGCGGCTCGAGGCACTGGAGAGCATGGCCGGCTGCACGCGTCTGTTCGTGGACAAGACCGGCACGCTGACCGAGGATCGCCCCCGCTACAGCGGCTGTGACCGCTTGCCTGCCGCCGCACTGATCGACGAGGCGACGCTGCTGCGCATGGCTGCATCACTGGCCGCGTGGTCGCGTCACCCGCTGGCGCAGGCACTTTGCGAATCGCAGCCCGCTCCTGATGCGGACAGCACGACCTGGAATGCGCTGCGCGAGCAACCCGGCGCGGGCGTGGAAGGCCAGGATGCCCAAGGCCGTCGCTGGAGGCTGGGCAGTGCGCACTGGGTCGGCCATGCCGATGGCTGCGCGCAGGAGAACACCGGGCTCGAAACCTGGTTCGGCCCGATCGGGCAGCCGATGGTTCGCCTGCGCTTCGACGAAACGGTGCGTTCCGATGTCGAGGCTGCGCTTTCAGACTTGCGCGCCGAAGGCGTGCGCGTCACGCTGCTGTCGGGCGATGCACCCCATCGGGTCGATCGGATGGCCAGGTTGCTGGGCATCGAATCGGCCCTGGGCGGGTCCACGCCGGAAGCGAAGCTGGCGGCGGTTCGCGCCGCACAGACCGCCGGCGAGACGGTTGCCATGCTCGGCGACGGAATCAACGATGCGCCCGTGCTGGCCCAGGCTGACGTGTCACTGGCCATGGGCGCAGGAGCCCTGCTCGCACGCGGCCATGCCGACGCTGTGCTGCTGGCAAATCGCATCGGCGACGTCGTCGAACTGCGCCGCATGTCGCAGCGCTGCGTGCGCGTCATCCGTCAGAACATCGCCTGGGCAGCCACCTACAACGCGGTGTGCGTTCCGCTCGCGCTGGTCGGCATGCTGCCGCCCTGGGCGGCCGGCATCGGCATGGCGGCGAGCTCGCTTTTTGTGGTCTGCAACGCGCTGAGACTTCGGCGCTGAGGTTCTGAAATGGATGTGCTTTACCTGCTGGTTCCGATGTCCCTGGTCGCGATGCTCGCCATCCTGGCGGTGTTCGCATGGGCGCTGCACGGCGGACAGTTCGAGGAGATCGACGCCGTGGGTGCGCAGATTCTTGAGTTCAGCGATGCCCCGTCGGGCGCCGTAATTGATGCCGATCAA
Source organism: Rhizobacter sp. (assembly GCA_017986065.1). GTDB lineage: Bacteria > Pseudomonadota > Gammaproteobacteria > Burkholderiales > Burkholderiaceae_C > PBB1. Next base: position 32,156 of record JAGNWJ010000019.1, on the reverse strand, counting down.
CCCGCGTCCGGCAGGGCGCGGGAAGAATCGGGCGCTGTAGATGTCAATCGAAGGAGGAGTTCCCCATGAGTCTTGCTCAAGCGCCAAATGCGCACGCCGTAGCGGTCTACGACGACGATCCCGTCCGCTGGTTCTCGCTCGCAGCCGTGCTGTGGGGGGTGGTCGGCATGCTGGTGGGCGTCATCATCGCGGCCCAGCTCGCCTGGCCCGAGCTCAACTTCGGCCTGCCGTGGATCAGTTTCGGCCGACTGCGGCCCTTGCACACCAACGCGGTGATCTTCGCGTTCGGCGGCTGCGCGCTGATGGCAACCTCGTTCCACGTCGTCCAGCGCACCTGCCAGACGAAACTGTTTGCGCCCGCGCTGGCGCGCTTCGTGTTCTGGGGCTGGCAGGCGGTGATCGTCTCCGCGGCGGTCTCGCTTCCCCTGGGTCTCACGCAGGGCAAGGAATACGCCGAACTCGAGTGGCCGATCGACATCCTGATCACCCTGGTGTGGGTGGCTTATGCAGTCGTCTTCTTCGGTACCGTCGGCACCCGCAAGGTGCGCCACATCTACGTGGCCAACTGGTTCTTCGGCGCGTTCATCCTCGCCGTGGCGCTGCTGCACCTGGTCAACAGCGCAGCGATACCGGCGGGCGCGTTCAAGAGCTACTCGGCCTATGCCGGGGTGCAGGACGCGATGGTTCAGTGGTGGTACGGCCACAACGCGGTCGGCTTCTTCCTGACGGCCGGCTTCCTGGGAATGATGTACTACTACATCCCCAAGCAGGCTGAGCGCCCCGTCTACAGCTACCGCCTGTCGATCGTGCACTTCTGGGCGCTGATCTTCACCTACATGTGGGCGGGTCCCCACCACCTGCACTACACCGCGCTGCCCGACTGGGCGCAGTCGATCGGCATGCTGTTCTCGCTGATCCTGCTGGCGCCAAGCTGGGGCGGGATGATCAACGGCGTGATGACGCTGAGCGGTGCCTGGCACAAGCTGCGCGACGACCCGATCCTCAAGTTCCTGATCGTGGCACTGTCGTTCTACGGCATGAGCACCTTCGAGGGTCCGATGATGGCGATCAAGACGGTGAATGGCCTGAGCCACTACACCGACTGGACCGTCGGCCACGTGCACAGCGGTGCGCTCGGCTGGGTCGGCTTCGTGTCGATGGGCTCGCTCTACTACCTGATCCCGCGCATGTTCGGCCAGACCAAGATGTACAGCGTGCGGGCGATCGAGCTGCACTTCTGGATCGCGACCATCGGCATCGTGCTGTACATCGCTGCGATGTGGATTTCCGGCGTGATGCAGGGCCTGATGTGGCGTGCGGTCAACCCCGACGGCACGCTGGTCTACAGCTTCGTCGAAAGCGTCAAGGCAACGTTCCCCTTCTATGTCGTGCGTCTGCTCGGTGGAGTGCTGTATCTCACCGGCATGCTGATCATGGCCTGGAACGTGGTGAAGACGGTGTCAACCGGCAAGGCGGTCCCCGCCCCGGTGCCCGCTGTCGCAGTCCACGCTTGAACGGGAGATTCAGATGAACACCAAGACCAATAATCATCCCCCGGTATCCGGGCACGAGCGGATCGAGACCAACAACCTGCTGATGATCGTGCTCATCCTGGTGGTGATCGCGATAGGCGGCATCGTCGAGATCGTGCCCCTGTTCTTCCAGCGCTCGACCACTCAGCCGGTCGAGGGCCTGAAGCCCTACACCGCACTGCAGCAGGCGGGTCGTGACATCTACACCCGCGAGGGTTGCTACAACTGCCACTCGCAGATGATCCGGCCCCTCTATGCGGAAACGCTGCGCTACGGTCACTATTCGGTGGCAGGCGAGTTCGTCTGGGACCATCCGTTCCAGTGGGGCAGCAAGCGCACAGGGCCTGATCTCCATCGCGTCGGCGGCAAGTACAGCGACGAGTGGCACAAGGTGCACCTGAACAACCCGCGCGATCTGGTGCCCGAGTCGAACATGCCCGCTTACCCCTGGCTCGAGCGCACGCCGGTCGATGCCGAGTCGATGCCGCAGCACCTGCGCGCGCTGCGCACCGTCGGCGTGCCGTACACCGACCAGGAAATTGCCCAGGCCGGCGAGGCCGTCAAGGGCAAGAACGAACTCGAAGCTTTGATTGCCTACCTGCAGGTGCTCGGCACCTCGGTCAAGTGAGGACACCATGATTGATGTGAACACACTACGCATCGCCGTCACCATGCTGTCGCTCGGTGCCTTCATCGGCATCGTGTGCTGGGCCTGGTCCCGCAGCAACGCCGCGAGCTTCGCCGAAGCCGCCCGACTTCCCCTGATCGACGACGAAGGGAGCACGCGATGAGCGACTTCTTCTCCAACGGCTGGTCGGTGTTCGTCGCCGCAGCCTCGATCGTGAGCATGCTGCTGTGCCTGGTGCTGCTGGCAACGGCCGCACGGCGCCGCGTCATGTCCAACGACAACACGACGGGACACGTCTGGGACG